>NZ_AP038333.1:3540220-3862058 GCF_047159385.1 Alteromonas sp. D210916BOD_24
CGCTAACAATACAAATAATTCATGACATTAAAACGCCTATTAACGATTTCACTTTGCCTGTGCATGCTTTTTCAAAATGCATTTGCGTTAGGCCTTGCCGCATTCACAATGCAGCAAGCACGTGCTTTCGTGGGGGAAGATATCGAGCTTATCTGTACGGGTAAATCTATGCGCTACATATCGCTTAGCGCAACAGAGCTCGAAGGTGAATTTGTTTTTGTTAGTCCTCAAGACTTCAACGCCCCAGTTCAGCATATTGATTGTACCAACGGCACATTGGCAGACCTGCCTCACTTTGATCATACTCCACAAACCGCGTTGCCCGTTTTATCTGTAATTCGCTATCGCGCATTAGTTACTCGTCTGGCCGCAAAACCTTATACGGCATTTGCTTACGCGGCCCCCTTAAGCCGAGCACCACCACACGCATAACAACGCCTAAAAACACACTTAGCGAGCATATCTTGGGTATGCACCACATACGTTTTTAAGAATGGAATTGTTATGAAGCATTCAATAATTGCGCTTGGGGCAATAGCTGCCTGCGCGTCTGCACATGTTTGTGCAAACACAACTGGTTTAGATAAAAACGCTTCAACTGAAGTAATTACAGTTATGGGTACTCCACTTACTCAAATTGATACAAAAATTGAGCAAGAAACGGTGACCGCCGCTACCAATATCCACGCTGACTTTGGTGATCAGCTCGCCAAACTACCTGGCGTATCTATTTCTCGAAATGGTCCAGTGACAGGACTCATTCAATACCGAGGCTTGTACGGTGACAGGGTTGGCGTAAGTATAGACGGCGTAGATATTGTCGGTGCTGGACCAAACTCTATGGACTCGCCATTATCACATGTACTTCCTGAACCAGGACTCACCGCCACACTCTATCGTGGTATTGTACCAGTAAGCACAGGCGTACAAACGTTAGGTGGCAAGCTACGCATTCACTCTGACGCCTCAATGCTTTTTGATTTGAATTCTGGCTTTACCGGCAGCGTAAACGCGAGCGTAATATCCCCCGGAAGCGGTCAGCAATATCATGGTAATGTGCTGTACAAAACTGACCATTCCTTTGCCAGTGGAGCCTTTACTCACCAGCAGCGAGACGAACGAGAGTCAGGTGATAACACTGTTATACCCAATAGCCATTACCAAAGAAATGGCGGTAAGTTCAGACTAGGCTTTGAATGGGGTGATCATCAATTTGATGCCAGCTATCAACTGCTCAATACTAACGAAAGCGGCACACCCGCTCTTGCTATGGATATTGGTTTTATTGATGCTGCCTGGTATCGCTTTGGCTATCGTTTCAATATCGGCGAATCCGAATATCTTACCCTCAGCTGGTTTGGCAATAGCAATCAGCACGCTATGGACAATTTTTCTCAACGTATGGTGATGTCGCCAGATAGAGCAAGAGAAAATAATGCAGACTCTATTGCTCAAGGCCTAGATGCTAAGTACGTCATGCCTTTCGATACTAGCAGAGTGGAGTTCGGTGCATACCTACACCACAGCCGAAATAATTCCACCATTACTAATCCTAACAACAGTATGTTCTTCGTTAATAACTTTACTAACGCGGAAAAAGACACCGCCAGTGTGTATGCTGAATGGGAGTTCAACAAAGAAGCATACTCTTCAACTATTGGCGCCCGATACACACGCGTTAACATGGATGCAGGGTTGGCTGGCTCGAATATGGTGATGATGAATCCAGCTATTGCCACATTAGTGAATAACTTCAACACGTCAAAGCGCGATAGCAACTACAACATGCTAGATATTGCCGCCACTACTCGCTTTTATGTCAATAACAATTTAAATATCGTACTTGGAGCATCTCAAAAAAATCGCGCTCCGGCCTATTTCGAGCGCTACACCTGGTTACCACTAGGCATTTCCGGTGGTATGGCCGACGGCTTCAACTATATAGGTAACCTAAATTTAGACAACGAAGTTGCGCGCCAAATAGACCTAGGGTTTGATTACACCTATGCCAAATGGTCTATTTCACCCCGCCTGTTTTATCAAGACATTGAAGACTACATTACAGGGGCAGTTAGCAGCAATATGGCAGCCAACATGGTGTCGACTATGATGGCGGGTACTCTACCCTTCCAGTGGACAAACACAGACGCGGTTATCAAAGGCGCAGATCTTACCTTACAGGGGCACCTCAGTGACAGCATCAGCCTAAACGCCGTAGCAAGTGTTCAACATGGCAACCGCGATGACATTGACGACGCGTTATTTCGCATTGCCCCAGAGCAGCTGATCACCACTATCCAGTGGGAAACAATGTTGTTAGAAAAACCACTTTCGTTGCAAGTAATGTCTGAGTTAACAGGCGCGCAAAACCATGTATCGAATTTGCAAAATGAACGGATCTCAGCAGGGTATGGACTAGTGCATGTGACCGGGTTTTATACGCTGCTGACTAACACTCACTCAAACCTTATACTCACCGCAACTGTCCACAACCTTTTCGACAAACAGTATGCGCCGCACACAACAGGCATTAATCGGGTGATGAATTCTGATGTGGAAGTGGGCGAGCGAGTGCCCGCAGCTGGACGAGAATGGCACCTGTCGTTGAGCTATCGCTTTTAATATTGGTGAAGCTGCAATAATTTTGCGATTACATAAATTTACGCAATTGATTTAACGCTGCCCTAAAAAGTAAAGCCAGTGGTGATGAGCCACTGGCGTTGTTTAGTCGTCAAACTTACCACGCACTTGCCAAGGCTTGCCACAAAAGACGTAAAGCTAGTAATGTCACTACGACCTTAAACACGAGTAAAAACTTCTCAGCTGGAATGCGTTTCAATACTTTAAGTCCGATAAAGGTTCCCAGCGCGCCACTAGCGATCATGGCCACAACCAACCCTGCCCATTGGGTAAAAGAAAAGCCAACAAAGGTAAAAACAAATGCTTTCAACCCATGCTGAAAGGTCATGCAACTGGCGAATGTTCCGGTAATCTGCATTTTGTTGTAGTTGTTGCGATGCACAAATGCGGCGACTAAAGGGCCGGTAGCACCTTCAAACATGGACAAAATAGTAGTGATAAAACCAGCCAAGGCTCTTCCCACTGGTTGCATTTCCTGGGCTTGGGGCTTGCTTCCCCATACCAAAAACAAAATAAAACCGGCGACGGCAAACTGAATAAGAACCAATGGAAGTTGAATAACAATAAATGACGCTGCCACGGCACCAATTAATGCGCCCATTGAAAAATACTTCAGCATGGCGAAATCGACGTATTTGAAAGTCATCAGTGCACGATTGCCGTTAGAGCCTAATTGCACTAATCCATGCACGGGGATAAGCGCGCCTACCGGAATACTTCCAGCCATTACCGCCAACAACAATACCCCTCCGCCTATTCCCAGTGTGGCTGTCATCAAAGAAGTAAACATAGAAGTAGCAATAAGTAGCATTGCCGTTGTTAAAGAAATGGCACTATCAGCTGTAATTAACGTTTGTAAGTATTCCACTTAACACTTCTCCAACATTTGTGACATTTTAGATCATATCGCATTAGAAAAACTAATTCTTTGATGCAATTTTACTCAATTGTGAAATGTGTTTTATCGTCTAAAATGCGCGCAGATTTTGGTGATTTTTTGATTAACACACTTTTATAGGAACGGTCATGCTTAAATTAATTGCGTCTTTACTATCTGTTGCAGCTATTGCTTCTAACGCTCACGCATTTCAGCTTGAAGCTAGCGACAACTCACAGTTTACCAAGGCTTGCGTTGCTGCAGCACAGTCAAGTGATTCGCTAGAAGACGTACTTCGCGACAATAACATCCTAGCCATTAGCAAAGACCAAGTCCTGTGTAACGACACGCCAATCGCTGAGTTTATTGCCACGTTGAAAAAGCAAGAAAACACCAATACAAATAATAATGCAAAATTCAGAAATGCAAATGCATCAAACGAAGCCAAATTGTGTATTGCAGCTGCAACCTCTAACGAAGAGTTCAGCAAAGCAAAACGTCGTTTCTTAGCAAAGGTTCACCCAAAGCAAGTCGTTTGTAACGGTATGGCGCTAGTTCAATTCGCCAAACAGTATAACAAATCTTTTAACGGCTAATTCTATTTAGAACCCGTTTATCGAAAAGGGGCGCTTGGGCGCCCCTTTGTCGTTTTAATCTTAACGTTTCCTTTTTTACCTGCTTTTTTCTTCCCGTTATTTTTTAAAAGGGAGTCGTTGACTTTGGTCAACTGCCGTTGAATACTGTGTTCAACAAGCAACGTACCAGAGCAATTAATGCTACGTCAAAGCACAGCAACCCTATCTAACCTGATTATTATTCTCGCTATTCTATCGAATGGGCGGGTTAGCTAGTGCGCAAATAAATTTCACTAAACCCGCCGCTAAGGCGGGTTTTTTATTGGCTCGTCTTGCGGTAAACCGGAACGACAGTCATGAACAATTCGATATCATACGTGTTACAGCAGCTACACGACGCAGTAAATCAGGGCGACCAGGACGCACTGGCTAAGTGTTACGGCAAGGGGGCACAGGTGGTGTCTACCCCCATGTCAGTTACCTCTCAGGACCCATCCCTCCAACAAGACTGTATGAGTGCATTATTGAAGTTTCAAAAGAAATTCATGCCTGATCATATAGTGACCACAGGCGATGAAAGGGTCATACAGGCTGGTGATATTGCCCTTGTGGTAGCAAAACTTTACCTCGTTCCCAAAGCCACACCTCATGCATTACCATGTGAAGGTAAACGCGCAGTGTATGTCATGCAAAAAGACGCAACTGGTGAATGGCGCTGTATCATCGATAATTTCTTTGGTACTGACCTGCTCGACTTTGCCTGACTCACTCTACTCATTCATAGAAAGTCATGCGCCTAATCGCAACAGCCAGCCTAATCCCTTATGCACATGGTGAGTGCTTAAACACTTTATGATATGTTATAGTATAACAATAACTATGGTTTATAGGTAAATGGTTTGTCACAACAAAGTAACCCAACCACAGTGCTGTCTGATGTTGTTAGAGACTCTGCAGCTCACATCTGTGCCCCGATCAACTGGGTGGGGATGGAAGGCATTGCAATTCCCATAAAGGTACTAGGTAAGGACAACGTGTGCTTGGCCAGTCATGGAGAAGCACATGTCTCAGTAAGCTTGGATAATCACCAAGCCAAAGGTATTCACATGTCGAGGTTGTACCACCTGTTGCAACAGCATTTGAGTAATCAAATCCTAAACACGGCCGGTTTAACACCCTTAATGACTAACTTGGTGGCCTCCCAAGAGGGGTTAAGTCAAGAGGCTAAACTCGATCTCACTTTTGACCTAAACGTGCTAAGACCAGCCATGGTCAGTCATGCTTTTGGTTATCAAAAATATGCTGCCAGACTTTCTCTTATCACCAAAGGGAAAGCGACCAGCGCCACAGTTAATCTCACTGTTCCTTATTCAAGCACGTGTCCATGCTCTGCATCACTTTCTCGTCAAGCTTTAGCGGAGGAATTCGAAAAGCAATTCAACGGACAATCACTGTCGCTCGCACGCGTCAAAGGTTGGCTTAATTCTATTGACTCAAGTATCGCTACCCCCCATGCACAACGCTCTTTAGCCCACGTAACGCTAGAGATGTCTAAGCCTGTTGTACCTGATTTTGTAGAAATAATAGATCGGGTCGAGCACGCGTTAGGGACACCGCTTCAAACAGCGGTGAAGCGTGAAGATGAGCAAGCCTTTGCCAAGCGCAACGCACAAAACCTGATGTTTGTTGAAGATGCGGCGAGGCGTCTACATGCAACGTTAAGCAAGTATTACCACGCCACCCGTTTTTGTGTAAAAGTAGTACATCAGGAAAGTCTACACGCTCACGACGCAGTAGCGACAATTAGTGGCATAGTAAATACGTCGCAATATGCGCTTTAGTCATGCTCAATTTGCATTGAACACTACATATTAATGTGCCAACAACACTTAGGAAAAACAATGTTGCCTTTTGCCAAACAAATTCGGTTTGCTTCCCCTTCTCGCTTTGTCCAAATAGCGGTCTCTGTCGTATGCCTATCCAGCGTTGCTGGTTGTGTAACTAGTACCTCGTCAGTTAACACTAGTTCCACTAACTCTGAAATATCAGCGACACCCGTTTCTTCAGCTGTGACATACCAAACGACCAGCAAAGAGTACCGAGTCTTAAGTGAATTTGTATATAAGCAGGCAGAAGCGGCGCTACCTTTACAATTTACCAAAAATGAAGTCATTGTAATGGACGTGGATGAAACTGTACTTGATAACAGCCAGTACCAGAAAGAAAGAGAGTCGGTGGGGTTGGGCTATACCTCAAAGAGTTGGGAGAGTTGGGTCAAACGCAAAGAAGCTTCCCTTGTGCCAGGTGTGAACAGCTTTTTAAATGCGGTGCTTGCTCGAGAGGGAAAGGTAGTGTTAATTACCAATCGCGACAAGCAATTAGATCGCTACACATGGGAAAACTTACTCGCCTTGGGCCTGCCATTGACGCCAGCAAACACGTGTATTGTCGGGCGCGAGAAAGCTGACAAAATGGCGCTAGGACAAACTGGAATTATCAACGATAAAGATAGAAGACGTGCACTATTGCGCGAAGGAAAAATCAACTGTTCCATAGACGAACAAAGCGAAACCTGGCGTGAACAGCACACCATCATTATGCAAATTGGCGACAACGTGGAAGATTTTTCTGGCATCACTCAGGAGTCTGCCGATCTCAGCCAGTTGCGACAAAAAGTGGGGAGTGAGTATTTCCTGTTACCTAACCCCATGTATGGATCGTGGTAATTACACCCAGTATTACCCATACCAATTCATTGCGCATTGGGTGAGTGTCTCACCCAATCAGCGTTTTTCAACATCTACACAAGCCATATTATCTGGCTTGCATACGCACTTATCGTGCTATTTCCACTGCTAGATTACTGCTTTGCCAGTTCTCGTTCGCTTTTCAGCCCAAGTACTTTCTTGAAAAAAATGGTGGCTGGGCAGAACCCGGTAAAGCTCTGTTGAAACAGATTGGCCCCAATAAACACAGTGAACCACATAAAATATGGGTGCACAAAATGCGTCAGTGCAACGGAGAGTAACACCATAAAACCAGCAAAGGCAGTCAATGCTTTTTCTTGTGACATAACGAAATCCTCAATATGAATTAATGAAAAAATTTAGCTACCAAGCACCTGTCGAGACGCTCATCTCAATGAAGTCAACAGGCATTAGTAGAAGTAGCGAAATGCAACATACACATTACTGGCATCTTCAAATTGTGACCAAAATGTATAGGGCTCATTACCGGCAAACAGGTTCAATCCACCGCGAACTTGCCATTTGTCGGTAGGTGAATAGATTGCCGTCGCTTTTAAATAGCCATCCTCATCGCTGGGCGAATAGAATAAGAAGGCATTTAACGTCAGTGTTTGTCTAAGTGCTAACCAGGTCACACGCGTGGTTACCCAATGTCGATATTTCTCCTGAAGACGTTCAGGGGATTGGGAAGTGCGATCAAGCCTATCGGCGTCATGAATAGCTTCTGTATACCACTGAAGTGCACCGGTAACATTGGGAAATAACTCTTGGCTGTAGCCGACTAAAAAACGACTCTGATCATTGGCCACAAAAGGATTGTCTCCAGAACGGTCTTCCCGACTGTCGTAAAATACATATTCAGTATTGGCAATACCTTTGCCAAATGGACTGACTGCACTTGCGCCAAAGGCATTCATTTCGCTGTATCGCGGCTGACCATTTGAATCAAAAGCAGTGGGTTGCTTGGTATACCCCTTATAACCATAAGCGGCAAGCTCCACCCCAGAAATGCTTTTATAAACCCGCAAAGCAAGTTCACTGTCAGTGGGTCTATTATCGCCACTAACAGTAAAAGCGGGTGCAATATTATGACCGAGCTGTGGACTGTAGAAAGAAAATATTTCTCCAGTTATCCCTACATCTGGCTCGAATTCAGGCATGTACACCACATCGACGTTAGCCAACGAAAAATAGCCTGAAACTTTAATCGCTGTACTTGGGGCTTTTAAATATTCATCGTCCCGCCCAGCAAAAAACGACTGATAGTCTTTCGGGAAAAGATCGTTGAGAAATACGTAGTCCCCTGTTCCCCACGTCAGCACTTGCCGCCCAATTTTGAGGTCAAACGCCTGCGCCCAATCAGCGCTTTCAGCCCAACGAGATGGTAACAGGGTGCTTAGACTGCCTTGCCAGGCCAGCTCTCTTATTTGACTTTCCCATTCGCTTTTTACACCGTCATACCACAGGTCTACTTTGCTGGAAAACGATGACGCTTTCAGCGCATAATCGCCGCGAAATTGAACCCTGGCATCCCGAAGGGTGCGGTAGGTATTAAGCGCGGGGTCACGAGACATGCGACTTCCCAACGCAAGTTCACCGAACCCACTAACAGTGAATGCGCCGGACGTATCGTCTTGTTCATCCCAATCGTCATCACCCCAGTCATCGTCCCCCCAGGCATCATCGAAGGCATCAGAAAACGCATCACCGAATTCGTCAACACGCTCTTCTTGCTCGATTTGCGTCGTCTTACTAACAACATCAGCTTCCTGAGCATGTGCCCAAGGTGCACTAATCAGTAGCATAGCTAAAGCGATGCCTGTAAGGCGTGATGAGGTGAACCCAATACCCTGGATCATAATACTCTGCTTTTCCTTTAGTTAAGGTAAGACTGAGGAGGCACTCTTAAACTACGCTCACTGAATATATTATCAGGCAAGCCGATGTCGTATTGCACACCTCTGAATTCCATAAGGGTATAGCCACCTGAAGCCAAATCAGACACCTTACTTCGCGTTACCGTGGGGAAGCCTTGTATGTTTTCAATACTGACAGCTTCAACGCGACGGTAATTGTCACTGCCTTTGTAAAAGTTGATAGTGGTAGGTAAATAAGTCGATTTATCTATCTCAACCACATAATGAGAAAACTCCACGTTGCCTGCGTCTTTCGGGATCCCTTTTAACACATAGTGTGTGTCATTTTGCTCCAATAACGTGAAACTATCCTGCGCGATGGCGCGACCCGATACATCTTCGTAGAAAAAGTGCGACCCAACGAATGACGTACGCTTATCACCTGCCGCAATGCGCTTGACTAAATCAAGGGCAGGTAAGTAAAGCCAACGATCATCGTCCTTCGCTAATTCCGCGTGTTTTTCCACCCTGAATACGGTGCCTTGTACTTCTGTAGGGCGACTAAAAAATACCAGCATGCGCTGATCACCGGTATCAACACCGTCACTGTCTTCAACGTCTTTTCGCAATATGGTGAATTGACGCATTTGCTTACGCCCTTGTTCATCTACGATGAGCATCCGTGCCATTGACTTGCCGTCATGACCTGAATAATACGCGACCTGCTCGGCTTTTTTCACCAACGCATCCACCTCTTCAGCACTCATGGCGCTGGCGTTATCGCTCTGACTGGTGGGCTGTACCGCTATTGCGTTAACGGACAATACGCCTATCGTCATTGCAAATAGAGACTGGCGTAAGCGGTTCAAAAACGACTTCTTAACTACACACATATTAGGCCTCCTTGAAAACCCAACGTTTTAGTAACAACATAGCTGCAGGTAACACTAACAGTGTGACCAATGCAGAAATAAACATAATGCTAGCGAGAAACACCCCTACGGTAATGTAGGGCACCAGTGGAGCAAATAACAACGGCGTAAAGCCAAGGGCGATTACGAGGGCATTTCGCGTGATCGCACTGGCGGGTTCATCAAACATCGCCTTCAGCGTTTCATTGACGTCACCCGTTTGTTTGAAAATCTCTTTCGCTCTTGCCAAAAAGTGAATGGCGAAATCAACCGATAACCCAAGAGTGAGCGCTGAAAGCACCGCAATGGGCATATCATAGTCTTTCCCAACAATGCCAATCGCTCCATAAATAAAGGTAATGGTAATGGTCAACGGCAACATTGCTAAAATGCCAAAGACTAAAGAGCGGAATAGCAACACCATCATGACGAAGACAATGATGAATGCGCTAAGCAAACTATCGAGCATGCCCGCTACCATGTTTTCCTGCCAAACCACGTTCAAATAAGCCTTTCCAGCCCAGTTATAAGTGAGACCTGGCGGGAGTGGATGCGCATTAAAGTAGTTTTCAACTATGCTAATTACTTCAGTCATATCCTGATTGTCACCGCTGGTTAACTGCAACCAGACCAACGTCTTCTTATAATCCGGTGTGACAAAGTGCCATAAATCTTGCGGCCTATGCGACGATTGATACTGCAACAGCGTTTGTGCCACAGCAGCTTGGGTTTCAGGGAGTGTGTAATCTTTGTCTTCACCCGAACGAAGCTCGCGGTTCACCACCTTTATCACGTCGCTTAGCGATTGAGATTTACCGATTAGGGGCTGCTCACTCAAATACGCTTGGAGATCGGAAAGTAGCGCAACGTTTTGTGGTTGTTGGAATGTCTTACTTTGTGTTTTCGCTTGCTCAACTTCATTTAACAAGTCTTCCAACGCCTGCACCTCTTGACTATTCAAATCGCCAAACAATGCATCATCTACCTGCATAGACAGAAGGTTCAAACCATTTGCTTTATCGTCAGACCTTAGCGCATTTGCAGTGGCAACTTTCCAACTCTCCAGGCTGGTAGGTAACGCAGCACTCTGTAGCATCTCTATTGCTGTTACCGTTTCAGTATTATCCTCAATGACAATATAGGCATTGTACGTTCCTGCAAATTCGTTATTCAATGCCCTGTCAGCTACCCGTATTTCGTGATCAGCTTTAAACCAGCGAACCGGATTATCATTGATTCGGATTTGGGTAATCCCCCACACTGACACCACAGAAACGGCGGTAAACATCAGCAACAGTAGCCCTTTATAATTAAGTGCTACCTGTCTGATTCGAAAAATGCTTCGTTGTAGCCATGTGGGTGCAACATCACTGCCTTCCTCTTTGTGCAAGGCTTGTTGAAGCTTTATCAGCGATGCATCTGACATTCGCGATATATAGGCCGGAATAAAAGTAAGCGTGATAACAAATGCCAGGAGAATACCAAAACCTATGTAAGCGCCGAAAATTTGTACGGGGGGAATGGGCGTTAGCATCAGTGAGAAAAAACCGGCTGACGACGTCAGTGACGTAAACAACATGGGTTTAAACAAATGCTCTACCACCGTAGTGATGACTTCGTCTGCTTTTTGACCTGGTTTATAGCGATCTGAAAATTCTGACAATATATGTACTGAATCCACCACCGCAATTGGCATGAGGAAAATAGCAATCATCGATGACATAATGTGTACCGTAAAGCCCATGCCAATAAGGGCACCCATTGTAATAATGACAGTGGCCATAGCCACAACCATAGGTGCCGTAATTAACGATACATTGCGGAAGAACAAGAACAACAAAATAAAAATCATAAGGCCAGCGGCGGGGGCAGCTATCCCCATTTGGATAAACATCTCTACACCAAATTGGTCTTCAGCTACCGGCAAACCTGTAATGTGCCACTGAAGATCAGACGCGGACTGGTTACCAGCAATCGATGATTGAGTTTGAATATACTGACGGATATCTTCAGCTATACGGTAACTTTCGTTTTTATCTTTTATCGGGACATAGATAGCCGCAGCCTTGCCAGAGGACGAGGCAAGCGTATCGTAAAGCATAGGCAAACGTTTGATAGATGCCTCCACCATGCGCGCGGCTTCATCGGTTTGGGGTGGTGCTGCCATCATCCAGGAAAATACCAGCTCTCCTGAACTTCCTTGAGATATATTATCAACAGTTGAGAATGACATTACGTCCCGCGCGATAACCCCATCTATATTAAGCACGTGCTCAGTGACGCGATCAATTGCACTGAGGTATTCAGGGGAATATATCCCCATTGCCTGTGATGCCTGACCTTCCTCAGGAGCAATGACCCCAACCACAATGGCATCGTACATCGAAAAGGTGTGTTTCACTTCATTGTGGAATGCACGGGCGGGATGTGCCTCTTCCAACATATTTTCAGGATCTGTATCGATGGTTATCAAGCGCATTTGAAATGCACAAAACATCACAGCTATTAATAGCACCGCATAGATCCACTTCCCTCTATGGGTGGATAGATAGAGTAACTTTTCAATTATCGCCTTTGGCATGGTGAGGCCACCTTAAATAAGAAATACCTTATATAAAAATAATCTTATATTTGTAGCCAAAAATCAAGCTATTTCTAATTCTCACGCTTGATAAGCAGTGTGAGTAAAACGCTACACACCCGTGAGAAAAATCTACATGGCCACCGAAGGTAAAATTTCCGAACTGCATATAATATTATTTATATAAAATGAAATGTAATTAAAATTCATGCACTTAGATAAACATTAAGTAAAATTCATTTTCTGGCACAGTTAAAGCATAGTTTAGACTAACGGATAAAGACAGAATGTAATTTGAAGCTAGGATAGCTTGAGCGACGGAGAGGCCAAATTACATTACTAAATGATACTGGTGGTTGACGACATTGGATGTAAAAGGATTGCGTTAACACGGACTTTGGAAGAATCAGTACTATTTAGTCAGGATGGGTGTCGGATGTCCGTTAAATTGCTGGTCGATGATGAGGTTAGATTAAAGAAAATCTATACAAACTCGCAGGACGCAACGCGCTTGATTCATAGGGATTGCAGTCAAGCACCGAGTACCTACATCGCAAGCACCGACAGTGATGTCTCGTGCAGCAAGGGACTGTTGACCTAATTTGGATTCGCTGAACGTAAGTATGTTCCTTCAGCGAAGCCATTGTGAGGACACTGATAGCGTCGTCGATGTTATTGGTGAGTTGTCTTCCGACGACTACCCTCTCCCCTCAAAGGCCCATCCCGGCCTTTACATACCTCTGATTTTGGCCCGCCTTTGGCGGGCATTTTTTTATGTTATAATTACGCGCTTTCACGGCTTACTATATAGGGCCACTTTCGTGCTGGTGTCTTCCTCACATTCTCTGGTATTTCGCGTATTATTTTGTGCCCTGCTTGCCACCTCTATCGGGCAAAGCGTCATGTTAACCACTTTACCGTCCTTGGGACGCAAAGCAGAGCTTAGTGAATTTCATATTGCCGCAATTATGTCCAGCTCAGCGCTGATCTTTGCAATAGGCACCAGTATATGGAGTAAAATAGCTAAACGGGTTGGATTCAAGCGAATCCTGATGCTAGGACTTACCGGCTACAGTATAGGTACACTTGTATTCGCGAGCACATGGATGACAGGCTTTACTGGCATAATAACAGGGAGCACTCTTTTTTTAGCGCTACTGATAAGTCGCACTCTTCAGTCCACCATTATGTCTGCAACGCCACCTGCTGCCGTGGGTTACGCGGTGAGTATAAGTTCAATACAAACTAGAGTCAGCGCTATAAGCAAGGTGACGTCCGCCAGTAATGTAGGGCAAATTATTGGCCCAGCCTACGCGGGCTTATTGGTGAGTTTAGGCCTTCTGGTGCCTTTGTACAGCATTGTGTTGTTGACCATCTTAGCTATCATTTTAGTTCACTTTAAACTGCCCGAATTGACTACCACCACCATACTATCCGACTCACAGCGGCAACAACTCGAACAGAGTGGTTACAACAAAGTGCCTTATGTATTTGTCGTGGCGTGTGTTTTTGTATTTACTGCAATGGCAATGATGCAACAATCACTGGGCTTTTTCTTGATGGATTTTTATCACCTGTCTCCTGTTGATGCTGCCAGTAAAGTGGGCATTGCCATGATGATAAGTGCAGCAGCATCATTGATTGTTCAGTTTACTCTTGTGCAAAAAGCGCGTATTGCCAAAGAAACTATGATCACCTTAGCGCTGCCATTGCTGGCTATTGGCTATGTATGTTTATATTTCCAGCAATCCTTCGCAATCTTGTATATAGCGATGACATGTATGGGTATTGGGATGGGCATGGCCTACCCTGCCCTTGCGGCCGCAGCCACCACTTACTGTACTCCATCTCAGCTGTCACTGATTACAGGTCTTATTACCGCAACTACTGCCATGGGTTATATTGTAGGGCCACCCGCTGCTGCATGGTTGTATCAAACCGATATTGCCTTACCTTTTGCCGTTGCCGCGATGTTAATGGCGCTAATTGCAATAGTATTATTTACTACACTGTTCCATCTCAGGCGCGCTCATATACAAGCATGTAATGCTCAGTCGTATACAAAATAAAGCGCTGATAATATTTTTAAAAAAAAATGGAACCTTTTCAATTTATCGTCATCTTATCTTATACATAGAGTCGTTGAGTGTGCGTCTTTGTGTTGTGTGAATGTGTTTTCCAAGTTAAGTGGTTTTTAGGGGGCTAAATAGCCCCCTTTTTGTTATCTTTTTATCCCTTTACTTCTCAACGCTTAGCCAAAGTTAATTTAGATGAAAACCGGCTATTTCTGCCTAAATTCATATTATTCTCTTCAAAAAGCCCCGCTCTTATCTAAAAATTCGAATTATACCGGTCATATTATCCCAACCATTAAAATAGTAATGAGAATTATTATCATATAAAGTTTAAGGGTTACTACAGGAGATTTTTAATGACCATGCAATCCCCACGTAAAGCCTTTGTTACTCATACAGCTCGCCTGACTCCCCATATACAACGCATACATTTGACTGGTGAAGACTTACTTACAATACCGAATATGTCTTCAGGTGCGTATATCAAGTTAATGTTTGACCTAGACGGTCATGCACTACAAGAAGAGGCTGAGCCCAGTGAGATTGCTATGCGGACTTACACAGTAAGTCAGTTTAATCCTGCCCTGCCTGAAATGATTTTAGATATGGTGTTACAAGCAAATGAAGGCATAACGGGACCCGCTTCAGCATGGGCACACAATGCACAACAAGGTGATAGCATATTGTTTAGGGGGCCAGGCACTAGCCGCGGGCTCTGTGAAACATATGACTGGGTACTTTTCGCTGGAGATTTAACAGCTCTTCCCTCAATAAGAAGCCACCTAGCACAACTTCCCCCTGATACTACAGGCTATGCCGTTGTTCATATAGAAGATCAGAGAGATGTGATTGAGTTAGACAAACCAGAAGGCGTCAAGGTTATCTGGAACAAGACGACTTCTTTATCACAGCGCCTGCGAAGTCTTCCCTGGATGGCGGGCATGCCAGGCGTGTGGGTGGCATGCGAATTCTCTTCCATGCGAGAGATACGCACATGGTTAACCCATGAGATGCAGCTTGCTCACCAACAGATTTACATCAGTAGTTATTGGAAAAGGGGAAGAAGTGAGGATCAACACAAAATTGATAAATGCCAAGACAATGAAGCATTTCTTAGACAGCACAGTATTCACGTGTAGGGTTTTCAAGTACTTGTAAAAGCTGCATAACTTTTGAAATACAAAATTACACAATCAATGAACATTTAATTTAAAATCAATAGGTTAAACATTGGAATGTGACTTGCTTTTCTACTATGTGCAAACCGAACGTCATTCTTGCGTCTGGTTTATCACTTAATTGATTAGAAAAGGAGAGCGAGTTATGAACAGTGATCGCATTGAAGGTAACTGGAAAGAAATGAAGGGCAAGGTACAACAGAAGTGGGGGAAGCTTACTGATGATGACCTCGATGTAATCGAAGGCCGCCGTGAAGAACTGGTTGGTAAGATCCAAAAAGCGTATGGTAAAAGCCGTGACGAAGCTGAAAAGGAAGTAGATAGCTACTTTAGCTAGTATACTGCCGTGAAACGTTATTTCCCATGTAGGTGATACTTGGGTTAATTAAGGGCTGCAGGATAGATACGCTGCGGCCCTTTTTTTAATGTTTGTTTCGCACTGTGCGAACAATGCTGCGGGTCAGCCCGTACAATCAAGCGTTATTCATTCACTGATGTTTTTGGCTGCAAGTTGGCGCGCACTTCCTTCGCATCAAAACTGGCAGCTGACTCCGATCGAGTACCTTTACCCACTTGGATACTCAGAATACTTTCTATCTCACTTTTCTCAGAGCCGCCCACAAATACACCCGTCTCAAATTGTGTAGTGGGGTGATAGGCGGTTCGACAAGTTAGTACACCACACTCGGTAACCCGAGTATATCGCTGGCTAAATCCCGCGACAGGCGCGGATTGAACGGTTTGTTTGTCCACTAATGTTTCTCTGTCTGTCACAACGAACCATTCATAGCCCTGTAGTAGAGTGATCTCTGCAGCGCGTAACATTGCATAGTCCATTGCCTTTCCTTTGTCTGAACCCTTTGCTTTGAAATGAACCCGATATTGCGTGTCGCTCAGTTTACTTTCGGTATACCCAAAACCGCCTTTTTTGGCTTGTCGGTAATCGGGCTGACTGGCACAACCATACGCAATCATCACCACGACTAAAAACAACAGTTTCTTTATCATCATATACTCCTTCGGCACTTTGTCAGCTGGCCTCATTGTTTCAGTTGCACTGTTTATGCCTCGTGGGCTAACAGTGCAGACTCCTTCTTTTTTAAACACTCATCTTGCGTTAATACAGCGCTACTTCGTTTGTATTAACGATCTTGTGCTGCTACTCACTTTTCTAGTTGCCGAACGGCATCTACCCCAAAGTAAGTACCCTAATAGCGTCACTATTTTTACAATCTATCATTACATTTAGTTCATATTTTAGCTGTGCCTGGGTCGGTTACGCTGTGTGTTTGAAGCGCAGTGGCAAGTGCGAAAGAGTATTTTAAAACTGTGATTGACGGGGTTTACAACGTCCAAAAACACCTTCATCAAGGTTAGTAGTTATTGCGTTATAGTTGTGTTCATTGAAGGAACTTAGTCGCTTTTGAACACCACGAAAAAAGCCCTGTGTAACAGGGCTTTCAAAAATTATTTTTCAGCGGCGGTCATGCTCTTCTCCCACCAAGGTAAGGAGAAGTCAATTTTTTCGGGATCGTACGAGTTGGCGTACTTCATTTTTACCGAGCTCCAGAAAGCCGCCTTAAATATGGGATCATAAATAACGAACTCGCCCTTTTCTCGGTACTGCTCAAATAACTTTTGGTATGCGCCAACTGGCGTTAAAGGGTTATCCTGCTGAAAAACGACGTCGCCGCCATAGGCCTCATACAACGCTTTCGACACTTTCCAACTCTTTGCCATTCCGCGAGCCATAGCCAGCCTGTAACGCTTCAGCTCTTCTTCCTGATAACCTGAGTGTTCGTCTAAATCAACCGTCCACAGTTTAATGACTGAATAAGCTGATTGAACTTCGCCTTCATTGGGCTCGATTGCATTTTTTTCTGCAAAATCAGCAAGAACCGATTCGGTGATCCTCGTACCAAGGGCTCGCTGGGCGAGCAGTGCCCGTACTTCTTTCTCTGATTTATCCGTCAGAATTGACTGGAAACGATCTACATCAGCGCTAGAAGGCTGTAATTCACTATTGGTAATAGGCTGATTAAACAAACGCGCAATAATTTCACTAGCGGCCTGAGGGGTGTTTATCCCAAGAGACACGACTATGGCGGCAAATAGCACCATCGGAATGACGTCTGAACGAGTCACTTTGTATGCTTCCTTAAATTCCAATTTTTAGCATATCCACAAGGCACATTCATTACTATTGATACTTTCCGTTGCCTTGCGAAATGACATCTTTTGATAGACATATACTTTAGGCCATTTTGACCTAAAATTCTACTTTCTTACGCAGGGATTTTTTCGCACTTTGTTGCTTTTTTACCTCACCCCGTTTGGCTTTGACTGAGCGACTTACCTTTGTTGCTCTGCGTGGCTTAGACTCTACTGTGGCACTTTGAATCCACGCAACTAAACGCGCCACAGCATCTTGTCTATTTTGCTCTTGCGTCCGAAAATTCTGTGCTTTAAGCACAAACACCCCTTCGTTTGTCACACGACTATCATTCAACCCGAGCAGTTTTGATTTTAATCTGTCAGGTAGCGTCGACGCATGTATATCAAATCGCAAATGAATAGCACTGCTAACTTTATTGACGTTTTGCCCCCCGCTACCTTGAGCGCGGATCGCTTGCATGTCGATTTCACTATCATCTATCGATATTGATGAGGTGATGACTATGTCCATGATTCGTCTTCCGTGGTTAAAAGTACGTACGCCCTATGATAACAGGAATCATCCGATGCATTGTAACCTTCCCTTAATGAGATTCGATTGCCGAGCTATTTTTCGCAGTTATAACGCGTAATCACTAATAGTTTGTTGACGACAAATTCCCAGTTCTATAGGTTGATATTTATACTCTTAAGGGATACTACCATGGCCATTCTTTTAATCGTTCTTATCGCCATTATTGTCGCGCTCTATTTTTTTACTCGCAAAATCGATAGTGGTATCGATGACGCATTTACGCCCTCAGGCCATATCACCCCAGTAACAGGAGGCACTATACACTGGCAAAAGCAAGGCCATGGTCCCGCACTTATTTTAATCCATGGACTATTGGGGAACGCACGAAACTTCAGTGAGTTAGCAAATGAACTAGCGCCTTTTTTTACCGTATATCGGGTTGATAGACCGGGAAGTGGCTTTTCTAGTCGCCATCCCAAAACCGAAGCAACCTTCGAACAGCAAAGTGCCATGTTGTTGGAATGGATGGAAAAGGAAGGAATTAAAGAAGCTGCACTTGCGGGCCACTCTATGGGTGGCGGCATATCCTTGAGAATGGCACTTGACGCACCAGAGCGTATTACTTCTATAAGCCTTTTATGCCCACTGACTACCCCGTTAACTGGGGGAGCAGGGCCACTTTCTATGTTGTACATTCCCAGTGACGCTATTCGTCGCAGTGTTACTCATACAATTGCCAGCCCGTTACGGGTTAAATTCGGCAAGAAACAAATGGCACAAATATTCGCCCCAGAAGCTGTTCCTGCGGATTTCGCTGTAAAAGGAGGTGGAATATTAGCGTTGCATTCAAGAAGCTTTTATGAAGGCAGCCGAGATACCGTCTCAGCCCAAGGTAGTTTGCACAGACAACAAGGGTTTTACGATAAAATAAGCTGTCCCGTGGGTGTGCTTTACGGGGACATGGACACCATATTAAACCCCGTTACCCATACACAAGCAGTTACTGAAAAACTCCCTCATGCGTTAGCAAAAACGTTAAAGGGCGCTGGCCACATGATCCCTATCACTCAACCTCAAGCTTGTGCAGAGTTTATCAGGCAGCTTGCTGAGATCGATCACAATAAGAACCAAGCCATTGGCTAATGCAATGCAGTTTGCGCTCTCGTTGATGGCGCCCCTTCACTGGGTTTGTGAAAGCGAGATAATGCAAAGCTAGACTCGAGGCTCTGCTTTAGGGTGCGAAGGTGATCCGCCACCATTTCTATACCATCTAGCTCTTTACACAGCGCGAACGGGGTCGCTTCCAATTCAACGTTGTAGCGACTAAACCACACTTTCATTTGTTCACTGTCCCCTTCTGACACAGAGATGAGTAAATGATACATGCGAATGAACGCTAGCTGTTTGCGATATTCCACTGTACCACTTTCAAATCCGAGCAGGGTAGTTTGGGCTAATGATGAAGGAGAAATACCCAATATTTCAGAAGCTTGCTTCACATTCAATCCCAATTCTTGGTATGCCCAAGTAAATGCTTTAGTGACAACACTAGTAGGAAATAATGATCTATTCATGTCCTTGCCCTCATTCCATCGGTAAGTTTTGACTTCAGGTCACTGAGTTCTTGCGAATTACATACCACTAATAGCGAATTACACACTTATGTGGATATAGTGTGGTTGATAGCGTTTACATGGATGGCATGTATCTCAATATTAAGAGGATTAATTGTTTGGCTTTGGAGCAATTACAACCTTTGCAGTTTTCGCGATAGAAACTGCAGAAGCACTAGATTCGCACCATTGATCGTATCAGCGCTCACGATGCACCACACTAGTGCTATGTGCACTTCCAATACAGCTTATTACGGCCATATTGGAAGTAACGCCTAAAACAAAGTGCCACCTCTATGCTGCTAAAATTGTAATGAGTTCAGCAAAAGTAGGACGCCCCTGAATATCCAGCGGAAGTTTTAGCTCACGAGCAATGTCGCTAACACTGATAACACCACGTATTTCGTGTGTATCTCGCTCCATTACCAAACAGTGATGCTGGCCGTAGTCTTTCAAGGTTTCAATAACATCACCCACTGAGGCGCGTACTAATTCCGAGAAATCAAAGGAAAGTAACGACGTTTTCGGGCGAACAAAGTCATGCACGGTGAGTTCTTCGCGTTTCACTTTAAGCTCAGTCATACGTTGGATAAGCTGTTGTTCGCCAACGTCATGACTGGTGACAATACCCACAAAACGATTTTCACTGTTCACCACTAGCATCATACGCACATGTGACTGACGCATTATGGCGTCGACCTTAGTTGCTGGTGTACGTGCATCCAAGACGTGAGGAAGGTGTTGTTTAAAGTCGGTAAATACCGCCACGGCAGGTGAGTTTACCGTGATTGTATTTTCCACCACGGGCCAAGCAAGCGTATCAATAGATTCAGTTTTATACAGATGTAAGGCATGCATACCTAATTCTCCTAATCAATAAATAAACAAATAAAAGTGATTAAGAAAAACTAGGAGGCCCTCTGATTTCATTGTTGCTGGATGGACCTTTTTGCGGAGTAGTAAATAAACTATCGGTGGCAAGTGCCCAATTGTGAACCCAGACTAACGCGTAACCCGTAACAACATCGTTATCCGATTCATCGTCACCCGTTTCAGTCGATTCTTGTTCGAACTCAGATACAAGTACCGAAACTATGTTGAGCGCATCATCGCCAGAAGCTGTCTGCACACCATTCCCTTCTCCCATTGGGGAGAAAGCAAGTAACGATGAAAACAGCGCTGGCACATAAAACGCCAGCATAACAAGCGATACACGCACGGTGTTAAACCTTTCAAGTGAGATAATTCCAACTTCAGCGAAACAAATGACTACATGCTCAAATTTGTTCCTTAATTAAACTATATGCTTAAATTTTCCGTTTAACAGAGGTGTTTAGCGCAATTAATCGGCCATTGAACGACACGCTGCTCATCATTCTAAAAATGGGAACAATAACACTTAAAAAATGCGATATTTAAAATCGTCTTCGCAAAATACACTACTGGTAGGGTGAGATTGAGACAAATGCAGTATGCTTTCTCTTCAGTTCAATTAATTAAGGGTATTTATGAGCCCCAGATGGCCACTTCCCATCGTTCTACTTCACTGGATTACCGCAGTAGTGGTAGTAGGCATGTTTGTTTCAGGACTTTGGATGGTAGATCTCAACTACTATAGCCAGTGGTACAAAACTGCGCCCCACTGGCATAAAAGTGTGGGATTACTGCTTTTTGTTGCAACACTCGTTCGCTTAGGGTGCAGAGTGTTTTTTCAACGACCGCCCAAACATGGCAAGGGTGTTGAAAATGTGCTGAGTTCTATTGGCCATCGTATTTTATATGTATTGCTATTGAGTTTGTTTGTTTCAGGCTACCTCATTTCTGCAGCTGATGGTAAATCCATCGATATTTTTAACTGGTTTAGCATACCTGCGGTGGGAAGTATTATTGATAATCAGGAAGATAAAGCAGGCACCGTCCATTTTTATCTGGCATGGACACTGATTTGTCTCGTTGTCATGCATTTACTTGCCGCGTTTAAGCACCATTTTATTAGCAAAGACGACACACTGAAGCAGATGTTACGGCTTCGCTGAATTTACTTAAGGAGAAACTATGAAGAAGTTAACACTTGCCCTGGCTGCTGCGCTGTCCATTGGCTCCGCTCAAGCCGCCGATTACGTCATTGATAGCAAGGGCGCCCATGCGTCTATTAACTTTAAAATACAGCATTTAGGATATTCATGGCTAACGGGTCGATTTAACGATTTTAAAGGCACTTTTAGCTACGATGAGAGCACACCTACTCAGGCGACAATTTCAGTCACTATTGAAACCGATAGCATTGACTCTAACCATGCTGAGCGTGACAAGCACTTAAAAAGCAGTGACTTTTTAGCAGTTGATGAGTTTCCTGAAGCCAAATTTATAAGCACGAAAATTGTCGATAAAGGTAACGGTAAGCTCAGTGTGATGGGTGATTTCACACTACACGGCGTGACTAAAGCCATAACAATCGACGCCAAAAAAGTCGGTGAAGGTGATGATCCTTGGGGTGGCTACCGAGCAGGCTTTATGGGCACAACCACTATTGCCCTTAAAGATTTCGGTATCGACTATGAACTAGGCCCAGCATCTCAGACCGTCGAATTAGAACTGCATGTCGAAGGCGTGAAGCAATAAGTATCACGTCACTTTTGACAATAACACACCGCCACGGGCTGAAAGCAACCACTGTGGCGGTTTTTCTTCGCAGTCTTTAACCTCAGTGCAGTTTCAATTTTGGGCTAATAGCCTGGCTAAGTTTTTTCACCAGTAATTTTAGCGCGCCTTTGCATTTTCCATGTACTGCAAACTGATGCATGTTGTACAAAGACACATATACAAGCTTTGCCAAGCGTCCCTCGATAAACATACTGCTGTTTGATAGCGAGCCCATCAAACTTCCCACTGTACTGTATTTGCTTAAGTGAACCAGTGAGCCATAGTCTTTATAGGTAAATTCTTTACTTGCTTTACCAGTAAACAACGCTGTTAGATTGTGTGCGACTACCTCCGCCATTTGATGCGCTGACTGGGCACGAGGCGGTACCCAACGGCCATCATCCTGCTGAAATCCGCAGCAATCCCCAAGTACCCATATGCTATCAAAAGTGGTACTTCTCAATTGCTTATCAACCAGAATCTGATTAGCACGGTTGGTGTCAAATAACCCTAATTGCGTAATAAAGTCAGGCGCTTTAACTCCTGCTGCCCACACCATGAGATCGGCGTTAATACGATGACCGTCTTTGGTAATAAGACCCGCTTCGTCGGCTTCTGCCACCATGGTTTGCTCTTTAATGTCAACGCCTAGCTGATATAACGCTTTGCGGGCCGCGTTAGCTATTCGCTCAGGAAGGGCTGGTAAAATACGCTCTCCAGCTTCGACAATAGTAATTTTCAAACGGGAGGCAGACATGGCGGGCATGCCATAGGCCTTTGACAGGTTTGCGACGTGATGTAATTGGGCGGCAAGCTCAGTGCCAGTCGCACCTGCCCCGACAATGGCAACGTCTATTCTCGCATTTTTATCTTCTTGCTGGTTGATGCGGATCAGTTGGTTAAGCAAGGCGCGATGGAAACGCTCTGCTTGTTGCAGTGAATCCAGAAAATAGCAGTTTTCTGCCACACCGGGCGTGCCGAAGTCGTTGCTAACGCTGCCAATAGCCAGTACCAGTTGATCGTAGTGAATTTCCCTCTCGGGCAAGATTTGGGTGCCTTCTTCGTCAAACAAGGGCTTTAAGGCAATGGTTTTGTCTGAGGCATTAACCGCACACATTTCACCTAACTGAAAACGATAGTGATGAGCTGCAGCGTGAATAGCATAATCCACACCGTCTGAATGTTTATCTATGACACCGGCCGCAACTTCGTGTAAAAGCGGCTTCCAAATGTGAGTTCGACTGCGGTCGACTAAGGTGATTTCCGCTAGCTTTTTTCTCCCTAGGGTGCGGCTTAAGCGACTGGCTAATTCTAATCCACCAGCACCGCCACCAACGATAACTATTTTTTGCATGGGTTTTACCTATTAACAATCATTCCACATATAGCCACTGTGCAACGCCGTTACACGGAAACTATACATGGCATGACTGTCACCCACGCCAGTTTTAATAGACCTACTCAGCTAAGCCTACCATCAACCCTTGCGGTAATGGATGTCGACATACCTGTCGCAAAGACTACGCTTGTCTCGGCGTGATAACAAGCGTAGCAAGTCCGAAAGTATGCGGTCAGCGATAAACCGCGCCTTACCCTTATAAAACAAACGATGCGCTCAGTAAGACGTTTCTGGGGCGCCCAGGAAAATACCGAGGGCCCGTAAATGTGGTGTAGTCAGCGCGTTCGGCATAATTAGCATCGAGCAAGTTATTTATGCGTGCGTAAAGGGTGACGGTGTCACTGAGTTTATAGCTCACTCTGGCATGTAATAGATCATGTCCCTCATACACATTGTTGTTTTCAGCATCGGTAAAATAATTGTCTACATATTGCCACTCTAGTTCAGTGCGAATAGTGTGAGTAATGTCATAACTCAAACGGGTATTAAATTGAAGCTTTGGCGCGGTATCTATATCGTTACCTTTAATATCAACTTCGTTGGCAACTTGACTGTGCTCATAAGTATGTCTGGCAAACGTGCCGGCAAAATCAAACTGCCATTTATCCGCCCATCTCTGACTTACCCCCAGCTCTATCCCTCGGTGCCAGGTTTTACCGTCACTTACATTAAAGAAGTCACTGTCGCGATATATAACACTGTCTTTGCGAAGGCTATAGAATGAAAGGGTATATTGACCGCTTTCGGCGAAGCCTTGCAAACCAAGCTCAACATTGGTGGCTGTTACTGCCTCTAACTCAGCTACTTGCTGTGCACGCTGCAATCGATACAGTTCAGTAGCTTGAGGTGCCCGATATCCCCTCGATACCCCGCCGTACAACCGCATACTGCTCATTAGGTCGTAACTGAATGAAAATTTCGGGCTAAAATTGCTAAATGAATTATCGCCACTAGGGGGGCGGGAATAACGACAGCCTCCAAAACCGCATGCCGTGCCATCTTCACGCTCGCGTCCTGCGTTCATATGATTGGTGTAGTCGTAGTGCATGTTTTCATAGCGACCTCCCAGTGCAAACGTCCACGCGTCACTGTGCCAATTTACGCTGATATAAGGAGCAACCAAGGTCGCATCAACACTGTAGTCATAGTGCCGACCAGTGGGAATAGTTTCGACCAAAAACGGTGATCCCACTGTTGCGTCTTGTTGGTACTGAAGCAAGTCTCCCGTGGTAAATTCGGCATCGAACCCAGTATCTATGTTAAATTGCGGACTTATCACAAAATTAACCTGTGACAATAATCCCACTCCCTGTTGCGCATTAGTTTCAAGCGGCGTACCAGGTAAAAAGTGCATGCGAAAACGCATATCCTGGTTTCGCAAATAAGGGGTCACCGACAAAGCATGGCCCTTTCCCCATGCCATATCCAGTTTGCTCCACAATCTAAAACTTGTCGCTTGACGAAAGGCTTCTGGATTAGGGTTGGCGCGGGCTATTACCTCATCTTTGTAACTTTCAAAACCTTCAATGTAACCAGCCGTATCTTGATCGAGGTGGGTATAGGTTAACCCCGAAGTGACAAGAAGCTGCTGGTTTTCATAACGATGACGTACGTTCACTTTTTCCTGATCAACGCTTTCGTCGTTGCGATAGCCTGTATCTCTGGTGATACTGGCATTAATCCCCACACCACTTTTTATGCCGTCTGCGTTTTCACCAAAGTCTTTACCTTGACGAAACTTGGCGCGAGTAAAACCAAAAGAGCCGTAGTCAAAGACTAATAATCCGTCATCATAAGTAGTGTCTGGCGTCACTACGTTTATTACGCCGTGGATTGCATTAGAGCCATATAACGCAGAAGCAGGACCTTTTATAACATCGATGTGTTGTGCCATTTCACCGTGTGCTTCAAATAACTCGTTAATGTTACAAAAACCGGCGGCACGCAGTGGAATACCGTCTTCAGCTGCCAGAATCCCGCCACAAGCACCCGCCCCCGTGAGCACAGGCGAACGTAGTGCAGGTAGATATTCCTGGCCATTACCACGTTGCACTGTTGCACCTGCAACGTAATTAAGTGACTCTTGGATATGTTGGAAAGATAGCATTGATAGAGTATCGTCACTGATAGACGACACAACATAACCTTTGGCTTCGCTACTTGTCGCGATACGAGAAGAGGTGGTTTCTATACGTTCGATAGTGTCCCACTGTTGCGCTTTAAGCGTTAATGGCACAATAAAAAGTGCGGTGAATGCAGTCAACTGAGACAACCGAAGCCCAAGCGTACAGGTCATTTTCTATCCTTCCAATCCCAAAAGTGCGTTACTATAAAGCATTGTAACGTGGAAGCCCCTGAGCATTCGTTAAAAACCTATAATTTAAAGACTAATGCAGTGAGTGGCATAACGTTTGCTGCTCGCTGTGACAGTGATGTCATGTCCATCAACTGAACATGTTTTACACTGCACAGGCAAAAAGACACAAGAGCAATACCACACTGGTACAGCTCAACGTTGTCTTTGGCGTTATCAAATTTGCTACTTAGCTTTACGTGGAGGAAAACGTTGGACACCCTTATCCCTAGCTTATCTCAGCTCATTGAATTTGCCGTCGCTCCTGTCTTTTTACTTACAGGTATTGCAGGATTTCTCAATGTCATGTCATCGCGATTAGGGCGTATTTCAGATAGAGTAAGAGTGGCCGAACGACAGATTCATACATTGTCAGATCCACATATTGTTGACCGTTCGAAGAGCGAGATTAAGGTGTTATGGCGCAGGGTGAAGGTGATTAATTGGGCCATAGGGCTTTGCGTTGCCTCTGGCTTAATGGTATGTACTGTTATCATGGCATTGTTTTCAGGCTCCCTTTGGGTAGTGGATTTGAAAACGCCCGTCATTGTATTGTTCATACTGGCGATGATGTTTCTGATCAGTGCACTTATTGTATTTTTAGTAGAAGTGAAGTTAGCCACCAACACCATTAATATGGTGCGGACTATTCGCTAGTTAAACCTTAACAGCGGGGCAATACCCCGCTGTTACACAGTGGCTAAAGGCGTTTAACCATATTTATTTATCAGACAAGGTATCCAATACAGAAAATAATACATTGGCACCAATTCGAGAGACTTCCTTATCGTAAATATGCTCTACGTTAACGCCTTCTTGACCTCCCGCTAAGTCACTGATTGCTCTTATTATTACCCAGTCTACCTGATTAATTGTACACACTTGGCCAATAGCCGCCGATTCCATTTCCGTTACCTCAGCGTTAAAGACTTCCCGAGTCCACTGGCGATAATCTCGGTTGTCCATAAAGACCGAGCCCGTTATACCGTTACCACCCACAAACAGTTGCGCGTTGCGTTCATCAAGCACCCGCTGCACTGGCATCGCCGCTATTGCGTCGTTCGCGGCTTTCAGCAATCGGGGAGAGGCGCTGAAATAGGCGGTGTCTTGCGGCTTATCCATACCGTCTTTAATGATTAACACTTCATCGGGGTGAATAAAGTGAAACGGCTTGTATTTAGGTAAAAAGGGATCGTTCGCTAAGCGCGCTTCTTGTTCTTGCATAAAAGCAGCATAATAATCTGGCAAGATATAGCGACCGGGCTGATTGGGATCTTCGTTGGTATACACACTTTCATCATGATAGTACCAACGTGCCGGCACTATCACGTCGCCAGGTTGCCATTTTGGGTTAACTGCACCAGCAATACCCATATAAACCACTTGTTTCACTGGGAAGTAATCCAAAGCCATTTGCATCGTCATCGCAGCATTGGCAATACTCATACCTGTTGCAAATACCAATATAGGTTCATCGTGATATCGACCAATCCGATAGGTCACACCTTTTATTGTGACCGATGTCTCTATGACTGCGTCAGGGTCGTCATTAATACGATTGAGAATCCCTTCCATTTCGGGCGCATAGGCCACCGTAATAGCAGTGAAAGAGGGTCGAGAGAATGTGGTTGGTCCATATAACGCACTAGGCGAAACCGTTTCATTTGAGGCACATCCCGCAAGCCAGAGAGACGTAACCATCACTAAAATTAACACTTGTAGCTTTTTCATTGTTATTCTCAACATGCATATTTAGTCTTTTACTAACCTACCACTTCGCTAGCATAAATAAAGACAAACAAACGCATTTACCCTATTAAAAACATAAAGATCACAAATTAAAAACAGAACAAAAATAAATCACTAACAATTAAATTACATGCACCATTTATGCATAAATTTGCATTTACCGAAAAAATTAAGAAAACTTAAAAGAAAGCGTCCACTGACATAAATACAAGGCAAAAGGCTGCAGATTTTCCTCTACGATTGTCGATAATAACCGCTTATTTATTAAAATAGTGACAACAAACCAGGGAGTACCACGTCACCATGAACAGTAAACTGCTTCGCTCACTTCAAGTTTTTGTCGCAGTAACAGACAGCGGTAGTATGAGCGTAGCAGCTCGTGACCTTCATATGACAGTATCAGCTATCAGCCAGCAACTGAGAAAGTTAGAGCACGATATTGGATTGAGCTTATTTAATCGCAACACGCGAAGTTTGAGCCTGACGGAAGCTGGACGTATCTACTATCACTCCAGCAAAGCCATGCTGGAAACAGCCGAGCACGCACAACAGCAAATTGAAAGTTTACAAGACGAACCTACGGGTAAGATCAATATCATTGCACCAGAAGGCTTTGGCGGGGGACTACTCAGTGAGCCCTTACAAAAACTCTGTGCAGAGTTCCCAAAAATTACGATTTCTCTTGTATTAACTGACGAACCTAAAGATATCATCGCTTCAAGCGCTGACTTAGTATTGTGTTTCGCCCCCGTATCAGACACCAATTTTAGTAGCCTGGAACTGGCTACTTGGAAGCGAATATTATGTGTTTCGTCCTCTCACCCTTTAGCAGGTCAGAGTGTATCGTCACCTCAAGCCTTGTCAGAACACCTGTATATTGCCCATCGTCATATTCCCGACTACGTAATGAAGCACGACACCCTCTCAGAGCACGAGTTGGACGAGCAACGAATTGACGTAAATTCTATGCAAACCCTTATTCAATTAACGAGAGATAGCGTGGGATATGCGGTATTACCTGAGCCTGAAGTGAGACATTTATTAAAAACTGGCGAGATGAAGCAATTGTTTAAAGACTGGCAATTGCCCGATTACACTGTGTATGCGGTTACCCCCAAGCGCGACCTTATCCCGGCAAAAATCAATGCGGTGATTAGTTGCTTACAAGATCTTTTTTCGCAAATTTAAGCGAGTACAAAGCAAAAAAATGGCAGCCATTGGCTGCCATTTTTTATACTTTTTGAATAAGATCGATTAAAAACGCGTGTTCAACTGAACACTGAAAATATGCGCGGTTGCTGACTGTGTACCTGTGAACGTTGAAGTAAACGTTCCTTGTGCATTCAGTGCACGTGTTTTGTTAATGTCAGCTTCTCTACCATCTATAAAGACATAAGCAACGTCAAGGGTAGTATCTTCGTTCATCGTATAAGTCAAGCCACCTGACACCCAATGACGATCGGTATCGGGAATACTTAATGAGCGGTTTTCAACGGTCACAACACCATCGTCGTAGGCATAACCTGCGCGAAGCGTGAATTCATCGTTAAGCACGTAAGTCACACCAAAGGCCGCACGCCATGAATCGTCGAAATTTTCTTGTTTGATAAGGAAATCAGACCCATAGGCAAGGTTCGCCTCTAATTTCTCAAACGTGCTCCAGTCTGTGAATACCAAGCTTGCCTGAACTGACCACTGTTGGTCGATTTTCTGATTTATTGCTAATTCAGTAATTGCAGCAAAGTTTAAATCCAGACTTCCCGGCTGATTCAAAGTTGCTGTAATACTTGAGCTTACTTCACCACTTAGTTCCAACTGCGTTTCTGCACGGTAAGATAATGCAACGTTAGTCGCTTCTGTCGGTTGCCAGAATACACCAGCATTCCACCCGAAGCCCCAATCATCACCTTCTAATTTAAAGATTGATGTCGTTGCAGGAATCGTGCTTTGAACAGCTGCACTTAAAATTGGAGAAAGACTTTGTGATACACCTGAGCTAATTTCTGCATCGGCAAACGTTGCACTGACACCGAAACCTAACATTAGCGTATCATTCACTTTGTAGGATACTGCTGGATTGAAAGTCACTGATTTTACTTCTGCAGTATCAGCAAAGTGTAAGGCTTCAAAATCATCAGAATAATCTGAACGCAGACCGTAAGAGGTAAATACTCCAACACCCGCCGAAAACTTGTCATTAACTGGCGCGACATAGAAAAAAGACGGAACAAATGCGACATCAGCTATATCGTCTTCCTGCGCAGCGGCTGCACCTACAACCTGACCACCTAATGCATAATTAACTGAACCGTTAATATCGACTTTCGGGTCGATAAAGCTAACAGAACCACTGAACTCAGCTTCTTTAAATACACCAATTGCAGCAGGGTTAGTCGCTAAAATAGAGGCATTTTCTGGTGTGGCCGCTTGACCAGCCATGGCACGACCTAAACCGTTTGCACTATGCTCGTTAACTTGGAAACCAGCAGCCAGCGCAGAAGAAGAGGCGAAAGTCGCAAGCGCTAAGCACACTGAGGCACGTAGAGAAAACTGTTGCTTCATAAGATACTCATTGTAATAGGGGAAAATTGCAGCTCGGCATTCTACGGATATGAGGAGTTTTGTTCAATGCAAGTAAACGCCATTTACGCGCTTTTATCGCATTTTTTACAATTATAGCGACCATTTCGACGATTTTATAAACAAGATTGCTAAACTTTGGTTAACCAATTTGTGCAACATTGTTAACAAAAGTAAGACTAACGACAAAGAGCTCCTTATAACAAGACCATGCTTCACTATTCCTTGCTTAGTCATTGCAGGGCACTTCGAGAGAGATCTCGAAGTTTCGCCAACAGATCAGCCTTTGTGTTCAGTAAGGTAAAATGAAAAATGGCGCCCACACCGCCATAAAGTTAATTAGGTTGGTTTAGGGGAAAAATACAGAGGAAATTATATGAGTAACACTGTACGTTCAGCTAAAGTACACAGAAAAATTTTCTTACACGCAGGCTTAGGTAGGGCTATACCGTTATCAATTCATAACGGGCTTTTCCTTTTTCTTTTGCTCGGTAAAGCGCTTTATCTGCCTCATCGATAAGTAAATCAAGCGTTACCTCATCTACTCGTTCCGCATAAACAGCGCCAATTGAACAACTCATAAATGGATGCCTGGCGCCTTTGGCATGAGGCAATTGTGCTGCTTCCCATTGTGCTAATAGCAAATTACACTGCATCTCTATTTGCGGCTTATCTACATCACTTAGTACGACAATAAATTCTTCCCCGCCGTAACGACCCAATATATCGGTTTCCCGTTTAAATACTGACTTCATTATTTCGGCCTGCACTTTAATGGCCTCGTCACCCTGCTGATGACCAAATCCGTCGTTATATTTTTTAAAATCGTCTAAATCGAGCATGAGCACCGCCATTGATACACTGTGCCGTTTACTGAGTGCGAGCAGTTTCACACTTCGCTCTCGCAACGCTCGTCGGTTTAATAGGTTAGAAAGGGGATCATACTTACTCAGTGTGAGTAGTCTGTCATTGATGTCTTTGAGCATACTGACACTTCTATCCAAGCGATATTTTGCATAGGCGCAGACAAATAATGAACCCAGTACAAAAGCGATACTGATAGTCACCCTTTCACCATATATGGGTGCCAGTCTCATTAAAACTAAGAACCCAGTAAAATTGAGAACACTGGTGGTAATGGCCAGCTTAAAGGGAATACCCAATGCAAATACACAGAAGAAAGCGTATAAAATTGTGCCTTCATAGGGGAAAACAAACTCGAACTCGTTCCAACAGGCCCATATAAGCCAATAGTTGCTGTACGTAAGCGCAACGAGTAAACCGGTAAAAACGTATTCTCGATATTGAATGAAGCCTCGCCAATACGACGCCATCACTACCAAAACTAAAATGGGGAGTTGCACGAATAATCGATGAAAAAGATAAAGTTCATACATCGTGCTTGGCAGCAAAATCATGTCAGCGCCCATAAAGGCGAGCATCAAACCAGCGCCGATAATAAGTGCAATTCGAAGTCGAATGATCTCACTGGCCTTATGACGCTTCACGATTAAAACCTATAGGCAATAGAAGTTAATACAATGCTACAAGTATAACGTTAACTTAACAAACGTGCCTTGGCCTTTCGACTACTACTCGTCACCCAACTCAAGTTTACTCAAACTCTCTTGAAGGGCTTCCAAAGTAACAGGTTTGGTTACTATATCGTCCATTCCTGCCTCTTTAAATGTGACATGACGTTCTTTGAAAGCTTCTGCGGTAAGCCCGATTATAGGTACCTTACCCAAATCACCCGCGAGCTTTCGAATTCTAGTTGTCGCTTCGATGCCGTCCATTACAGGCATATGCACATCCATGAAAACCACGTCAATGCCTCCTTCCTCAGCCCGAGCCACGGCTTTTAGTCCGTTATCTACATGTTCAACTTTACATTGCAGCTGTTCTAACAATGCTTGGGCAACTACGGCATTAATCGCATTGTCCTCAGCCAGCAGTACCCTGAGCCCTGAGCGAAGACCTTGTCCTTGCTCAGTAGTATCGAAGCCTGCACTAGCCATACTTTCTGGCATAACGCGAGACTGCACTTCAGCTATAACCGTAAAGCATGAGCCTTCTCCTACTTTACTTACGACTTTGATATCTCCACCAAGCAATTGTGCCAGTTGTCTGGCGATAGAAAGGCCCAGACCAGTGCCGCCATACTTGCGTGTTATCGAAGAGTCAGACTGAGTAAATTTGTCAAAAATGTGCTCTAAGCGCTCTGGTTCTATACCAATTCCGGTGTCTTTCACCGAGATCACTAATTTATTGTCAATGACCTCGGTAGTAGACGGTTTTTTAAGCTTAGCGGAAACACTAACCGTGCCTTTGTGAGTAAATTTAATTGCATTACTTACCAAGTTAATCACTATCTGACGCAGTTTGGTTATATCACTGGTCACGGCTACCGAAGTCATATTCTTACTGTTGTAAGTCAGTAGTGTATTGTTGGCACTTGCATTAATACCAAGCAGTGTAATCAAGTCATTAAGCATGCTATCTAAATCAAACTCAGTCACATCCACTTCGGACATGCCCGATTCAATTTTAGACAAATCAAGTACATCATTTATGACCTGGGCGAGAATAGTAGCTGAGGATTTAAGATCTCTTGCGTATTGATGCTGCTTGTCAGACAAAGGGGTATCCAATAGCAGGGTAGCGAGACCTTGAATACCATTTAATGGCGTTCTGATTTCATGGCTCATTACAGCGAGAAAGTCTGTTTTTGCGCGGTTAGCTTGCTGCGCTTGTGCGACATATTGTTCAATCTTACCCGACATGACCTCCACATCTCTGGCAAGCTCACCGAGTTCATCATCTTGTTTTACATCAATGTGAACTTGCTTGTGAACAACAGCAATGCGACTGGCTGCCGATTTGATTTTTTCGATGGGAGAGATTACAAAAACCTGTGTAATCCGCCCCATAATTAAACTGACAATAGCCACGGTAAACAAGATGGTAAGTACTGTCATCCACGCTATTTGTGATAACGATTCCTGCAAATCATCTGCTTGCTGAATGACTGTGATTTTCCAATTCCAGGGATCAAAATGACTGCATGCAAACAAAATAGCGGTACTATTGAAATTGGACTCTCCAAAGGCCACGAGATGCTTACCTATCTTTTTATTTTGTGCATCACTGGTTTGCGGCACCAAGCCGTTGTCCAAACTGCTGAAAATCACCTTCTCGCTACTTTTTTCACTAATGGAAAAATGACGTCCAGTGGTTTGATGCAACTTGGTCAACTCTTCAAATACTTCCGCTTGGTATGCTTTTCGAAATACAGAGACATTTTCTAAGCCGGAATCAATCAGCAGGCCACTGCGCTCATCAATAAGCTCGAGGACGGAAAGGGTCAGGGTTTGGGTGAGTAATTGATACTCCCGCTCTCGCACTGACTCGTAGGCTGTCAGATACGCCCAATATCCTGTAAGCGCCATCCCCACAAGCAAAATGGGAATATAAATGACTAACAGCTTGGATTTGATTCGCATAGATATTCTTGTCAAATATTAGTGATAAATGTGGTTTTTAGAGAGCTTCAAATAATTTGAAGGTATTGGTAACTGTAATCTGATAGCAGTCGCCACATTCACTGCAACTGTGTAGTTATCCATCTTGTCGACGGGGATCCCGTTTGCCGACTTGTTGTCGAGGATCAACACCGCCTTTTTCGCCGCCGACTTACCAATACTCTGTGCCTCGGAAACCACCCCGATCAACGCGCCATTTTTTACCGATTCAATACTTTCTGCAAATAGTGGAAATAATTGATATTCTGAATAAACCCGTTCGATAAGCCCGTCCGCTTCCACCAATGGACCTGAAGATAACCAATATCCGTCAAGCATATGAGCATGCTCACCAAGTCGCCTGGCAATGTCATCCGTCATGGTGATAATCCCTTCCTCACCTTTTATATAGGGCGTGCTGATAGTCACAAAGTTAATATTTTCATACTGTTCTTGCAGCGCAACCAGCTTTTCTACTGCGGTAGCGGTAGAAGGATAAGTAGAGTGAACCAGCCCAACAGTAAGCGGTTTACTTGGTTTTGCTGCACGCAATATCCCATCTAGCATATCGAGTTTTACTTTGGCATCCAACACATGTGACTCTCCCGTAATATTACGAGGACTCGCTTTACCTAATGCAGGAACAATTCCTTCCTCTACTGGCGCAGAGACCACCATAAATAGCTTTGGAATGTGAGCAAATTCTTCTGACTGATAAAGTGCTCTGGTGGCTAATGTAGCCACAGAAACGATCAAATCAGGGGGAGACTGGTGCGCCAACGTGCGCAATATATCACTGGCTTGCGTTTCAGAGCCTTCGGCATTGTAAATGGAAAAACGAATGTCATGCTCAGGTAAAATACGGGTTAGCTCATCGGTGAAGGCTTCGCGAGACTCACTGACAATTGGTACGGGAAGAGTCTCGATAATGGCAACATTCACTGTTTCCTTTGCAGCGACACAAAATACACTCAGCCACCAAAAGACAATGAAAAAACAGACCTTCAGCATATATTTAAATCCAAGTAATGACTTATTACTTACATAATTATAGTCATATCATAAAGTTATTCTATTGAGTTTCATAGACAAAAGTCTAAAGCGCGTTAGCGACTTCTGAAAACACATTCACACTTTTAAATTTTTTTAATATTAAAAAATATGGACGCGGTGATGTCGTCTGCCGCAGCAGTAACAGAAAATGGCAAAAGTAGTTTATTGCGACAACCTTAATGAATTCTAACGTCACCAAGGTACAAAAAATGTTGCTTCATGGCGTGGTGAAGGCGAAGGAAAGGCAGGCTAAGTTATACAATTCATATTTGCGTTTTATCCAACGTTCAATCAAATTTTGGACTTCTTTCTTTCCAGCACAGTAATATATTATTTCACCTTGCTTACATTACATTAACACAAATATAAACTATGCTGCTTATTGAATCGCAATAGATAAATCTGTAGTCATGAAGTTGAAATTAAGTACTTTGCTGTTGGGTGTGGTTGTTAACACGACATTAATTGCTTCCCCACAAAACCAGATAACGCCAAGTGTCACCGTGGTTAAAGTGCCTTACATTAGCCGTGAGACTAATCACGTCGATTACGTGCATAAATTAATGGAGCTGGCGCTGGATAAAACAAAAGCAGAGTTTGGGGACTATCGGATCCAGTACCACGACACTGAAACCCTGCCTGAACGACAGTTAAGAGGATTGGAGGAGGGGGAACAAGTAAGTGTTACTTTTTCCCACGCCAAAGCGAAATGGGATAACGCTGCTATCCGCGTGCCTTTTCCTTTGGCAAAAGGCTTAGGCAGTTATCGATTTTTCTTTACCCTGCCAAAGCACTTACCTTCGTTGGAAAAAGTAGATTCGCTTGACGACTTTTATCAGTTCATATTCGGACAAGGCCTAGGATGGTCAACCGCAAGTATACTTGAAGATCATCAATTTCGCGTGGAGTATAGCAGTCGCTACGTTGGCCTGTTTATTATGTTGGAATCAGAGCGATTTGACCTGCTGATGCGAGGTGCTTTTGAAATTCTGGGTGAAGAACAGCACCTTAAAACTGAACATCCTAGCATCACATATTCCCCCGACATCGCTATGCTGACATTACTACCCATGTACTTCTATGTGTCAGACACACAACCAGAGTTAGCTATACGCTTGGAACGAGGCTTAAAAATTGCCTTCGAAAGTGGTGAATTCGACGAACTGTTTACGCTGTATTTTCAAGACGCCGTGCAATTTGTAAATTCGCCGACGCTCCGGTCATTTTGGATCGACAACCGAAACGTTAGCGCAGAACAATTTTACGAAATTAAGCCTTACCTGTTGCCCGAATTAATAGAAAAAATCGAGCCCAATATCCAACCGAAGCTTTAACAGCAGTAGCGAAAATTGTAAAAGAAAAGCTAAGGTTGCGCTATTCGATGATTTTCTAAAGTGATGGTTATTTATCACTGGGGCTATTTTAAACGCGTTACTTTCTCGTCACTGATATCGACTAAACTAGGTCCTCGATGTTTCGATTCAAAAGCAGGATCTATCTCAGCCTTAGTTTGTTGCAGACTCCATAAACCCGCATATTTATTAAATGAATATTGCTTTAAAACGATTGCTTGCAAATAACCATGCCATCCATCTAGAAATAGTTTCCGGAAAAAAAACTGATGGATAAACTCCCACCATGATCGGATAGTGGCAAAAAATAGGTTACTGCTTTTTCGTTTCGCGTATTTTTCTTTAGAAAGTAGCCATGAATATTCATTATGCTTGGCGATGCAATGCCCATAGTTCCTGTAACTGTAATGAATGAGTCCTCCACGTAAATACCCCACCTTCCCTGGCGGGAAAATGAGAGTTTCGTGAATTTGAGCAGAAGGATAATGCGCCCCTTTTTTAATAAAAAGTCGAGCCTGTGGTGATGCATACCTTCCATTCCTGAGCTTTTTCCCTAAAAAAAATGGCACCCACGGAATACGATACACTGAACATGGAACAACCTCTTGCGTTAGCAAATTGTCAATTTCCAACTTCAACTCCTTTGACGCCCGTTCATCTGCATCAATAGCGAAAACCCACTCACATTGCACTTTTGCAAGCGCTCTTGCTCGTTGTCGACCGTAACCGGGCCAATCAGTACTGTAGATTTCTGCATCGTATTTCATAGCAATATCTACTGTTTTATCACTGCTACCACTGTCTAATATAATGATTTGATCAGCCCAACCATCTACTGAGTCTAAACATGCCTCAATTCTATCTTCTTCGTTACAACAAATAATAGTGACCGCTATCGTTCGTCTTTTCCGTAACATTTACTTCCCCTTGTTGCGAAATAAATTAGATGATCGCTTGTTGCTATCTAGTGCTTTAAGCGCAGCGTCATATACTTCTTCTACGCTTATCAATTGCATCGCGCGCTCATCATGAACTCTTTCATGCCATTTCACCTGATGTGGACTTTTACCTAAATAGCATTGGACTGCTTCAGGGTATTTGTTAACGGTAAATTCCAATGCGGCATAAGGACCTGACAACTCAGGCCTAGCGACTGCGAATAGGCCTACAACCGGAATGTTTAAGGCTGTAGCCATATGAATTGGGCCGCTGTCGGGGCTGATAAGGACCTCGCTCACTCTCAACAAAGCGACTAGTTCAGAAATACTTGTTTTACCGATAAGGTTTAAGAGTGTCTTAGCATGTACGTGGCTCAGTATCTCTTTTTCTTGTAATCTGTCTAAAGCGGAACTTCCGCCAACCAAAATTAAATAACAATCCACTTGGTCAATTAGCCGTTGAATTAATTGTACGTAGTGTTTTGCAGGCCATGTGCGCTCTTTTTTACTTGCGGCAATATTAATGACAATGCTGGGTTTATAGGAAGCGACAATAGACTGACTTATGCCTTTTTCACTATTTATGTACCAATTAAACTGATTGTTTTGCGCACCTACATAATATGCAAACTGCATAAAGCCATCAGCCAAATGCTCTTCTTTAAATTCAATTGACTCACTGACGAAATATTGGTGCAGGTCTTTGGCGCGAACTGTGTCAAACCCTATCTTTCTCTTTGCTTTTATTAATGGGTAGATTAGGTTAGTTCGCAAACTCGCCTGTGCGGCCAGTAGTATGTCGAAGTGAATACGTTTAAAAGTGTTTCTTAACGTTAAATAGTCCTTAAACGTTCTGGGTTTATCGATAATGAGAAACCGTACATTTGGCATGCCCGCAAGCATTTCGGCAACGGGCTTCGTGGTTACCCAGGTGAACTCACATTCAGGAAATGTCGCTAATATGGCATTTACAGCAGGTGTTGCTAAAACACAATCGCCAAGCGCTGAGAGCCTAAAAAAACAAATTTTCATGGGTATCGTGTTCGCGATTTATTAGTGAGTAATCGATAGTTACATTGATTTTTCATTGATGAAGAAACACGTTGTTTCGAGAGCCCACTAATTCCTGAAACCACTCTTGTTCTGCGGCAAAATCATGGGGCACTTGTTTTTCAGTTCTGCTGCCAGTCAACGATAGTGATTTAAAAAAATCGAAACCATATACATTGAGAGAGGCAAGGGAAGTATTCGACAACCAATACAACATCATAATGCCCGTCGATGGCGGAGCCCCCAAACGCGCCTTTATTTCAAGATAAAGTGTTTGCGGGAACAAGTAGAAGGGTTCGTTCATCATCCATTGTTGAATTCGTTTTCGTTTATGGGACATCCAAATCAATTTCTTTGTTGAAAGCCCGCGGTAATGGCTCTCTTTAATTGACGTTGCTAATGCTAACCAGTCGGTTTTTACACCATGGCTTGATGTAGAATACTTAGGTGCTCTGTTAATACGTATAACAATGTCATTAGCATCGATTGAATTGCCATAAGTGCTTGAGCACAATGACCGGGCATTTCCAACTAGTGCGACATGCTTGCCTTCAACCGCACTCGCTATCGACCAGAAGTCATCAACCAATTTTCTGTTCAAAAAGCCATCATCGTTCGTATAAATAGCCTTATAAAACCTAATTTGGTCTATAAGTTTTATCGTTTGACTTTGTGAGCGTTGAAAGACGACAGTTAAATTCATCATTTTTGTTCGTATAACTAGTTAAGCTACTGAACAGACTAATTAATTATTCTGAAGAACCGCTGATTTGAAACTGAAGTTTTGATTTTTAAAACGACTTAATGGCTGCTATTTTTTAGTACATCTAATTGGCGGTCATAGACATCTGACTCGAAATCAAAAGCCCCTAAAATGGTGTGGAATATACTGAATTGAGAGTAGTTTCCAGCTTGACTGACACGCTCTATTTGCAAATTTTTATGCTTCAAAAATGCATTAGATGTCCAAATCAAAAAAGGAATGTTCTTTTGATAGTCAGGTGCAAAGGTGTAAGGTGTTCCATGGAGATACAAACCATATTCTCCGAGAGATTCTCCATGGTCTGATAGATACATCATTACGGATGGCGTGTCATTGAGGCTCTCCAACGCTTTTATTGTTTGAGCTAAAAAATGATCCGTATACACAATAGTATTGTCATATGCATTGACTAACTCTTCAGCTTCACATTTTCTAATTTCTTCTTCCTGACACACAGGAGAGAACCTATTAAACGCTTTTGGATAGCGATCATAATAGCTAGGTCCATGGCTACCTTTGGTATGCAATACAACTAAGATTTTATTTGCGTCTGACGATTCAATCACACTTGCCAGATCGCTCAATAACACCTCATCGAAACGACACTTTTCACCATTACACGCTTTTTTTAGTTCCCCCGCCTCAACATACGATGACACTTCAATGGGCGGCTCTCCCCAGTTGTTGGTTCGCCAAATTACTTCGGCACCATGGCGGTGCAAATATGTGGGTAGGGCTTCAAAAGATAGGTATTCTCGACTCGGCGCTAAAATGCACGCTAGCGACCCCGTCGTGTACGTTGTGCACGACTGAGTACCATTCAATATAAGCAAGTTTGATTGTGCTTCTAAGAGTGGATTGGTCTTTTTGTTATAGCCGTAAAGTGAAAAGTTATCTGAACGAGCGGTTTCTCCAATGACCAATACGACAATCGTTTTTCTGGCATTAGTAAAACGCCCCTGAGGTAATTCACTCTGATCTTCTATTGAGCGACTTGTACTCATATAGTGTCGCGTTGAATTGATAATGTAGGACCACGGTAAGATTTTCCCACCAAGCATACTCGCGTGCTTGTCAATCCATAACCAACTTGTTGAGTTAGCATAGAGAAACAACAATGCGAGACATGTGATAACTAAACCGTTTGCAGCTATTCGTATTCTATCCCAATTCCCACTTCTAACTTTAAATAATAGAAAGGCAGGTAAAATGCCCACAATAACTGTATAAGATATTGCATCAAACGTGAATAACTCCTGAGATTCACTGAGCCGGGTATTGAAAATGTTACCCATCATCATTCTATCGAGGACAACGTTATACACTGTCATAAAATATAATGCAGTGACGTTAAGTACTGTCGTTATTGCTAAAAACAGACGTAAAAGTGAGGGCGAAATCAGGCCGATAAAAGTACTAATAACAAAAGTAAAATAAAAGGCTATCGAGAATACTGATAGAAATACTTGTATCCCACTAAAAGTAGTAATCCCCACATTTGCAATGACATATTTAAACAGTTCAATATTAAAAACTAATGTAGACAGCAAACTGACAACGAATATGTAAGTGCTTGTTTTTGGGGGTTCAGCAAAAATCAATTTCATTTTGATGTGACTGTTTTTGACAACAACACTCCCATTACCAATAGGCTGATGCCAATACTTAGTGACACTACAAATAAGGCAGGTACTTTAAATAGCATAACGCAATATAGTAATAATGAATTAAAAAGCAGTAGAAAGCAGAATTGGGCACTGGGCTTTGTAATCCACCACATCCACCAACGGGTATACTTTCTTGTTAAATACTCTCCGATTAGCCCTGCTGTGATCCCTATAACCATGCCCAAAACCAAGTCCGCAGGCCAATGTGCTCCTACTGCTACTCTCGATACCGCTACGACTGAAGCTAATATGAAAAGCCCCACCGTTAAGCCAAATTTTATCTTCGGTGAAGTTTTATTGTTGCGCATTAACACAAACAGAATTGCCGATAAGGCTGTAAAAATCGTTGTTGTGTGCCCTGAAGGAAAGCTTGTATGGGCGGTAAGCGTCTTTCCTATGATGGTAAAAGTGTTATTATCCAAAATTGCTGCAGGGCGTGGTATTGAAAAAAAGTGTTTTCCCAAATGACTTACGATTAAGGCGAAAGGAATAGCACCAAACATGGCGGCCCAGCACCGTGGTTGAATTAGCCACACAAATGATAAAAGCGGTATGAGAATAAGTGCATCACCCAAATAGGTGACATTTAGCCAAAATGCTTCTGGCATAAATTGTAATTCTTTATTGAGCCACATAAATGGAACCGCTTGCCCATTTGTATAAGCATTTTTATCAATTGCGATACTTGCCACTACAAGGACGATCAAAATTCCAACACTGACTAATTTCCAATGTCGGAGTTCAGAATGCTGCCCGATCACAATAGAAGCGGTTTTAGAGTACATATGTCACCTCAACATCAAGTGACACCAACGTATCTAAACAGTCTTAAGATTTACTTATTCAAAACTTAAAACTATCTGAAATTACTATACTTTTTCTTAACTAGGGTAATTTAAATGAGAGAAACGCTTTTTTAATTATTGCCAATCATCGCTTATTACGTTGCTGCAATAGAGTAGTGTTTTAAGAGGGGCGTATACACGTTGAACGTTCTATAGCACGCTATAGCTTTATTCTGATTTTGGCAAAAACATTGTGTGCATATTTAAATGCAATGGAACGCCTATACAAGTTTAGTTTTCCAAACTTTGCGATATCATCTTCGAATTCACCACCAAATCCATAACTTAAATAAAAAGCAGTGACGTTACTGAGCGAATATTTGTAGCGCATTTGAAATGCACTTTCTGCAAATGAAAAGTCTTCTAAATCTTCCAGCTTAGCTAAGCGCCCTGAATGATCGACTTCATATTGTCCTAACTGTCTGGCCTTACCTATGACTGATTCAAATTTAAAGCGAAGCTCTTGGTTATCTGCAATCTGGTAGTCGATACTCAATGCGATACCTTGCTCTGTGAAGTGATATTCATTTACTAAATTATCTTCATCCCAATCAAACCAACTTTCACTGTTATATTGAGTTGCGGTAAATGATGCCAGTAGACTGTCACTAAACTGTCGCTCCAGCTGACTTTCTACACTATAGAAGTCACCAGAAAAACCTTCCGTTCCGCGCTCAGCAACAAAAGATAGACTCCCCCAATCGTATTGAGGTGTCTCAACTTCAAACTCCGCAATATAGTAGGATGGAAACCAAACTGAGCCATTGCCTCTTGTGATCAAATCATCGACGCCAGAAGAGCCATACTCAATGTTTAACTGGATTTCATAGCCAGATTCTGTAACCAGTTCAATCCCAGTATCTATTGCCTTTGGCAGTGATTCATTCTGAAAGTTAGTTTTGACTTCGGTTTCTAACGAAAAAGCGATATCTCTGATATTCAAAAAGTTTAGGTCTGGAATCTGGTAAGTATACTCATACTCAAATTGCTTTCTGTTAACTTGCCGAACAAAGCCAATGTCATTTAGCTGTAGGTCATTACCATAACTAAAAATACTCACTTCGTGGATATGTCGCTGGAACAGCTCAGTGCTACCATATAACCACCATCCAATGTCATTGACCATTTGGAGGTTTTGTTCAGTTTCAGTTTTCACTAAACCAGCGAAAACTTCTGTATTTTCGGATAATGCCAAAGTGAAATCGGTCGCGAAAACCGCGGCTTTTCTATTAATGCTAGGCGTATCAACATAATTTACAGACAGGCCTAATTTGTTTGCCCCAACATGGTATTGACCTCGAAGTGACCAAAAATCCCGCCCCTTTTTCCCCGCAGATGTGCTTTCAAATGCAGATAGTAAACCCAAATCAAAAGTCTGGTTACCGAATGTATATTTGAACGCTGAATTAAGTTCTCTTTGGTAGTCTTGCTCGTAGAATGATTCCCCACCAATTCTCGGAGTATGAACCACTCGTAAATTTTCTGGCCCATTAACATTGAATATATTTTGATTTTCATTGAAGAAAGGGCGACGCTCACTAAAAAAATTTTCTATTGCAGAAAAATTGACGACAAGTTCATTTGCTTCAACTTGCGCAAAGTCTGGGTTTAAAGTTGCGCTAAACTTATGATTATTTGACGTATTCCAAAATATTTCGACCCCAACATCCTGAGAACTTCTACTGTTTTCTATATTCTTGTTAATAGAAACATATGGGAATATATCTAGGTTTGACTCCGTAATAACGGTTACCGTTTCTTTCTTAAAGTTTGCTAAGAAACTATTCATCGACGCATTTGCCGGAATGGATGAAAAGGTCGTATTTGTCGCTTCATCATAACGAGTAATGGATAAACCATATGTATTCTCGTTTTTTAATCCAAATGTCATTACTGACCATGGAATATAAATTTCAGCTGACCAATCAGATGCCGTTCTGTTCGTGGCATATTTCCAATCGCTACTCCAGTCTAAATCCAGCTCTTTATTTTGTTTGTAAATACCATCATACGTATAGCCCTGATGATTGACTGCAAATACATAACTAAACTGCTCAGTATTGTTCATATCTAACATTATCTGAACGTTGTCATTTGAGAAAAGGGTATCGTTCTCCTGCGTACGGAGTCTCAATACGCCTGATACACGTGCTGAAAATGCTAGGTAGAGCCCCTGTTGTGTGGGATAAACCTGATAAAAGAAATTGTCGTCGTTCTTTAAAAAAGTCTGAGGGACAACCTGAAAATTTGTTGAATGCCTGGGAATGTTTTTCCATATTGCATCATCAAGAATACCGTCTAAATAGACATTCTCAGCTAACGAAACGGCAGGATAGATGATACTAATAACTAGAAAGACAAGTTTACTTTTTCGCATGGATGAAAGAAAAAACAAGGAGTTATGCCTCATTATTCAACAAAAGAGACAAAAGTGGCCGTTTTAGGTCTTTCTCGACAAGACTTTTGAATACAGATCGCTTTGTTACCATTACGGTATTGAATTTTTTACACATCCACATGTCAACGGCAAAGGCAATCTGCAAGAGTATAAGCATGAGAAACATAAAGTTAGATATATTGCAGCGAGGGATTATTTGACAGAGTGCCTTAACCCCTTTCGGTATAGTAACCAAAGCCTCGTTTGGTCTTTATAGGAAGCTCATATCCCAAGGCTTTGACTTTTTTCCTTGCCGATGACATATGAGCCTCTAAAGAATTCTTGGCTATTGCATCGAATTGACCTGCTAAATATTCACTCAATTTTTCGGCAGAAATAACTTTGCCTTGATTGGAAAAAAGGCATTCTACAATTTTATATTCATTGGGGGTTAAATGGGCATCATTGTCACCGCATTTTAATAGCTTTAAATGCAAATCGAGAGACAACTGCCCTATGCTGATCCTACTTTCATTAACATCCATCAAAGAGCCACGGCGCATTAAACAGAGTAAACGAACATGTAACTCATCGAATGAAAAAGGTTTCGTTAAATAATCATCTGCACCGTTCAATAAACCTTCAACTTTATCTTCAGTAAGGTTTTTGGCTGAGAGGATCATTACTCGAATATCTTTTTTGGCTTGTCTAATCGCTTTTAAAATGGAAGTTCCGTCTACAGATGGAAGCATCAGGTCTAAAATAAGTAAGGAATAATCGCCGGCCAACGCCATGCTTAGACCTTCAGATACATCACCTGTATCATCAATAGTGAATCCTAGATTAGATAAACCCACTTTTAAACTTCTACGCAGTGATACGGAATCTTCAATTATGAGTAAGTTCAAATCAAGTAATCCAAGAAAACATAATGATATGAGTCAAAGATAGTCCTCAAACTTTAAGTTTTACTGAATATTGACTGAAGTTTTCGTTCGCTCCCAACTTAGCTAAATACGTAGATCAGCACTAAATGTCATCTATTAACTAAGTCGGAAAGTGGGGGCTAATCACTTTCCTTTAAAAATCAGTGTGTCTTTTTGGAGTGCATTCAAACAAGGTTGGAAAGTAGAGTTTTTCCCTTTCTCAATAAGGCTAAACCTGTGTGCAAACAAAGATGGAAAGTGAGTTTACGCTGTCGAATTTGAGCGCATGTTATAGTTATCAAATTTGTATTGAGTACGTAACCAGAAATAGAATGGCATACCTGTGACGAGTTCCAGCCTCCTAGCAAAGGTGTGATCAACGCTTATATGAACACGCTTATATGAATAAGTCTTAACTTGATCTGTCCGATTCGACTAGCAGAACTTAATCAAATCTGACTGTCTCACTTGTGCCATTAACAGACCTTCATGTGACTTTGTAATTTGGGAACAAATCGTATGAACAGCCCCAAAACAAAAATTGTATGGGGCTAAATGGACTTGTTATGACGCTAACTCTTTTATTTTTTCTTTAGAAAATAACTGATATAAGCTTGGTACAATAAATAACGTGAGTAATGTTGCTGTAATTAAGCCACCAACAATTACGCTAGCAAGTGGTCGTTGAATTTCAGAGCCGACACCATTAGACATTAACATAGGTATTAGACCTAACGCTGATGTGATTGCTGTCATTAGCACGGGGCGCAATCTTGATGTAGCACCATCAAATATTGCTTCTGCTGTCGTAAGCCCATCTTTTATTCGTTGATTAATGCTTTCGACCATTACTACACCATTAAGCACCGCCACACCAAATAAGGTAATAAAGCCAACAGAGCTTGGAACTGATAGGTACTGCCCCGAAATATACAGTGAAAATACACCGCCAATAACAGCTAGTGGAACATTAAGTAAGATCAGCATCGCTTGTCCTACTGAACCAAATGCAAAATAAAGGAGTAATGCGATTAAAGCCAATGACAACGGTACGACAATAGAAAGGCGCTGTTGCGCTCGCTGCTGACTTTCGAATTGCCCACCAATTGATACCGAATAACCTGCTGGCAATTCTACCTCAGAGGCTATCTTTGCTTGAATATCTTCAACCACACTGCCCATGTCTCGGCCTTGGACGTTGGCTTGAATAACCACCCGACGCTGTACATCATCTCGCCTAACCTGTGGAGGGCCAGACTCAAAAGATACAGAAGCTACATCGCCAATGCGTACCCAAGCCCCTGTAGGAGATTGCAGTCTAATATCGGCTATTGCTTCACTATTAGCTCTAAATTCTTCATCTAGGCGCACGTATATATCATAACGTTCGTTACCATTAATAATTTGTCCTGCCTCAACACCACCAATACCGTCTTGAACCACTTCCATGACATCACCAACGGATAAACCATATCGAGAAAGCTCAAGTCTATTAGGAGCGATAACAAGTTGTGCTTCACCTGCAATCTGCTCAAGTGCAACGTCCTTTGCGCCATCAATTGACTTAATCTCAGTTTCAATTTCTCGCCCTTTATTTGCTAGCACCTGTAAATCAGAGCCAAATAATTTAATGGCAAGTTGTGCTTTAACCCCCGATAACAACTCATCTACACGAGTGGCAATAGGCTGAGAGAAATTTAGTAACAGTCCCGGAAATTCTTCTAATGAACGCTCCATTTTATCTTGCAGCTCATAACGATTAGAGGCGCTTGTCCACTCCGAAACAGGCTTGAGGCCAATATAAATTTCTATGTTGTTCACAGGCTCTGGATCGCCGCCAATTTCTGCTCGGCCAATTCGGCTTAATGCGTAAGTCACTTCTGGGTAAGCCATTAGCTTTTCTTCTAATATAGGAGCAACCGAGAGCGCTGTTTCCAAACTTGAAGATGGGGCTAGTGTCACCCTTAGGTTAATCGTTCCTTCTTCTAACTCTGGCACGAACTCAGTTCCAATTTGTGGAATAATTGCCGCTGCCGAAGCGATGAGTGCTAATGACATGAAAACAACAAACTTGGTTTGCTTCAATGCGATTTTCAATAACTTTCGATACAAAATATCAATAGGTTTTAAAATCAAACTTTCTCTTTCTTTCACCCCTCTATTAAACATAAAAGTGGCAAGTGCAGGAACAATAAATAAAGCAACTACAATAGCTGACATCACAGCTAACATAATGCTGATAGCCATTGGTTGAAACAGCTTTGCTTCAACACCTTCGAAACTAAACAGTGGTGTAAAAACAACCAGAATAATCGAAGCAGCGAAAAAAACAGGGCGAGCAACTTCTTTTCCTGCTTCTTTTAGCCTTAAATCAACGCCCGTTACGTCACTTTCAACATCATGAGGATCGGTATCGGTTGTTGGCAGGCGCTTCAGAGCTTCATTAAAATGCGTCGGATCGGGGCGGTTTAAATGTTTAAACATATTTTCAACCATAACAACTGAGCCATCGACTAACATGCCAATAGCTACCGCTATACCGCCAAGCGACATCAAGTTGGCTGAAATACCTAACCAAGCCATCACCATTAATGCAATACCAATGGAAATTGGAATTGAGATAAGCACTAGAAATGTAGCTCTTAAATTCATTAAAAATAAGGCGAGTACAATAGTGATAAAAATAAAAGCTAAAGTAAGGGCTTCAACAACCGTTGCTACCGCTTTTTCAATCAAGTCAGCTTGGTCATAAAAAGGCTCAAATCGCACACCTTCTGGTAATGCCTGATTGATAAGCTTTGTTCTAGCATTAATACCATCTATCGTCGCTTTGGTATTTGACCCCATGCGTTTTAATACAATGCCAGAGACCACTTCACTTAAGTTCTCAACATTGCCATTGTCCGTTTTGCGGGTCATAGTGACAGCACCTTGCCTGATCTCAGCACCAAGCTCTACGTTGGCGACATCCGAAACAGTAACAACTACACCATTAAGTGTTTTAACAGGCACCTGTTGAATATTCTCAATACCTTTTTCACCACTTTCGAACCAACCAGTACCACGAATAACAAGCTGTTCTTGGCCGCGATTCATGTACCAGCCACCGACATTGGCGTTGTTATTTTCAAGTGCGGATACCACGTCCTCTTGGGTTAACTCGTAGGATAGTAATTTGGACGGGTCGACATTAACTTGATATTGGCGAACGTTACCACCGAATGACAGCACATCTGTAACACCGTCTACAGGCATTATTAGTAGTTTAATGATCCAGTCATTCAGACTTCTAAGCGCCATTGAGTCATACTTGCTTGTGTCGTCTGATATCAGCAAATATTGAAATACTTGCCCTAAACCAGAAGTGTTTGGCCCCATCTCTGGTGTCCCAACCCCAGCAGGTATTAGTTCCTTTGCAGCTTGTAAGCGTTCAAATACCAATTGCCTAGCAAAATATATATCCGTGCCTTCTTTAAAGACTACAGTGACACCCGACAAACCTGTTTTTGAAATAGAGCGCACTTGTTCTACATCTGGTAATGCGTACATCACAGCTTCAATTGGATATGTGATAAGTTGCTCTACTTCTTCTGCGGCTAAACCTGGTGCTTCGGTATTAACAGCCACTTGTACGTTTGTAACGTCTGGGAACGCATCCAAATTCAACTTAGGTATGGTAATAACAGCACTTGCTATCAATGCAAGTAGTGCGATCAGCACGAGCAATCTATTGTTAATAGACCAATCAATAATTCGATTAAACATAACTGGTCTCCTTAATGATTGTGCGGGTCAAAGCCGCCCTTAGCTATCTCAGAGGCGACAAAAAAAGCACCACGGGTAACGACTTTCGTTCCAGATTCAAGGCCGAAAACTTCTCGGTATTCACCAAAAGACCGACCTCGTGTTACTTCGACTGCTTTAAATTTATTTGGATGGTCTTCAATAAACACAGTCCAATCACCATCACTGCTTCTAATCAACGCTTCTTCTGATACTGCAATGACTTCGCTGTTCGATTCGAATTGAAAATAGACTTTCACAAACATACCTGAATGAAGCTTATGTCCAGTATTAGTGACCGACAGTCTCACTATTCGGGTTCGTGTAATGGGATCGATAGTATGAGCTTCTTGAATGACGTTGGCTTGGTATTTAATACCATTTAAATTAATTAAGGCCGGACTGCCTAACGCTAAATTTAACTCTTTGTTAGGGGGAACATTTGCTTCTACCCAAAGGTCGTTTTCATCGGCGAGTAACATAATGGTTTCACCCGCTTCAATGCGCTGACCTTGCATGAAGTCATCTTGCAGTACAACACCGTCCCGCTCAGCTATAAGCACGTATTGCCCAAACGTAGCGCTATCTTGTTGGGCTATTTTGTCAATCGCCTGCTTTGTTAAGCCAAAAGCTACTAACTTTCCATAAACACCTTTATAGATGTTTTCTGCTTCAACAAGCGTACGTTCGCTTATGTTGTTACTTCCTAGCTTTTTCGCTCGCTTCCAATTAGAAGAGGCTATTAAAAAATCTGCTTGAGTTTGAGCCATTGTTTCGCTGAACAAGGTAACTAATTTTTCTCCAGACTTTACGTGGTCTCCCAAGCTCGCATGGCGATTAATAACCACTGAATCCGTGCGAGGTGAAACAAGATAGCTCTTATAGCCATTGGCTTTGACTTCTCCTGGTGCGTAAACCGTGTTCAAGTATTTCTTTGGAAAAACAGCATCTACTTCAATGCCTGCTAATTCAATTTTTTGTGCACTTAAAGAAATCCCTTCTTTATGCTCCTCCTCTTTGACGAGGCTCTCAGTTTTATGTTCTTCACCCTCTGCATGATCATGTTCATCAGTAGCTTTCTTGATAGGCTTTTCATGTTCATGCGAATGTTCATCGTGTTGTTTGTTATTTTGACTTTTATCAGCCTGTGTTGTGTTTATTGAAAACACAGCAATAATGACTACTAACGCTACGCCAGTAGTTCGAAAAATATTATTCATAATGACTCTTAACTTTTATTAAACCAAATTGTGTTTGCGCAAAAACGCACTGTATGGAGTAAAAAGTTAAGCGATAGGTGGACGATAGAGCCTAGTTGAAATACCCAAAGGCAATAAAGTTATTTTGTTGAAGTTATGTGAGTGATTTAAAGACAGGTTTGGTGTAAACGCTTTAACTAAAATCCAACTGGTATGATTGCCACTACAGTGTCCGCAATGGTGGCAATCTTTCATATCATGTTCGTTATCACTATCTAACTGAGGAGAATAATCTGTTTTGTGGTCATGAATGGTTTGTAGATGTTCAACGTCTAACTGATGAGATTCCATGCTTGCAGATACAGCAACAAACGATTGCAAAACAATCGATATAATCAGCAGTATTTTTAAAGCAATGTTAATATTCAATATTCTATTCTCTTCGTTAGACGTTGGTAATGTAACAAATTTATGCGTACAAATCTAAGCTAGTTAACAAGTGTAAATGTTACTCATCTCTGCAAACTTCATTGGGAAATTCAAACTCAATGGTGGTATGCGACAAATCAAAACCGCTTAAGTCCTCAGAAATTAGCTGCTTGAGTGATTGTAACTTAGGTACATCGTACGGAGCATTCAAAACAAGGTGCGCCGTTAGCACATGACTTTCACCATCTAAAGACCAATAGTGTAAGTGATGCACTTCTTTTACTTCATGTTTCGAAAGTAAGGCTTCAGTTATCTTTGCTTGTATTTCTTTATCAGGTGACGCTTGTAAGAATAATGCTAACGTAGACCTTAAGTTTTTTAGGACGTTAAACAGAATAAAGAGGGTAAAAGCGATAGATAACAACGGATCTAAAATAGGCCAATCCACAAACATCAAGATAATTGATACGATAAGGACGGCAACCCAGCCAAGGACATCCTCTAATAGATGCCATGTTAATACCTTTTCGTTTAATGTGGTTCCAGCCTTAAGTTTATATACGGCATAACCATTTAGTGTAACACCAAGTAATGCCAATCCTAGCATTCCCTCTACCATTGGCATTTCTGGGTTAGATAATCGAGGAATTGCCTCAACTAAAATAAAGATAGAGCCAGCAATTAAAACTACACTATTTATTAAGGCACCAAACAGTGACAAGCGCTTATAACCGTAACTGTAAGTCGAAGATGCTTGTTTATCTGAAAAGTAGCTCAACAACCAAGCAAAACCGATGGATATGCTGTCACCTAAATCATGAACTGCGTCAGCCATGATTGCCGTACTATTGGTTAGCCAGCCGCCGATGAATTCAATGATGGTAAAAGTAACATTTAGAAAAAATGTCCAACCAATGCGCTCATTTTTATCGTGTGAGTGGTGGTGACTATGATTGTGGCTGTGCATTTTTACCTCTACTTTGGTTACTAGCATTTCTCAGGCGATTAATATTCATATTGATAAGATGACGAATCACCGACTGATATAACCAGCGCTTTACGCCTGACAAATTAGTGCCTTTCTCGCTATAAAATTCATCTGGCGAGTTGTATAAACCAAAGTCATCATGAATGCCTTCCTTTTGAATGTATGTATCCTTTCCTGTCCAATCAGTCTGAGGGTTCTCCAAACAGGTGGTCGCGATACCATATCCACAGAAATTACCTTTATCTTGACTGAACTTAGCTTGAACGGAGCTTAGATAATCATGGTCGAGGATAAAACCTTCTAAGTTGATCCACTCACCATCAAAGAAAACTTCAACCCAACTATGGATAATATATTTAGGTGCAAGCCAAAATACGTAAGTGGGTATAGCTCCTTTTTGGAGCTGTTGATCAATCGTGAAACCATGAAATCGACACTGAATACCGAGCGCCCGTAGTAGAGCCATTAACAAGTTACCCTTGGTATTACACTGACCATAGCCATCAGCCAAAACTTCACTTGCTGCAATATCATCACTGCGGTTATATCCGAACTGAATTTCGTCTTTAACAAAAGAGTAAGCAGCACCTATCTTGTTGTAATCATCTAAAGCTTGCCAATTTCGCTCGGCTATTAGCGATTGGATGGTGTGATCATCAAAATCCAATATTTGTGTTTTCTCTAAATAATTAGCGCTCATTATCAATCTCCTTTAAGAACATGATTTTGATTTACGTCCACTACAGCTATTGTTTTCGCTTGTTGACTCTACCTTGCTCAGCTCTTCCTTCGCGTCACTAATAATTAGGTAAGCCCCTCTTAAAATTAGGGTTGCAATCACACTACCGATGACAATGTCAGGCCAGCGAGAATCAAGCAGCATCACCAACACACCAGCAGTAATAACACCCATATTTGCGATCACATCGTTGGCTGAAAATATCCAGCTTGCACGCATATGCACTTCGCCATTGTTATGCTTTCTTATTAAAACTAAACAAATGACGTTTGCTATTAATGCTACAAAACCAAAGCCGATCATGAACCAAGAGTGAGGCTCACCTTCTCCGAGTATTCTTCTTACTATGTCAGAGATTATCAGTATTCCGAGTGTTACCTGAAAGTAACCGCTAATCAGAGCAGCATTGGCTTTATGCTTAAGAGTTCTGCTTACGGCGTACAAAGCAATGCCATAGACAATGGCATCAGCAAGCATATCCATTGAGTCTGCTATCAATGCAGTCGAATTTGCATATAAACCGACGGAAATCTCAACTAAGAACATAAAGGCATTGATACCGAGCAACCAGTAAAGCACATGCTTTTGTTCTGAATCATTTAATTCGACTTCGCAACCACAACCGCTCATATTTCAAACTCCTATTAGCTTGTATAGTTAAATCATAGACTCTATAGTTGCTATAGGGTCAAGCTAAAATTGAATTAATATGAAAATAGGCCAACTAGCCAAGGTATCTGGCTGTTCAATACAAACGATTAGGTATTACGAAAAAGAAGGGTTACTGAATCCACCTAACCGTAGTGAAGGGAATTTTCGGCTATATGATGAAAAAGCTCTGAAAGAATTAGAGTTTGTTAAACACTGTCGAAGTCTTGATATTCCGTTGTCAGATATTAAGACCCTGCTTGACCTCAAGAACAAACCTGAAGAAAGTTGCTCTTCAATCAATAACCTAATTGCAAACCAGCTCGATTTAGTTAACAAGCGGATTCAAGAGTTAAGAGCATTAAAATCCGAGCTTCAAATAATGAAGAAAGCCTGCTCCTCAGACAATACAGTTGAAAGGTGCGGTATTATTAAATCGCTAGAGGTGTAATTGAAAACTTCAATGTCTGCTGATCGCTCAAAACTGACCGTCAGACCTCATCTGAAATAAATCATTTTTCACTGTGAACTTTATTCGAGTCATCAAATTTGCCTTGAATGCGTAACCAGAAATCGAATGGCATACCTGTAACTTGCTCTAGGCTCTTTGCGAAACCTATATCAACACTCACTTTCTCATTCAAAAAATTGTTAAAATGTTCATTAGATATACCTAGATCACCTATGACGTCTTGAATACTCGCCTCCTTTTGCGTTGACTTAGACAAATACAATTGCTCAAAATACCGTGCAGGGTGCAATGCTTCTTTGTTTTGAGGGACTTTGACGAAACCACGATTCATTTGCACATCAATATTTTCTGGGACAATTACTAATGCATCAATATCTAGCCGCTTATTTTTAACGTCATTTTCAGACCCATCATTGAATGAAATCTGGTCAATATTTTGCAACTTATTAATGCTTCTACGTCTTGATGCAGTTCTATCAACACCAGGAGTCCTAAGCTGCGCTTTTTTAAATGGGTTTTCACGCTGAGTTTTTTGATGTTTCATATCTAACCTACGATGAATTTAACGTTCGCCTATGACAGTCAAGTAAATCAAACCTTATCTATAAAGGCTTTGGGATTGCTTAAAATATACGGCAGTAACTTAACGGTATTCCTCGCATCATCAAGGGCGCGATGGTGATTACCTTCATATTCACACTGACATAACTCCAACGCTCGACTTAGGCCAACAGGCTTTTTCAATTTGTTAACTACTTTAAACGCCTTTTTTAGATTAAAAACAGTGTCGGGCGAAAAATGTTGTAAATTGTGGAATTCACAATCAATATTTATTTGAACTAGATCGTAACTTCCCCAAGTTGCAAATAGTACTTTTGAGGTCTTTGGGTACCAATGCAAAAAATCTGAAAAAACAGTTTTAAAATCGTCTGAATTATCTAATTCTGATTGAGTTATTCCAGTTAATTGACTACAGAAATTGCTGATTTCAGGGTTTCTTTGTGGCTTTACTAAAGCACTAAACTCGTCAATGATTTCTAAGGATTTTATATCGACAACGACTGCGCCGAGCTCGATTATTTCCCTCTCATTTGGCGGAATGCTTCCATCTATACTGCATGTATGCTCTATATCCAGAATCATCATATGGTCATGTGATTGCAGCATAAAATCTGGCTTAAAATCGTTATATTCAATACCCATTGCACCCCCTATAAAATTTTTGTTTATGCATGTATTCCTACAACCAAGTTGCTTTGGGAAAGATTTCCTTTACTAACAATTGCACACTACTGATTAATGCTCTTTCACTAGCGGCCTGACGGCTCAACGAAAGACTTACTTTACCCTCGCCGTCATGACCAACTAAGGCGTCATCGAATCCGATTTCATATAGCTTGTCGTCAATTTCGTCCATTGATAGTGCCGGTTCGCCAACACTAAATCTTAATTCAACTTCGAATACATCCACGTTTAGCACCTCACTACAAAATACATTCAATAAATTCTCTAGCTTGCGCAGTAATCCGCTCATCGCTTAAACCTGACTCACGAAGAAGTCGCCAAGCAGGGGGCTTGTTTGGGCTATATCTCGATAGTGTTCGAGTAAGCCGACGAATTTGGTATTCCGTAGTGTCTTCGGCATATCGCTCCAGAAATGTGGCAGTTAATGGTAATTTGGCTAACTTTTTCTCGACTGTGGCCGAGTGTTCTAATTGATGAATGAACCACAAGGCTGAACGTCTAGGACTATCTAAGTCAGCCTCTGAATCATACAGAATCCGATACATTGCACGAACGACATGCCAATCCCTTGCACGCCAGTCGACTCGGTTATTTTCATACTGAATTGGCCGTTGATAATGGCTATTAGTCTTAAGTAACCACTTGTTATGGTAACGGTATAACCAAGTGTAGATAGCACCGCCACCGTTACTTCTGGCCAATTTGGTACCATAGCGTTTGACCAGGTTTAACCATTTAGATTTGTTAATATGAACGACTGAATCATCCAAAGGACTCATGTAGATATGTGTACTATTTGATATCTCTTCAGTTGAAGGCACTTGCTTCAAAATTGAGTCCATCGACCAAGTCCCTTCATAAACGGCATCTAGCAGTACCATATGCTCAAGAAATGAAAATGATTTTCTGTGTTTACGAATGATTGAATGCAGCCAGCTCGATTGTTTGTTTAACGGCCAGAGACACTCCTTTTTAAGCCAATTTATAGGCCACCGTGATACCACTTGTTCCATAACTTTATCAAAGCAAACGTATTGTCCTTTGCCATAGCCTTTTTCATGTAAAACACTCTGATAAAAATTAGTCCATTGATTAAATGATGGACTCGTCGCTGGTGCTAAGATAAGAAGCTCTGAAACATGCCTCTCTATCCGTGTTTGCTCTTCAATGTGAACACAATTCGCCTTGCTAATACTCAATTCTTTTTGAATTTTTAGCGTTTGAAACGCGTGCCTGTGTATCTTTTGAACTCGCTTATTAACACTACATAACGGGCTTTGATGTTTAATACAGACATGAATGCTCGGTATTTGATGAATACGGAGCCAGTATGCTTCTCCATGCTCATCAATTTGCTCCTTTGCACAAAAAGGGCAATAGCGCAGGAACTCGGGTTTATTTAATCTGGATGCGGCGCATCCAACAGTGAAATGAACATTACCATCACATTTTCGTTCCATCCACATTAGGCACTTTTGCCGCCTTTCTTCTTCGATAAATGGTGCATAAAGTGGTAGCAAGGTATGCCGATATGCCAAATCAGTTGGGGTTATAGGCTGGTATTCTAATTGATTCGAGAACAGTCCTAGCTGGGAAGGTAGGTCAGGAGTAACAATAAAATTACGATTTCTCAGCAAATATCCATTTGCAAATTTAGGACTGTGAATACCTAAACGGCGTTGTGCACGAGCTATAACGCTACAGACTAATTCGTCAGGCAGAGGATAAGGAATGTTTAACATATTGACCCTCTGCCACCACAATTTACTCTAAGAACTGCTGTTCGCGCATCATATCCATACACCATGTGGAATGAAGCAATTCGTCTAGTTCCTCGTTTTCCTCCTGCGTTAACTCCTTACGTCGATTTGCATTGCGTCCGGTATTTTTGGCTGGTTTGCTGTCTATACTAAAGAGCCATTCTTTAGCAGCGGTTACCATATCCGAAATCACCATATCTGGATGCTCAAGGAAAATTGCTAACACTGCTTTGCGAGCTAAATTCTTACCAATAGAGCTTTGTGTTAACATGTTAAACAGTAACGCTTTATGCTCCGCTCTCGGCGCACTGAAATAAGATAAGTTGCGCTTCCTTGCTTTCGTCTTACGAAATTCAATTAGCAACTCTTCCAACCCTGGCATCATTAAATCGTCATACTTAGCCATCAACTCTATGTCGTTACTGTGGATTGCCGTTGTCATAGGTTTTAGATGCTTCACCAATTTATCTGCAACCGCATCAAACATTTTCAGTGTCGTTTCATCCCTTTTTGCATACATTGCAGTCACTAGTGTTTCGGAGAATATGCGTGAGGCAAGCCCCATCAGTCCTCCACTAAGCTCAAGTAACTTAAGACTCTTCTCTTCGGTAAATGATTCTTTGTCGCTAAGAAGCTGTTTCTTCCAAAGATCTCTTGCAAAGTTATGCCAATTCTCAAGTGACGTGGCCTTCAATTGGCGCTGTTCATTCCACTCTAGTTTTAACGGATTCCACGAGTACACATCGAAATTAGCACTGTTACCAAGTTGGTCATTGTTAAAGAGAAGGTGCTCAAGTGCAGATGCTCTGCCGGCCAGAACCAATGGTACCTTGCATTCATTTAAGAGCTCAGTAACTGCCGGCATCACCTTGTTAATAAACTGACGCTTATCTATACAGTTAATCCCATCAATGACCAACATCCCCAAGAGGTTGACTTTCATAAGGGCTCTGACATGGTCTTTTAGTTTTCGGTCTCCCAGCAAAAGCAGAGACCGCTCTAATTGCTGGCTTTGAAGTACCGTCGCAAATTGTCGAATTAATGCTTGGTAAAAACTCTGGGGCGACGTGCAGGACGTCGCATCAAGTCTTATATAACATACCTGAGTGCTCTGGTGCTCTAGGTGTTCAACCCTTTGCGGAATTGCGTATAGAGCCCTTTCTAACGTACATGTAACACCATTCTGGGGATGTGAAAGTACCAATAAGTTTGGAATTGAGTGTCTATGGCTACTTTCATGACCCGAGTAGTATTTAATGGACTTAGTCGAATAACCTCTAGCAATCATGCTTAAAAGACGGCGTGTCAGGTCGACAAACTGCGCTGATGGGTGATAAAAGTCGGTCAAAACTAAGCGAATGAATTGCTCTCGATCTTGCAAGTCCATATCTGCCAAAGACTCAGCATTAGGCACGTGATGGATACGCGACTGCAATGAGTCCAAGATTGCTGCCCCAGTAAGTTTTGGTAACTTTTGGATAAGTGGGTTAGTTTCAATGTCAATTAACGCGCTTGGTAATTTTACAGGCGGATTACCAAACAAGTTACCTTGCTCAGTATTGTGAAAGATTTCATTCATAGCAGCTCCTTTGCTGAAGTTGTTCCAAAATATCAGGGTCTTCAAAGTCATCCGTTGACTCTGAAAGTGTGCATGGTTCGGTGTAAGTACCTCCTTGTTCGTCTGGTGACGTTATTAATGGATTCTTAGCCCGCTCAGCACGCAATGCCTCAGTTCGATTGTTTTCAATACCGCGTTTACGCTCGGTTTTTGACATACCTATAGGGGTTGAGTTTTTCTTGGCATCTCGTTGCGTTTTATTCGTTTCATCAAACAGGCGTTGAAGATTGCTAAGCGATCGATCTTCTGCGTCCTTAGTATCTTCATCTGTTTTAGCGCGAACAGCCTTACGAAGTTCAATCTCACGCAATGACTGTCCTCTCCACGATTCAGACTGTTCTGATAATTCAGCGACCAAGGGCTTATCGTTATACTCAGAAATAGCTATGTAGATTCGATCCATACAGCGTGGGTCGTAAGCTACAGTGAGCTTATTGGGGCGCTTGCTGGCACCTATACCCTTACGATGGAACCAACCTAGTTTTTCAAATGCTTTACAACGATACACAAGGCCACAAGCCTTCAATCCATAATTGGATAGAGTTGCTTCTTCTTTAGGTAACAAAGCCACCTTCAGCTCAACTTCATCAATTTGCTGCATATATCCAGTACAGTTTTCTTGACCCCAGCGCCAAATAGGTAAAGGTTTAAGTGGAACCTCATCGGGATATGTCGCAGGTAAATCTGTGCGCTTTAAATCTTCAAATTGATTATGATGAACAATAAGGGCGATTAGAATACGCTCAAAGGCAGCCAAACTCATGTTGGCATTTTCGACGTAATCAGAGTCACCTCGTTTTTTAACGTTGCTACCAATTACAACGCCATCAACTTGGCCTTTAAAGCCTCCCTGTATAATTCCAAAACGCCGCTCGCCAATCGATCTGAAAACAGCTTTGTAAGGGCCTGGTGTTTCAAGCGACATTCCATGCTGCACCTGTATGTATTCCAATTGATCTGCCATCAATTCACCGCGATCGGCAGCTATTGCCTCACAGAGCCCAACCGTTGGCCAGATGTCAGCTGTTACCCAGTCTAAACCTAAATCATGGGCTCGCTTAATTTTACTATCACTCATCGCCGATATCAGCGCCTGCATAGCAGCATGATAACTCGGCTCTTCAAAGCCAATGTAATAGCCAGCAATCATGCGAGAATAAGTGCACACAACCAAGTACAGTGTAGGACGACCCAAAACTCGCGAAGGGTCATAATCAGATGTCAAATAAATATCAACGATGGTCGCATCAAATTCATATCGAGAGCCTGGCCCATTCACATTTGCTATGGCTGTTGATGTGATTGGCTGCGCGTCATTATTCTGGACTTTTTTAGGAAGTCGGCTGAGCTGTGAATTCGTATCAGAATAATGCTTTCTAATGTAATTACGAAACTGCGCCTCACTGGGGATACGGCTGCCAGGTAAACAATGAGGTGGGTCAAACAGTATGGTCCGTACATGATCGTATACCTGAGGTATTGTCTTCGAATTGTCTAGATAATGAGCCTTGATAACAGACTTAACGACTTCCTCTACCTCATCTTGGATGATCGCTTTAGAATGTCGAATTCCGCCACTAGGGCGCCCAGTCTTGACTTTGTATCTGCGCTCAGCAACACCGGTTGCCTCATAATCGCCTAATAAGGCATTCTTAACACAGCCTCGCTCAAAATAACGTCGAAACCACTTGTAGATAAACTTTTCACCTCGACCAAACTCCTCCTTAGCTTCTGCAACTAATTTCCCCCTTACAACAGGGTCGTAAAAACTGTCGTGCTGAACGAGTGCTCGAATAACCTTAAATCTCCCATCCCGTTTTATTTCGGCTTCACTTTTAGGTTCAACAGGTTTTAATGCGAGTTGAGCAAACGGATCATCGACTTGGGTGATAATCTCTTCATTCAACAAATCAACGAAGGTGTCCTTACAATACAAGTAAGGCAACGACTTTTCAGGCTCATCAATATTAAACAACACTAGACGAACAGAAAGAACGGATACAACCCGCTGACGAGCGCCTTCAACTTCATACACTGCATTTTTGCGTAAAATCATGCCGCCTCCTTAAGCTCAAGAATGCGATGATCCAGAAAAATGTCATGGCCACGTAAGTAAGCAATCTTTTTACGCAAATCAAAGCGCAGATACTGTTTAGCAATGAGCTCTCGAATTTCCGTGAAACATGTGGCTGGTGCACTATAGTGAGGATCGTTTTCAGCTAGTTGGCTGTTCAAGCGAGTTGCTATATGTCCCAATAAATCATTTGGGTAGCGCTTAAACGCTTCTGCATAGTAATTCGCGAGATATATGAGTCTTTCATGAGGAGTAGTCCGCCAGAGTGGATTCAGCATCCAATTCAGGTTCTTTCTCACATCCCTAGGAAACATTTGGTCATGGAAAACATAAAATGGGACGTTTTTCGAATCCCAATACGCTTTCTCGATTATTAGTTTTCGCCTAGTGGCTTCATCTTGCTCAGCTTCCTCAAGCGGTTTTGCCTGAATAACGATACGAGGAACATGCCATCCAGCATAATCAATGAGTAAGTCACTGGTCATCACCATATCACCGTCTTGCGACAGAGGATGTGCAAAGTTTTTCTGATTGGCAATTGCACGAGTTTTTTCAGGGTCTAACGGAAATTGCTCGCGTATATCAACCACGTTGGGATGATGCTCAGCTAAGAGCGCTGGGAAAAACTCATTGAGTGAAAAGAGTTGTAGAACACGCCCTGCCTTTAAGCTGGGCATACGAACAGATAAGCCGTGCGATGGTACTTCACGCACATGCAACCATGGCTTGTAATCTTCATTACGGCCTTGCCCTCGACCTTCTTTAAACCACTTATCATACTTCCTTGTATTTTGAACATAGTTCGTCATCCGCTTTACCTCCAAATTTAAACGGAAACTGTAAAACCAGACTCAATCCATGAATCTTTAGCAGTTTTTACGTGATCAAATTATAGCAAAACAAGGATCTAAATGGATCTGAAAAAAGTCGTTAACCACTTGAATTACAAAACATAATTATTGTTTTCATTAAAAACTCAGTATGTTAGAAGGTCAAAAAAATTTCAATTCATGATGAAATAACAACATATATGTTGTTGAGCTGCTAAAAACTAAGCTATTCGCGATCATAAAATAACCGCTATTGAGATCCTCTGAAGATAGTTTGCATATCATTGCTAAATTAGCTAATTTAGCTAAATGATAAAAACGAAGTCCTGATCATGTCTGAACAATCAATTTTTGAGCAAATTAAATTGGCACTCGCTGATGCACCACGGAATCAGTATACAGCTGAGTTACACCTGCAAATGATCAAATACGCTGATGAACTAAAGCACATCACTTCAAAAGAATTCTGTGAAGGTGTAGGGCTTAAACAAAGTTTAGGAACAGAGTTCAGCAAGATGCGTAACTTAACATCTAGGCTAAAGGCGGCTGGTCTTAATACGCAGCTTATTTAAGGAAATTGGAGAAGGGAATGGCATCAGAGGCAGATACAAGAGCAAATTACATTGACCCAGCGTTAAAAGCCGCTCATTGGCAACCTAACAATATCATTCGGGAGCACTACTTTACCGATGGCCGCAAGCTTGCTGGCGGTGTTCGTGGTCGTCGTTGTTTTGTCGATTATCTGCTGCACAAAGACAATCGTTACCTTGCGGTTGTTGAGGCCAAAAAAGAGTCGGAGCACCCAACCAAAGGCCTTCAACAAGCCATAGACTATGCCAAAAAGCTACTCGTTCGTTTTGTTTATTCAAGCAACGGTAAGCAAACGTATGAGTTCGACTTGGAAACAGGCAAAGGTGATTACATTGAGTTTTATCCAACTCCGCAAAAGCTTGAGAAACGCTATGTTGGCGTTAATTCTGATCTAGGCCAGCAACTTCGTGATGTACCCTTTCACTTAGAAGGCGCTATGCAGCCGCGTTATTACCAAGAATTAGCGGTCCATGCCGCCACAGATGCCATTGGTAAAGGTAAGCCACGAGTGCTGTTAACTCTTGCGACCGGCACAGGTAAAACCTTTATTGCCTTCCAAATAGTTCACAAGCTTTTCCAGTCGCGTTGGAACAGAGAATCTCCGGGTACACGAAGACCCAGAATTTTGTTTTTAGCAGATAGGAACATATTGGCCGACCAAGCGATTAACACTTTCAACCCCTATGAAAAAGACCACATCAAAATAAACGGTGAGGAGGTACGCAAGCGTGGTGGAGTCGTGCCAACCAATGCACACATATTTTTTGCTATTTACCAAGCTATTGCTGAACGTGAAAACATAGAGGGTTATTACAAAGCTTACCCAAGAGATTTTTTTGACCTAGTAATGATTGACGAGTGTCACCGTGGCAGCGCCAATGAAGCGGGTTCATGGCGAGCTATACTCGATCATTTTGGCAGTGCAGTGCACGTAGGTTTAACAGCAACACCGAAACGAGAAGCCAACGTTGATACCTATGATTACTTTGGAAAACCCGCATTTGAATACTCATTAAAAGACGGTATAAACGATGGTTTCCTAACGCCATATCGTGTTAAACGGGTACGCACCAATTTAGATGAGCTGGTGCTAACTAAAGATGATCAAGTGGTCGAAGGTGAGTCAGGGCAAGACGTCTATCAGGTGGAAGATTACGACAAGAAGATCATTGTTGATGAGCGCACAGAGCTCGTTGCAAAAGCCATTTTGGACAATATCAACCCATTAGAAAAAACCATCGTCTTTTGTGAAAACCAGAATCATGCACTCACTATGCGCGACATGATCAATAAACATAAAAAAGTTAAAGACCCACATTACTGCGTTCGAGTAACCAGTGATGAAGGCAAAATTGGCCGCGAGCTGTTAGAGAAGTTTCAGGATAACGACAAAGACATCCCCACTATTATTACCTCCTCGCAAATGCTCACTACTGGTGTTGATGCTCGTAACGTGCGAAATGTAGTCCTTGATAGAACCGTAGGCTCAATGGTGGAGTTCAAACAAATTGTAGGTCGAGGGACCCGTGTTTTTGATGGTAAGGACTACTTTACCATTGTCGATTTTCGAGGTGCCACCAACAAGTTTTACGATAAGGACTGGGATGGAGAGCCTGAAACACCAGAGCCCGGTGGAACTGGTGAGCCTAAACCACCTCCATATACTCCAGAACCACCTGGAGAAGGTCCACTACCCGGGCCAGGAGAGCCAAAGCCTCGACTAAAAGTGAAACTTGGGAAACATCGTGAGTTAAAAGTAATCGACGTTGAAACCCGTTATATTGATGAAAATGGTAAGCCACTCACTGTTCAAGAGTTTGTTGAACGCCTGATAAGTCAACTGCCGGGGCTGTTTAAATCGGTTGAAGAGCTAACCAAGATTTGGTCTGACCCAGATGAGCGCGAAACTTTGCTTAGTAAACTCGTGCAAGCCGGCTTCGACAAAGAGCAACTTACCACTCTACGGCGTATGTTCGAAGCTGAAGAGTGCGATATTTTCGATTTGTTGGCATTCTTAGCTTTTGAGCAGCCAATGGCCACACGCAAGGCGCGTGCTGATAACGTGCGTAAAAACAGTCAGTTTTTCAGCCAATACCAGCAAGAAAAAGCACAAAAATTCCTACATTTTGTGCTGAACCGCTACGAACAAACTGGCAGTTCCGAGCTTTCACGAGAGCGTTTACCTGCACTGATTGAATTATCAGGTTTAGGTACAATTAAAGATGCCTCTTCTGCTTTTGGCGGTAAACCTGCCTACTTGCTAACAGCCTTTAAACAATTACAACAACAGCTTTATCATGTGAATTAAAATGGAATTAACTTTAGAGCCCAATCCGCTACACGACCAGCCACAAACCTTACATATCAATAAAGTAGCTACTTTAATTGGTGAAAATGGTAGCGGTAAATCCAGTATCTTGCATTCAATTTTTAGAAAGCAGATTGAAGAACCTAGCGACGCGCTTCAGCTGATCTGTGCTACTTCAGGACAAAATGAAAACTTTTCTTCCTTTTTTGATCGAAGACTAACCTCTATACGATCAAGAAAAGATATAAATGACATTGATTTTTCTAGCCTTTTCTTTACTCAGAAAGACGTTCGATTTCTTGCCTTTCTCGCCTACACTTTCAAGAGGAACGGCTTAGTTTTTAATTTTGTTAACAACCACAAAGCATTCAAGGATCAAGTTTCAGTTAAATTGAGACTGAAAATATCTGTTCCTGATACTTACATAAAGAATGTACAACAAGACCAGATCGCTGAAGCTAAAGACTATGAACACCCGTCGATAAGAAAAAGACCTTTTAATCAGCGACTTGACGCCTTTCTTGAAAAGATAGAAACACTTCCTGACCTTGATGCACTGCTAGAAACAGGTAAAGGCTTAAAGTCAACCGAAGTAGAAGTAACTTATGAACAGTTTTTTGATGTTTTTGATGGTTCTAGAGTTGATGCCACTAAATTTCTAATTGAAGGCTCATACAACGAATATTTCTTTTCAGCTTCTGAAATTTTGCTTTACCTCACTGATAATATCGAATTTTCATTGCTCAGTGATGGTGAGTATCAGTTCCTATTCGTAGCGTCACTAATTGATCTTTTTGATAGCACTTCTTCTCTTTTCATGTTTGATGAAGTTGACTCACACCTGCACCATAAAAATGTTGAGCTGCTTTGGGACACATTAACTAAGACTAAAGGTAAAGTTATTACCACAACACATTTAGTGGACTCAATCGCTGAGAATGACTTTGACTCATTGTTTTTGGTTGAAAATGGCCAGATAAAAAATGACCACAAATCTCAAAAGCTATTAGAACGATTAAAAATCTTATCCAAAAGTAAAGTTATTGAATTAGAAATAGCTTCTAAGTTGAACAATATTTGCTTGATTGACTACTACAACGATTGGAAAATTTTTGAGCTATTAGTAAAGCAGAAAGGATTGAACTGGCTCCCTATATCTTCCATAAACCCTATTGCAAAGTCATCAGGTTATAATGCAGCTGGCGATAGTTTTGGTGCATCCAAAATAAAATGGGTTAATGAATTAAGAGATATGAAAGAGTTTCTCAGGGCATGTAAAGCTGAACAATACGGTAAAAAAACACCACTACATGCGCCTAAGACAACAAATATTTTCTTAGTTTGTGATCGGGATGAACTCCCAGAAGCTAACATTCACACAAACAGCGGCGTCAAAGTTGTTGGCGTTGATTACAACGAAAAACACAATTTAGGGATGCCTTGTCCTGAACAGTTAAATAGCTACTTACTAACTTGGAAGCGTCGTGAAATTAAAAATTATTTACTTTCACATACAGCGTTGTTGCACCAAGGTGTGTTAGAGCAGATCAACAATACAGAGCTATTAAGAACGCCATTCTATTTACAACCAAACAACCCAGGTGATAACGACGATATTCGCCGTTTGAACGTAAAAGGTGTCATCGACCCTCTGATCAATACCGAGGGTGTAGGGCTCGATATTGAAAAGCTCCAAGCCTATATCGACTTGATTCCGCCAGAAGAAATCAGCGAAGACATCACTAATATGTACAATTTTATTATCGGAAAACTATAAGCCATGTCATTACAACAAAAGATTGACCGAATTACCGACATACTGCGCCGTGACGATGGCATTAGCGGTGCAATGCACTATACCGAGCAAACATCATGGGTACTGTTCTTGAAGTTTTTGGATGATTACGAGTCTGAAAAAGAGGATGAGGCAGTACTGTCAGGTAAAGCTTATCAACCTGTATTGGATGAAGCACACCGTTGGTCAAATTGGGCCTGCCCCAAAAACGCCGATGGCCAGCTAGATATCAACAAAGTTCGGACAGGTGATGACCTTACTGAGTATGTTAATAACGAGTTATTTGCTTATCTAAAAGGCTTTGCTAATTCGGCTATCACAGGTTCAGGAGCAGACCCAAAGTCCTTTGCCTATAAAATTGGTGCTATTTTCCAATATTTAGATAACAAAGTTGCCTCTGGTCATACCTTGCGCGAAGTGTTGGATATTGTCGACACCCTGGACTTCCAATCTGAAGCTGAAATGTTTGAACTCTCGTTAGTCTATGAAGGCTTATTGCAAAATATGGGCGATGCAGGGGGCTATGCAGGCGAATTTTACACTCCGCGCCCCGTAGTGAAAGCAATGGTAAAGGTACTCAACCCTAGGCCTCTGGATAAGATTTATGATGCAGCAGCCGGCTCTTGTGGATTCTTAGTTGAAGCATTTGAATATAACAAGCCTAAAGAATTCAAGAAAAGAGCAGGAAGAGAACTAACAAGCGAAGAATATGACTTTCAACGTTTAGATGCATATTGGGGCTTTGAAAAGACCTCGTTGGCTTATGTGATGGGTATGATGAACATGATTCTGCATGGCATCGAATCGCCCAACCTATTCCGTGGAAATACCCTAACCCAGAATATTCGTGATATTCAAGAAAAAGACCGATACGACATTATTCTGGCTAACCCGCCGTTTGGCGGCAAAGAAAAGTCGCAAATTCAACAAAACTTTCCTATCCAGAGTAATGCGACTGAATTACTGTTTTTACAGCATTTTATGAAAACTCTTAAAAGTGGCGGTAAGGCAGCCATCGTAGTGCCAGAAGGTGTGCTGTTCCAAACCAACAGTGCGTTTAAACAAGTCAAACAAGAACTGCTCGAGAACTTTAACCTACATACCATTTTAAGCCTGCCTGCTGGGGTATTTTTACCATATTCGGGCGTTAAAACTAATGTGCTGTTTTTTGAGCGCAGCGGCGGCACCAGCGAGGTGTGGTACTACGAATGCGAACCAGAGCAAAAGCTCACCAAAAACAAACCTATTACCGATGACCACCTAAAAGAGTTTGTTGAGCTGTATAGCAGCCGCGAAACCACTGAACGTTCTTGGACAGTTTCAGCTAGTAAACTAGCTGAAGACTATGACCTATCAGCCAAAAACCCTGCTAAGCAAAAAGATGCCGAGCATATAGCACCCAGCGATATCCTCAAGCAGATTCGTACCAAGGAAAAATTGGTATCTGGATTGTTGGATGAAATTGAAAACCTGTTGGCGGAGAAATAAACATGGAGCAGGTTTTATATAAACTACCGGATGGGTGGGAGTGGCATTCAGTCAAGAAGCTTAGCCATAATATTCAGTATGGGCACACAGCTAAAGCAGAAAGTAACGGTAACGCAAAGTTCTTGCGCATTACTGATATTCAAGATGGAAAGATCGACTGGCAGGGGGTTCCAACCGTATCGCTAGAAGAAAAAGAAATCAGCAAGTACGCGTTGAATGATGATGACTTGATCTTTGCCCGTAGTGGTGCAACTGCGGGAAAATCGATTCTAATCAAGAATGCGCCAAAGGATGCTGTATTCGCATCTTACTTGATTAGAATTGTTCCAAACAAAAAGGAGATTATTCCAGAATATTTAAGTTATTTCTTCCTAACACCTGCTTATTGGGAGGTTGTTGGTCAGAATGCCGCAGGCGCAGCTCAGCCCAACATCAACGGCACAAAGCTTTCAGAGTTTATTGTACCAGTGGCTCCTCAAGGCGAACAAAAACGAATCGTTGAAAAGCTCGATGCAGTACTCACTCGTATTGACACCGCCATTGAACATTTGCAGGAAAGCGTCACACTGGCTGATGCGTTGTTTAAATCAACATTGAGTTCATTAGTTTGCGATGAATCTAAAACATATGAAAAGTTGTCGCTAGAAGAACTAGGCTCTTTTTCTGGTGGTGGCACTCCATCAAAAAGTAAATCTGAGTTTTGGAATGGAGAAATTCTCTGGGTTACGCCCAAGGACATGAAATCCCCAGTGATTACTGATTCCGAATTAAAAATAACGAAAGAAGGTGTCTCGGGTTCGTCAGCTAAATTTATTCCGCCTAGAAGCATATTAATTGTGGCTCGGAGTGGAATATTACGACACACCTTACCTGTCTGTATAAATGAAACTGAATGTACAGTAAACCAAGATATTAAAGTTTTCATTCCTAGCGAAAGAATAAGCTCTGAATATACACAACATATGTTGAAAGGTTATGAGTCGTTCATTTTGTCTGAATTGGTAAAAGGTGGCGTTACAGTTGAAAGCCTAAAATATAAAGACTTTCAGAATTTTAAGTTTCCTGTGCCGTCAGTAGAACAGCAAAAGAAAATAGTAGATGAGCTGTCTAAAATTAGTCAGTTAACCATTCCAGTAAAAGCTGAATTGGTTGATAAAATTGAACAATTGAAACAGTTAAAAGCATCGATTCTCGATTCAGCCTTTAAAGGCGAGCTCTAAGGAGGGAGTATGGCGAGGTTATTACCAGGGGATTTTACGCCTGAAGATTTGAATATTGATATCGAAGAAGTATTTCCGAACTGTACTGAGGTTTTTTACACACCAAGTATTAGTGATTTAAAGGATGCTGGATTAGATACTCAAGATTTAAGTCTGCACAAAAGAAAAATAGCCGAAGTTAGTGGTCAGGATCATTACATTTCTGTCTACCCCATATATACCTTGCCAACCCATCCGGGCTACCTAAAACAAAAGTATGATCAAATTAATGTTATCACCATAGAAATAGACATAGACACTGCTCCATATTCGAAAGAAGAAGTCATAGATGTATTACAGATGCTACCAGCAGGCTTCATCAAAGATATCCGATATGGCTTAGGGTTAACCAAAGAGTATCAAGCGATCATTTCCGCCATTGAGGACCATTCGAAGCATCAGTGTATCGTGATAGGCTCCGATGAAACAGGCGATTCAGAGTATGAGTATTTTCAGCTAAACATAAATGATTATGATGAAATGCGCCGCTCATGTAATCGCATTACCGAAAGAGCAAGGAAAGTGGCCCGAATAACTAAATCCGCAGCCTCATATAATCATCTTGCCTATCGATTAGGAGTGGAGCAAAAACCATTGCCTACCAATAACGACGCGATTAGCAAAATGCTTAGGATCAAAATAACGAATAGTGATAAGCAGGCTGCCATGAACATGGTGACAGAAGACAAGTCAGCGGTAAAACAAACTGACTCTGTGACCTTGGCTAAGTTAAAAAGTGATATCGAACTTGTATCACTTGAGCGACTGATTACTTCCTATGAAGAGCTGCTTGATAAAAGAACCAAAGAAGATACATGGCAAGAATTGTTTAATCAAAATCCATTTATTTTGAGCTTAGCTTTTGGTTACCCAGCAATAAAAATATCAGATCAAGCCAGTGTCGGTGGAAAGCGCTTGAGTGGTGACGGTGAAAAGATTACTGATTACCTAATAAAAAATGGAATGACAAATAACCTTGCGCTGATTGAAATTAAGAAACCGTCTTCGGCATTGTTGAACAAAACAGCCTATAGGGGTTCTGTTTACTGTGCATCAACAGAGCTAACAGGTTCAGTGACTCAAGTACTCGATCAGTGCTATCAACTTCAACAAAACATCGCCACAATAAAAAATAATAATCGACTGTATGATATAGAGTCTTATGCAGTGCATTGCATTTTAATTATTGGAAAACTGCCAGTGAATGACGACGAGATAAAGTCTTTCGAGATATATCGCCGTAATTCAAAAAACGTTCAAATTATTACCTTCGATGAGCTACTCCTCAAATTAAAACAATTACACGAGTTCCTCAGTAATAACAGCGATAGCGACAAGGACACTAGCTTATGAGCTTGCAAACAAATTTAAAAGGCCGTTTACGGAATACATCTTTGCCAAAAAGTCACGGTCTTATGCCAGTGTTCGAAGCTGTAGTGAATTCAATTCAATCTATTGAAGAAAAAGGGGAAACCACAAGTCGCAAGGTTACACTTCAGATTAACCGTTCACCGCAGAACAGCCTCGATCTAGATATAAAGTCTTTACCTCCTATAGTCGGTTTTACTATCGTTGATAATGGTTGTGGCTTTGATGAAGATAACTTCAGGTCTTTTGAGACGCTCGATTCAGATCACAAAATTGCTAAAGGGTGCCGTGGTGTTGGACGACTTATGTGGCTAAAAGTCTTTGATTTGGTTGAAGTAAAAAGTCACTTTTTAAGCGATGAAGGTGAGCTTAAACTACGAAAGTTCAACTTCGATGCAAAACTTGGTGTCCACCAAGAAACAGTATCGTCTGCGACCCAAAGCCATACTGGTACAAAGATAAAACTCGTTGGCTTTGATGACAGTTATCGAAAACAAGCTCCTATCAAAGGCGTATCCATCGCAAACCAGCTGCTTGAACACGTACTCTGGTATTTTGTACGTCAAGGCAGTGCACCGAATATACAGGTTGAGGACAATGGAGAAGTTTTTGACCTAGCTAAGCTATTAGAAGAACATATGCATTCAAGTGCATCCACTGAAACAATTAAAGTTCGTGAATACGCTTTCGAATTGACCCACATAAAATTTCGTGCGTCGGTTAACAAAAAACACCAATTGGCTCTTTGCGCTGCTAATAGACTTGTTAAAGAAGAATCTATTCAGGGCAAACTTCCTGGTTTATATGGGAAAATTTCAGATACTGCTGGTGACTTTATCTACACTTGCTATGTGTCGTCAGAATACCTAGATCAACATGTTCGAAGTGAGCGTACATCTTTTGATATAGCCGAAGATGTAGAAGGGATGCTAAACGATGTGAGCTTTAAAGATATTAGAGAAGCTGTCTTAGCTCGTGCAAAAGAATACTTAAAAGATGTATTAGCGGAAAACGTAAAATCTGGCCGAAAGCGAGTAGAGGACTTCATCAATAATCATGCCCCCCGTTACAGGCCTATTGCCAATTATATACCTGAAGACCTATTGGTTGTTGATCCCGATAAGTCAGATAAAGAGTTAGAGTTACATCTTCATGCACAATGGTACGAAGTAGAAAGCCAGTTAGTAAGTGACGGGCATGACATCATGAAACCTCACAATGAGGATCATATTGAAGAATATAAAGTGAAGCTTGGTGAATATCTGCAAAGAGCTGAAGACTTAAAGAAATCAGATTTAGCTAATTATGTCTCGCATCGAAAAGTCATTCTTGACTTGCTGCAAAAGTCTATTGAGCGTTTAGATAATGGAAAATATGCCCGTGAGGATTTGATTCACGAACTAATCATGCCAATGCGTAAAGATTCTGGTGAGGTTTTGCTGGATTCTTGCAATCTTTGGTTGATCGACGAACGTTTGGCATTCCACAACTATTTGGCTTCCGACAAAACATTCAAAGCGATGCCCATTACTGGTAATGACTCAACAAAGGAACCTGATTTACTTAGTCTAAGAGTGTTCGATAACCCTATTTTAGTTAACGATCAAACAAGTTTTCCTTTAGCTGCCATTACAGTAATAGAGATAAAGCGGCCAATGCGCAACGATATGCGAGAAGGTGAAGACAAAGATCCAATAGACCAAGCATTAAGTTACTTGGAAAAAGTTCGCGAGGGAAAAGTAACAACTAAATCAGGTCGCCCAATCCCTGGAAATAATGACATTCCTGGTTATTGCTACGTACTTTGTGACTTAACTGAGTCGATGCACAAGCGATGTCGCAGAGCAAACTTGAGGATTACTTCGGACGGAATGGGCTACTTTGGATATAACGAACCATCTCATGCTTACATTGAAGTTATAACTTTTGACCAACTCGTTAAGGCTGCAAAAGAGAGAAATAGAGCTTTCTTTGACAAACTAGGGCTGCCAACCAGCTAACTTGCATATAAAAAAGCAGGCCTTCAATTTGAGGCCTGCTTTCCAACTTTGTTTGTCACTTTCCATCTTTGTTTATAACTTTCCAACTTAGTTTGTATGTGACACTAAATACATTTTCCTTATTTTTATCACTCAACCGTGACTGACTTAGCCAGATTACGCGGCTGATCCACATCGGTCCCTTTAATAAGCGCCACATAATATGAGAGCAACTGTAACGGCAAGGTATAAATAATTGGTGCGATAGGTGCTTCACAGTGCGGAACATCTATTACCCGCATAGTGTCATCACCCGCAAACGCCGCATCTTTATCAGCAAATACGTACATGATGCCACCACGTGCTCGCACTTCTTCTACGTTAGATTTAAGCTTCTCGAGCAGTTCGTTGTTTGGCGCGACCACAATGACTGGCATTTCTTCGTCAATCAAGGCCAATGGACCGTGTTTTAGCTCGCCTGATGCATAAGCCTCAGCGTGAATATAGGAAATCTCCTTGAGCTTAAGCGCACCTTCCATCGCAATGGGATATTGATCGCCGCGACCTAAGAACAAACTGTGATGTTTATCCGCAAATTCTTCGGCTAGATCTTCGATACCCTGAGTAATGGTTAGCGTTTCTTCTAATTTTGCTGGCAAACTGTGAAGCGCAGACACAATCGCTGTATTGTCTTCGTCACTCATCCCATTTTCTTTGCCCAGTGCCAGTGTCAACATAAGGAAAGCGGTGAGTTGAGTCGTAAAGGCCTTGGTGGAAGCAACGCCAATTTCAGCGCCTGCTCGGGTCATAAAAGCTAGATCCGATTCTCGAACCAAAGAAGAGCCCGGTACATTGCAAATGGTCAGGCTCGCCATATAACCAAGTTCTTTGGCCAAACGCAGTGCGGCTAATGTATCTGCGGTTTCACCCGATTGTGAGATAGTAATAAGCAAACTATTTGGATGAACTACCGATTTGCGATAACGAAACTCTGAAGCAATTTCCACGTTACACGACACATTGGCATATTGCTCTAACCAATAACGCGCGGTCATTCCGGCGTGATAACTGGTACCGCAGGCAATAATTTGCACGTGTTTCACCTGACTAAAAATCGCATCCGCCCCTTCACCAAATACTCCATCAAGCAGGCCGTTTTCGTCAAGGCGGTTTTGCAAGGCATTCCTAACCACGGTAGGTTGTTCGTGAATTTCCTTCAGCATATAGTGGCGATAGCCCGCTTTGTCACCGGCGTCATGCTCGACGTTCGATTCAATAACTTCACGCTCTACTGGCACACCGCTCTTATCGAATATCTTTACTTCGCGACGTGTGATTTCGGCCACATCACCTTCTTCTAAGAAGATGAAACGGCGGGTGACCGGCAGCAACGCCATTTGGTCTGAGGCAATAAAATTCTCCCCAAGTCCAAGACCGATAACCAAAGGACTGCCCGAGCGCGCGACCACTACGCGACTGGGGTCATCTTTATCCATGATCACCGTCCCGTAGGCACCGTGAAAGGTCTTCACCGAATCTTGTACCGCTTGCAACAGGCTATGCCCCATCTTAAGTGCTTCGTGCACTGTATGCGCAATAGTTTCCGTGTCGGTGTCACTGGTAAAGGTATAACCCTGAGCCTGAAGTTGTGCTTTGAGGGCGACATAATTTTCAATAATACCGTTGTGTACAACGGCAACGCGCTCATTAGAAAAATGTGGGTGGGCGTTTTCCTCAGTAACACTGCCGTGTGTAGCCCAACGAGTATGGGCAATACCTGTAGTACCAAGTGCCTCTTGTTGCGCCACTGCATCAGCCAGTTCTTGAACTTTTCCAGTTCGACGAATACGGGTTAGCGTTCCGTTGTTCTGAAGTAATGCCACACCAGCGGAATCGTAACCGCGATATTCAAGACGTTTTAACCCCTCTAACAGGATCTCAACAACGTTACGTTCAGCGATTGCACCAACAATTCCACACATATTTACTCTCCACTAGATGAGGCAACATAAACTGCCACACCTTGTTCTTCTATTCTTTGTTTGTCTTGTTCACTAATACCTTGATCAGTGATCAATACGTTAATATCACGCCAGCCTAGCTCTAGGTTAGGCATCTTGTGTGAAAGCTTTTTGGCACTCGCCATAACAATCACTTTACTGGCTGCGTTAGCCATAGCCCTAGTCACACCCGTGAGCTCGTTGAACGTCGTTGTACCTCGCGCCACATCTATTCCAGCCGCCCCAATAAAAGCGATATCAAAACTATAGGCACTGATGAGTTTTTCAGCCATGGCGCCCTGAAATGACTGGGATTGCGCATCCCATGTGCCCCCAGTCATCAATACTGTGGGCTCGTTATTACATTGAGTCAGGAAGTTGGCGGAAGAGAGCGAATTAGTCATTACAACCAAATCGTTTATTGCCGATAAAAAAGGCAGTAATGAAGTGGTAGTAGTACCACAATCAATAACTAATTTGTGACCGGGACGAACAAATTCAGCTGCAATCCTGCCCATTGGGCTGGCGCAGGATGATTCATTCGCTCCCATGGGCATTACGTGCGATGAAGGAGAAGGTACAGCGGGGATAGCTCCACCGAATTGCCTGATAATTACCCCTTGTTCGGCCAACGCGCTGAGGTCTTTTCTTATCGTCACTTCAGAGGTATGGAAGTGGGCAGCAAGCGTTTCGACTTGCGTTTGCCCGTTAGCGTTAACCCACGCTACTATTTCATGACGTCTGCGTTCGACCGATTTACTGGTTTTCAATTAACAGGTGTTCCCTTGGTATAGTTGAGGTTATTTCTCTGCCGCAAGCCCGACACCGATGTAAATGCACTAATTAACCTTGTCACTTTTAATTAATCAGGCCGTTTCTTCAAGTAATTGAGGTTGAAAAAACACATCATAACTTTCAAAACGAAAGCAATTTATTACATTTCGTAAGCAGTGTAAGTTATTACGAAACACCTTTAAAGTCAATAACCGATGAATTGCCTGATAAACCCACTCGTTAGTTAGACACCAGCGACTTAGCTACAAAGCAAGGTCTGTTGTTGTTCGCTCGCGGCTATGGCCAGTTCCATCACTTTTATCACTGGCAGAACGCTAGCGGCGTCCACCGGCAATGGCTCGTTATCGATAATGGCGCAGGCCAGTTGTTCGAAAAAGCGAAGGTACTGGCCTTGCTGTGTAACAATGGTTTTGGCACCTTGCGTGTTGTGAAGCTCGCCGTGTTCACAGTCAGGCGTTCGCGCCCATAATGGGTCGTCTAGCGACAACCCGTCTCGTAATTGTGCCTCTTGGGGGTCGAGGTAAAATTTGCGATAGCTACCTTGAGTGCCCTGAAGATCAAACCGCAACGTTGGCCCTGCCTGAAACGCAGAACTACCCAATTTCACGATGTTGTTTGCATAGTGCAACGTCACGTCAAAGGTATCATCAGACTGCCCCCCCTCACGCAATGTTAGAATATCGGCGCTTACGGCGTCTGGGTAACCAAATAATTGCAACGCCTGATCAATTAAGTGGGGGCCCAAATCCCAAAATATACCGCTACCAACACCCGCATTTTCTCGCCATCCATTGCGAGGAGTGGGTCTGAAGCGATCAAAGCGACTTTCAACTCGCTTGATGTCGCCCAATTCACCTTCAGCAATAAGTTGCTTAATAGTGAGAAAATCTCCATCAAACCGTCGGTTGTGGTAAACACTCAGTTTTCTTTCTTGCTGACAAGCGGTTTGAATCAGTTGTACAGCATCCTCACTGCTTAGTGTAAAGGGTTTTTCCACTAAGACGTGACAACCGTTGTTGAGTGCTAACCCCGCCTGTGAGGCATGTAAATGATTAGGTGTGGTAATAATTGCCAGATCAAAGGCGCTGTCTGTCAATGCGTCGCTAAGGGAAGAATAAACCGTGGTCTCAGGCAGTACAGCTTTCACTGCATCGCGTTGGGAAGACACCACGCCTTTTACCGAAAAAGAAGAAGCGTGGGTGAGAAACGGTAGGTGAAAGGTTTTCGCTGAAAAACCGAATCCCACCAATAGTACAGATATCATGCATGCTCCTTGCTATTGCTAAGTGAAAAGCCCCATGGTTCATTGCTGGGGAGAATAGAACAAAGACATGCTAATGCGATAAAGCATGCCCTTGTTGAATGTGTAGCCTTTTATCACCTGCTAGGCATATGTAAAGGCTGCACTATGTGAAACGGTCTATGATTTCTTGGTAGGTCGTGGCCAATTGGCGATATTGCGCTGCTTGCCACGGCCAACGGCAAGTGCGTTGTCGTCTACGGCATTGGTGATCACTGATCCAGCCCCAACTGTGGCTCCTTTACCAATAGAGACTGGCGCCACTAATGATGAATTTGAACCGATAAACGCCGCTTCACCAATCTGTGTCTTGGACTTGTTTACACCGTCGTAATTACAGGTAATTGTACCCGCTCCGATATTAGCATTAGCGCCCACTTCAGCATCGCCTAAATAAGTCAGATGATTTGCTTTAGCGCCTTCGCCTAACACGGCTTTCTTCATTTCTACAAAATTGCCAACTTTTGCCTGCTTATGCATAACAGAGCCTGGGCGCAAACGCGCATAAGGCCCAACAGTACAATCTTCACTCACTTGCGCATCTTCAATTATCGAGTTGGCTTCAATCACTGTATTGTCACCAATTGCACAGTTGCGCAAGATACAGTTCGCACCTATAACAACGTTATCACCCAAGGTTACGGTGCCCTCAACTATGACGTTTATATCTATGATCACATCGGTGCCTGTGGTTAGCGTACCACGTAAGTCAAATCGCGCAGGGTCGGCTAGCGTGACGCCTTGTGTCATCAAATCCTGTGCTTGTCTACGCTGAAGTGCACGCTCAAGCTTTGCTAGTTGCACACGATTATTAATACCTTCGACTTCCACGGGTGTTTCCACCTGAGCGGATTGAATACACTTTCCTTCTGCTGCGGCCATACCGATAACATCGGTCAGGTAATATTCGCCTTGGGCATTGTTGTTTTGTAAGGCTTCAAGCCACCGTTTAAGATCGGCTCCCCGCATCATCATCATACCGGTATTGATCTCTTTGATTTGGCGCTGCGCTTCAGTGGCGTCTTTGTGCTCCACAATCGCCGTAATATTATCTGACTGCCTGACTATACGTCCCATACCCGTTGGGTCATCCAATACCACAGTAAGCAATGCTAAATCACAGTGTGCTTTAACTTCGCGCAGGGCAGTGAGGGTTTCTACGCGAATAAGTGGCGCATCTCCCACCAAAATAAGCACGTCATCGTCATCTTGAATATGAGGCGCTGCTTGTTGTACCGCATGACCTGTGCCTAGCTGCTCTTGTTGCAAGCACCAATTGAGGTTGTCTTCTTTAACTGTAGCTTGTAATTGCTCTGCTCCATGACCGTATACTAGGTGAATACTGTCAGCTCCCAATGTTTTTACGGTATCTATAATGCGTTGAACCATAGGCACACCGCCTATTTTGTGCAATACCTTAGGCAAAGATGATTTCATTCGGGTACCTTTACCCGCCGCCAAAATGACCACTGAGAGCGCCATACATTTCCTTTATTGAGAAAGAGATAAAAACACTTTCTAGTTTAACCAAGGTCAAAACAGATGTCAGTGGTTGATTTTGTCTCATTTACTTGCCTTACAACCTCCATTCCCTTGTCATTTAGTATAAAGTTAGTGCAAACACGCTAGTACATCATTTTTGCAGCAGGTATAATTCACAAAATCGGTAAGGTTCAGTCAGGCAAGGGAGCATGCGCAGTCTGTGAACGCATTTAGAACTCTACATAGAAGTATTCTGGTGTTATTTGCGGTAGTGGTGGTTGCTATCGTTACATTAGTTCACTTTAGCATTTCGAAGATTGTTGCTGAGCAAAGTCGAGCGCAACAACAGTCACTGTCGCCCGCAATTTCACTCATTGTTGAGCAAATTCTCAAGCCGCTACACATCTCTGAAGCACTAGGCCATTCCACCGAATTGGTCGACCTGATGGTGAAAGAACAGATAGATGAAGATGCTATTTTTAAAGCATTGGATCGCCTCGAAAGCGAATTTGGCTTGTCTTTCTTTATCGCCAGTGAGCATTCACGCAAGCAATACAATTCAGACGGCAGTATTATCAACCTTATTGAAGGCGAAGTGAGTTGGTACTTCAAATACCGCGATTATCCCGTTGATGCCGTAGCAGACATCGGCAAATGGGAAGATACCCATTTTTATATCGACATCAAAATCCACGATGAACAAGGGCGCTTTCTCGGCTTTTTCGGGGTAGGTAAAAGCTTGCAGAGCTTTGTCGAAATTTTCGATGTATACAAACAGGAATATGGTTACGATTTTCTTTTCGTCGATGGTGAAGGAGACATTATGCTGTCTTCAGATCCCACCCTTATTGCATCTTATTCTGAATTTACTAATTTGTCAGAACTCCCTTGGTACGCCACTTTGCCGTTGGCCATTCAAAACGAGCAAGCACTGAACAATAAATTAGTGACCATCGATCAAAAAGACTTTTTAATTGCTGAAGTCAAACTCAACCAATTTGACTGGACTGTCTTTCTGTTGAGTCCTCTTGAAGCACGCCAGGCAGAAATTTCTCAAGCCTTTATCTTCAGTGTGGTTACCTTGCTGGTGATCGTATTTTCTTTATTCCTGCTCATTTACAATTTGCTCTACTACTTCAGAAAAGATATGCAACCAGAGTTAATTGTTCGTCATGCCACTCGGCTACCGGAAAAAGACAATCTACAATTGATATACAAAAGTCTGTTAGCCGAACACAAATCGCTGAGCGTCATGCTTATCAGTATTGATGAATTGACCGAGATAGTGGACACCCACGGACGCAATATCGGTGACGATATACTTGATAAAGTGGTGGCCTATTTAGCTGACCACCTGCGGGAACAAGATATTTTAGGGAGGTGGAGCAGTGAGGAATTCATCGTGCTATTGCCCAACACTGGCCCTCATGTGGCTTTTGATATTGCGCAAAATATACGTCATGGTATTGCTACACTGCCACCGCCAAGCGACACCCCTGAACTTCAGATAACGGCCTCTATTGGCCTCTCATTCACGGCATCAACCCGTGCAATGCATGAAGTTACCGCCCATGCAGAGGATGCCCTTTATCAAGCTAAACGCGACGGCAGCAACCTGGTGCGAATGCAGCTAATTGAGTGAGCCACACTTAAGCGGTTTTAACTCTAAACCGCTTTTTGTTAAGTACACCCGTGGTGAGAGCCACGCCAAATAAAATCATTACTCCACCCAGAATGGTTTGCGCTGACAAATGCTCTTGCAGAAATAGCACGCCCCATACAATGCCAAATAGAGGGACTAAGTACGCCACGGTAATTGCTTTTGCCGGTCCAATATCAGCGATCAGTTTAAAGTAGAGTATATAAGCGATACCGGTGCCGCCTATGGCTAAAGCAATGGCATTTAACCAAGCGTGTGTACTTGGCATGGTGGCTGGCAAGGTAGCAAGTGCAAAAGGTGCAAGCATGATACTTGCCATGGCTTGACTGCCAGTAGCAACCACTAAGGGTTTAACACCTTGCAACCATTTTTTCATCATACTGGCGGCAATGCCGTAGCCCAACGTCGCCAGCAATGCAGTAAGAATGGGGAGAAAGCTAATATCGCCTTGCCCTATTTTTTGTTGGCTAATAACGGCCACGCCGACAAACCCGATGAATAATCCAACGACGGCTGATTTAGAAAGACGATCTCCTAACCACAACCATGCCACGATGGCGCCAAACATAGGCGCAGTTGCATTTAAAATAGCATTTACCCCTGCTTCTAGGTGAAGACTGCTGTAGTTAAACAAGACAAACGGTACGGCAGTATTGGCCATCCCCACCAATGCAATGGCTAACCAATGCCTTTTGATATCGCCAACTGAGCCAGTTAGCAATAATAGTGGAAGCAGAACCGCGGTGGCTAACAACGTGCGTATGGCAACCAGTACATAGATACCAAATTCAGGTGCAGCAACGCGCATGAAAATAAATGAACCACCCCAGATACCTGCCAATAGCAGCAGCGAAATAAGATCTTTTATTGCCATAGTACCCCTTGGGCTCCTTCTAAATTCAACAGGAATTGCTTCCTCTCTAGACCACCAGCGTAGCCCGTGAGGGTTCGGTTACTGCCTATTATACGATGACAGGGTACTACAATGGCAATGGGGTTTCGTCCGTTCGCACTGCCCACTGCTCGCACACTCTTTGGGTTCCCTATTGCAGTAGCGACATCTAAATAGCTGGCCGTTTGACCATAACCAATTTGCTGTAGTGCATGCCATACTTTCAGCTGAAACGCCGTTCCTTGCGCCGCAAGCGGCAAGTCGAATTGCCTCAGTTTTCTATCAAAATAAGCGGTCAATTGTGCACATGCTTCTTGGGTAAGCGCACTCGGCGAGGCTTCATCAATAGTGTCGACAAATCCAATCGCAGTGACCCCTCTTTCATTTGCGTTTACTTGGACTGTCCCTTGAGAAGTGGCTATGTGTTGAATATGTTCCATAAAATTTGACTCTCTTTAAATTCCAATACGCGCTTAATTCACCGGTTACTTATGCTGACTTATCACTTAGATGCCACAATTGAAGCGTCAAATAACTTCGCCAAGGCGCCGCGGATGAAGGGGTTAGGGGGTATTTTTCGGCGGTTTTACGTACGATAAGATCTCCACCAAGGTAAACGTCGGGATTTCTTTCACCCCGCATTTTTAAATAATCCACTGTCCAGGGCCCCACGCCTTTAATGGCTAACATATGCTCATGAGTGGGCCAATCATGTAGCCCGTCAACGTCCTTTTCAGCAAACAACTGGGCAAACTCTCTTAACGCTGCTTTCCGCGCCAGTGGCATGCGCAAAAAATGAAGATCACTGGACGCTATGGCCTTGGCTGTAGGAAACGCCCGAGAAATAGTGCTACTTTGTGGTGTAACGCTCTGCTCATCTTGAGAGGGTGTTGATAAATGTTCAACTAGTAACGAAACGTGTGCAACGGCCGCTTTTACACTGACTTGCTGTCCCAAAATAGCACGACAACCACTTTCAAATACGCTCCACGTACTCGGTAGTCGAATGCCCGGTGTTAGCGCTTCTTTGTTGAGACCAGACCTTAACAATCCCTGCTCAATCAGCACAGGATCAGCATTGAGATCCAGCATCGACCTGATGTTTTCCACTGTCTGATGCAAGTAGGTTAAATCGGACAATACTATTTCGGCGATAAACCCATGGCGTTTTACATCGTGCGTGACACGCATGTGGCCGCTAGCACCATTAAAGGCAAAAAACCGTTCATATGAATTTTCACTTACATTTTCCATGTGTTTAATGGCACGAGTAGCAAGGAACGCTCGAACGTATGGCCAATTATAAGGTGGTCGATAGGACAAAAATAGACGCAAGGTTTTGTGTTGCCCTCGTTGATGTTGTCTCAACTGAGACGGTGTCGCTGCACAATATTGCTCCATGGCCCGCTGCAAATGACGCAGCGACTGGTATCCTGCACTAAACGCCACTTCAGTCATAGACAAGCAAGTTTGTTGAATTAACTGCTTGGCAAATAACGCCCGATGCATATTTTGATATTGCTTGGGTGAAATTCCCAGTGCACTGGTAAACAGTTTATAGAGATAACGTTCACTGATCCCAAGCCGAGAAGCGATGGTCTCAATGTTCTGAACGGGAATAGCAGACAATAGCGACATACCACGGTGTACAGTGGCGTTAACACCGAGCCAGGCAGACGAACTTGGTGCACTATCAGGACGACAACGAAAGCAAGGCCTAAAACCATCTGACATCGCCTTAGCAGCTTGCGTGTAATACACCACATTTTCTTCTTTAGGTAGTTTTGCAGGACAAATAGGTCGACAGAAAATCCCTGTCGTTTTCACTGCCACAAAAAATTTACCGTCAAAACGCGCATCGCGACTCATTCTCGCGGCACTTAGAACAGTATCAGCTTGGCCCTTACTTTCAGCACTTTGATCCAATGATCCTGATATCACTGTTTGCCCTTATTCTGTCGATTACCTCACCGTAGTGACTAGTGTATATCGACATCACTCATCATGTGCGACAAAATCGGAACTCACTATGGGAAAAAGCGAAACCCCTACGACCTATTTGATCATTAGCCGCGCTATCCGCATAATATTAAAATAATAACAAATACCGCCTGCGCTTTTCTTAATATCAAAAGTACGGCCTAACGAGCTTAAAGTATGCTGAATATGCTGCGCACACTGATGCCGCACTTACTTTTCCTAACGCTGACGTTGCTTCTTGTATGCTGGCCACAACAGGTGACAGCAGACTGGCTGGACGATTACGCGAATTATGTACAAAGAGAAGCCGATAAATACAATGTACCCGGTTACGCCTTTGTATTCTACGAGCAAGGCAAAGCACCGCGGGTGTATGTTCACGGCAAAACCCGTAGAAAAAATGGTGCTAAAGTAGACGAAAATACAGTCTTTCGTCTCGCCTCAGTATCTAAGACGTTTACCGCCCTACTCTCAGCGAAATTGGTCGAGCAACACCAATTGTCGTGGAATACGCCGATAGAAACGCTATTACCGGACATCCCTTTTAAGGGTAATGAAAAGAATAAACTGGAGCTTCAACACATTGTTGGTCAATCCAGTGGCTATATGCCTAATGCTTATGACAACCTTATCGAAGCCGACTACTCTCTAGAGCGCGTATTAAAATCATTGGGCGAGCTAGAGCCTTTATGTAAACCGGGCGAATGCTACACCTATCAAAATGCGCTTTTTGGCGCCTTGGAATACTATTTTAGTAATCACAACACATCCTATTCTGCCCAATTGCAAACCCAGTTGTTTACGCCTTTAGGGATGCGTACTGCCAGTGTTGGTAAAGGTGGATTACTCGCATCTGAGTCATGGGCACACCCCCATATTGCCATTGCCCGGAATAAATGGCATGAAGGTAATGTGGAAAGCAATTATTACCGTTTTTCTCCCGCTGCGGGTGTAAACGCCAGTATTCGCGATATGACTATTTACCTTCAGGCATTGCTAGGTGAATTTCCCACCGTCATTTCAAAGGATATGGTTGAGTACGTGACCACCGAACGCGTTAGAACAAAACGGGAAACATATCGTCGCGGTTGGCGTGGAATGATCGACGATGCGCATTACGGGCTGGGTTGGCGCATATACGATTTAAAAGGAATAAAACTTAATTATCACGGTGGATGGGTAAAAGGCTATCGCGCAGATGTGGCGTTTTCCCCAGAACATAAAGTGGGCTATGTTATGTTGATGAATGCAGAGTCAAATATGATTAATTCCACTACTGCTGAGTTGTGGAAACGCTACTTAAAACAAACCGACGCTAATAAACTCTAAGACCTGTTGCTCTTTGCTGTGAGTATGTCCAGAAAAGAGCAACCGGTATTGCAAGGGCGACCCGCAATTTTTTTAAATTATTGCTTGAGGTACGTATAACCACTTAAGCAATTTTCATAGAAGTCCGTCCAACGTACTCCTTCACGTGGATTTAGCTTTCCATCCCACACTTGCTTGTCAATCAGTCGTTTAACGTCTGAAGCCATAGCGCGTGGGTTGTATTGCATTATGTTAAGTACATCTTCTACCGAAGACCCCTTCACCACTTCTTCTATGTAAAAGTCTTCCGGATCATCGTCATAGCTATAAATATGCACTTCATTTAAACGACCGAATAAATTGTGCATATCCCCCATTACGTCTTGATATGCGCCTGTTAAAAACAGACCGATGTAATAAGGCTCATCTTTTTTCAACGGATGCATAGGTAACACGTCGGTTATTTCACGCCCAATAGTGAATTGGTCGATTTTGCCATCACTGTCACAGGTAATATCAACCAACGAGCAATTTACTGTTGGCTCTTCATTCATGCGGGTAAGTGGCACAACAGGTAAAAGCTGATCAATCGCCCATGTATCTGCCGCAGACTGAAAAATAGAGAAGTTGCACAGGTACTGAGAAGACAAGCTGTAGTCCAGTTCTTGTAATTCTTCTGGAACGTATTCTTCGTTGCGATACCACGTCTGCAAACGACCCATTATTTGCCAATAAAGGGTTTCTATTTTACCGAGCTCTTCTAATGGCAACACCCGCAGTTTAAATGCGTCTAACGCCTGTTCTTTGTATTGAGAAGCATCGTTATACACTTCGTGCATATTGGTTTGTGCATCGAAGGTTTCCGCCAATTCACGCATATTTTTAAGAAAAATATGCTCCCCTTCTGTAGCAGACGTATCCATTTGCGAAGCATTGGATTTTATCTCACCGACTATCTCTGTGATAACACAACTGTGGTGGGCAGTGATAGCGCGGCCACTTTCGCTGACCAAATTCGGATGAGGAACCCCTTCCAAATCACACATTTCTTTCATCCCGTATACTACATCTGCAACGTACTCTTGCATGCTGTAGTTTCGAGAAGATTCATTAGTTGAGTTACTGCCATCGTAGTCAATACCAAGACCACCGCCAACATCCACGTAATCGAGTGCAAATCCCATTTTATGAAGGTCGGCATAAATACGCGCACCTTCAGTAACAGCCTCTTTTACCGCACGAATATCGGTCAGCTGACTGCCAATATGAAAGTGCAATAACTTCAGGCAATGGGCCATGCCCTGTTCTTCTAGATAGCGCGCAGCATTAATAATTTCGGTAATTGTCAGACCAAATTTAGCGCGCTCTCCACCCGAGCTTTCCCACTTGCCTCGACCTTTTACTGTCATTTTAGAGCGAACACCGATAATAGGCTCAATATCCAGCTCTTTGGAAATTTTCACCAACAACAGTAATTCTGTAAATTTCTCTACCACTACAACCACTCGTCGACCCAACTTTCTTCCCAGTAAGGCCAGACGCATCACTTCATCGTCTTTGTAACCATTGAGAATAGTTAATGACTCTTCGTTGGTATTCATTGCCAAAACGGTAAGCAGTTCCGCCTTTGAGCCAGCTTCCAATCCGTAATTAAACGGTTTGCCAGCATCGACAATTTCTTCAACCACTTCACGCATTTGGTTGACTTTTACCGGGTAGACACCTTGATATTCCCCTTTGTATTCGGCTTCTTCAATGGTGCTTCTGAATGTTTTGTTGAGGCCTGCAACTTGTGAGCGCAGAATGTCATGGAAGCGCACAACGACGGGAAATTGCACACCTTCTTTGCGGATATCATCAATTACCGAATTAAAGTCGATTTGGATACTTGGATCCTCTGGCACTGGGGTAATATGCACGTTGCCATTTTCACCAATTTTGAAATAGCCGCCACCCCATTGAGACACGCCATAGACGCGCTCTGCTTCTTCGATGCTCCAATCTGACAATTTATTCACCTATATTAAGTGGGCTAAGGCGCTGCTTAGCATAGTAGTTGCGAAAATAAGCAGCGTATTATAGACAACACTGCGCTCGATGCGATGTAAAATATCGATTGTCGCGACTAATTTTGTTTATCGACAGACTCATTTTCAACCCATGCTGTGATATGCGCTAATGCTTTGTTGTCTGTTTTGTCTGCGCAACTGGCAAGGAATTGGGAAACACTGTGTGTTCGCTCTAAAGGCGTTTTAGCTTCAAGACGCATTTTTTCCGCAACGTGATCAGCGTCAGTACCTTCGCATTCAAGCCATATCTCATATAACTGATTACGTCTATCTAGCTTAAATGGTGCTTTTATTTGATTAAATGTTTCTGACTTTGGAATTTGCCATGTACGCATATCGACCAGCAAAATAAATGGACGTCCTCGGCGGCGTTTGAGGTATTCCGACAGTGCTGCTAGATACTGTATGTTGGTTGACTCGCTCCACTCGCCGCGAAGGGTCACTAATATACAATTACTGACTTGCTCAATGTGATAAAGTGCCTTTGACATCTAAGGTACAGCCCCTCAACAAATAACAACGTTGGTTCACCCTCCCATACTAGTTGCGATGTGGCATAACTACAACAATCAAGCGCATTATAAGTACACAAAAGGAAGCATAAACGCTTCCTTTTAGACATTGTAGATTATCGCTTATTGGTCTTATACCGCATAAGCCCTCACTTGATGTAACGCTAATCGTCGCCAAACTCACGAATAATACTATTGATAGTATCTTTAGCGTCACCCAGCACCATTCGCGTATTCTCTTTAAAGAAAAGTGGGTTGTCGACGCCTGCAAATCCTGCATTCGCAGAGCGCTTAAGGACAAACACCGATTTTGCCCGATATGCCTCAATTACTGGCATGCCGTAAATAGGGCTACCTTTCATTTCCTTTGCAGCTGGATTTACCACGTCATTTGCACCAATGACAATAACCACATCATAGTTTTCCATACGTGGGTTTACATCATCCATTTCATATAGCTGATCATACGGAACGTCTGCTTCGGCTAGCAATACGTTCATGTGCCCGGGCATACGTCCTGCAACGGCGTGAATGGCATAATCTACCGTACAACCATTGTCTTCCAGTAGTGATTGAAGCTCACGCACAGCATGCTGAGCTTGCGCGACTGCCATGCCATAACCAGGCACAACCAACACGGCTTGCGCTGCTTCCAGCACATAAAAGGCGTCTTGTGCTGATAGTACCTTTATTTCACCTTCTATTTTCTCGCCAGCTTCTACAGGCTTTGCAAAGCCTGACAACAACACGTTCATCAGCGAACGGTTCATGGCCTTACACATGATATTGGTTAGGATTAGACCCGACGCACCGACAAGAAGACCTGTGACGATAAGGATAGTATTACCTGTGGCAAGTCCTGCTGCCGAAGCAGCAATTCCTGAATAACTGTTAAGCAGTGCAATCACGACTGGCATGTCCGCACCGCCTATAGAGATAGTTGCCCATAAACCAAAGCTTAGAGACAACGCGATAGCCAAGTAGATCCACAATGCATTAGAAGGGTCTGAAGTAAAGCAATAGCCAACGATTACCATTGCAACTAAGTGCAATACACTGAGCTCTCTAAGTCCGGTGAAAATTACGGCTTTTGAGCTCATTTTCCCTGACAATTTTCCCCAAGCGACCACCGAGCCTGAAAAGGTAATCCCCCCTACTAACACGGTGAAAAACAACGTGAGGAAGGTAAACACACCTTCAGTTTGCAATGCTAAAGGAGACATTCCAGCCAATGTCGCCCAACCCAATAGGAGAGAAGCGGCACCACCAAAGCCATTAAACAGAGAAACCATTTCCGGCATCGCGGTCATTTCTACAGTTTTCGCTTTCCACGCGCCAATTGCCCCACCTATAACAAATCCTAATAAAATATAGTGGTAACTAATAATTTGCTGATCAAGTAAGGTCACGACCACCGCGATCAACATACCCACTGCAGATATAAAATTTCCTTTTTTAGCGGTATCGGGATGGCTAAGTAATTTAAGTCCTATAATAAATAGTGCCGCGGCAACTACGTACGCAAGGTTGATTAAAGTTGCAATATCATTCACTTGCGCGCTCCTTATTTATTCTTTTTCTTGAACATGCCAAGCATGCGATCTGTTACGAGATAACCGCCCACAACGTTAATACTCGCAAGCGCTACGGCCGCTGTACCAAGTATGGTAGTGAGTAGATTATTATCACTTCCAGAGGCAACCAGAGCCCCCACCAGCGTAATACCAGAAATGGCATTAGAACCCGACATCAGCGGCGTATGTAGTGTTGCTGGCACTTTTCGAATAAGCTCAAAGCCTAAAAACGCCGCTAGAACGACAATGAATAGTAAATAGATAATGTCCATGACTACGCTCCCTTGTACGCGTTAAGTAGCATAGAGTTAGTGACCTGCCCTTGATGAGTGATAACGCACCCAGCAAGAATATCGTCTTCTAAATCAAGTCTGAATGATTGACTTTCTTCGTCAAAAAACTCTTCAATTAGGTTGTATATATTGTTGGCATACATATCTGTGGCGGCCTTGGCCACATATTGACTCCAATAGCCATTTCCAATCACCTTCACGCCATTTATTTCAACGGTCTTTCCGGCCTCAGAACCTTCCACATTGCCACCGCTTGTCGCAGCCATATCAACCACTACACTGCCCGGTTTCATTAGCGAAAGGGTTTCTTTTGCAATAAGAACAGGTGGCCGACGGCCAAACAATTGGGCGGTGGTAATCACAATATCTGAATCTGCAATTGCGTCGCGCTGCGCCTCTTGCTGTTTCGCTTTTTGTTCATCGGTTAGCTCTTTCGCATAACCATCTTTGGTCTGCCCTGTCTCACCAATATCTATTTTTAGAAATTTTCCACCAAGCGATTCCACTTGTTCTGCAACAACTGGTCGGGTGTCGTATGCAAGCACATTTGCACCAAGGCGCTTTGCAGTAGCAATAGCCTGAAGACCCGCTACGCCTGCGCCAATAACAAATACCTTGGCAGGTTTGATGGTACCTGAGGGCGTCATCATCATAGGTAAAATTGAAGGTAATAGATTAGCTGCCTGCATTACCATCACATAGCCAGCCAAACTCGCTTGCGAGCTAAGAGCATCCATCTTCTGAGCACGAGAAGAACGAGGAATCATTTCAACAGAAATGGCGGTAAGTTCCCGCTGGGCGATGGATTCAATCAAACTTTGCTGGAAAAAAGGATCCAGATGGCCAATCACTACGGCCCCTTTTTTCATCAATGATAGTTGCTCGTCAGTGGGTCTATTTACTGCTATCAACATATCTGCAGATGATAGCGACGCATTCACATCATTTATAACCCCAGCCCCCACTTCTTCGTATTCTTTATCTGAATACCCTGAGTGGAGCCCAGCTCCCGTTTCCAGTGCTAATGATACACCTTTTTTGACGAGTCGCTGTGCACTCGCAGGGGTAATTGCACAACGTCGCTCCACTTTATTCAGTAGATCTGGCGTCTTAGATTCATTCAAAATTATGATTTTCACTCGCATCTCCTTACCTTCTTGCTCTTTCGAGAATGACACCCTTTGTTTACGCCAAAGCTATTTTATTCGCTTATGCCCACCATTCCCCACCAGAATAAAAACGTACAAATGCAACACTCACATTTATTTTTAAACTCAACAATCTTGGTAAACGGGCTATTTTTCGACCTAAAACGTTGCAAAGCTACGCTATTAAGACATACATCACTAGTATCATTTACTTACGAGACATAACTTTTATTTATAAAGAAATACATATAAATGATAAATGATACCTATAAACTATCATACACACTGTGAATAGCCCCCAATCTGCACACTTTTCAACCAACCGTAAAGGTCTGTAATGTATATAATTGCTCGACGCTGAAGATATCACTGAGTTGTCAGAAGGATGGGGAAGGCGAAGGTTATGCAGCTCCGTTCTTATTAGAGCAGCAAGAAAAAAAAGAAATGGAAAAAGGCAGAATAACCGCAAGTCAATGGAATACTCCACTGACGAATACGGCTAATCGCCTTTTCGTTGTGCTTGTCTATTAATCACTGCTGAGAGGTTTAAAGCGAATCAGACGATGTCGTTAAACTGATCTCGCCAATCTCGCCGGACCCTTTTATTACAAGAGGGTTGGCCAGCGATTGTAAACTGAAAGGTATTTTTTCAACACTACGGCCACCGTGCTCTCGGGCCACTTCGACATTGAACACCAGATCAACAGAAGTCACCTCACGTCCAAAATCGTCCTTGCCATCCCAACTAAGATGTAAGGGAGTATTCTTTTGCGTAGCACCTGCAAAGCCATCGATCAGTGCCTGATTTTTCCTTCCAATTCTGCGCCACCATGTGCGAAGTTCCTGTAACCAACGCTCACTATTACCTCGCAGAGCAAGACTTTTGATAAGTCGATTCTTATTGTCACTGATCCACACACTGACATAAGGCCCACGATAATCGGCAATATTAAAATGAGGCAAAGACACCGTGGCGTGTAAAAGTGGCTGAGCGCTTTCTTCATGACTGCCGCTTGAGACTTCATAAGAAAAGCGTTCACTGGTATAAACCCGGCCGTTTTCATCACTTAACTTTAATTCAATATCTGGCAATGCGTTGACCACTGCGATGGATTGCTGTGCCGTTTTGGTCGCTGCATAATGAGCCAGCAACTCCGAATCAAAAGCGTGTGGTGCAATTACTAACGTCTGGAATTGCGAACTTGCCCACCCATCACTGTGGCTGATGACACCCTTTTCTACTGACACGCCTTTTACTGAAGAGAAGGCCGGCTGCTGCCATGGTCGAAGATGTACAACGGCATTATTTTGTATTGTCATCCTCTCGCCGGCCACATCAGCGTTCCAAATGGCATTAGACACTGAAAAATGTGTTTGAATGTCGTCTGCACTAATGTGGAATGATTCCATTTTCAATGATCGCAAGTACGCGTCAACTCGCTCCACCACCAATGATGAAGCATACTCAGATAAATCCCATTGAATGGGAGCACTAAAAGCCAGTGTATTACTTTGGGAAAATTCAACTTCTGCGATGCGTGCGACCCGTGCTAACCGCCGCACTTCTCTGCGCGACAAGGCGTGTTTTCCCTCGACGTAGTCTCCCCAATAGCGATAAAGCGCCCCATTGCGACAGCTTATATTCCCTTCCGTTTTAGCAAACCAACTTTCACATCGCTTTAAAGCATTGAATAGCCATGGAGTAAGCTGTCCTTGGTAAGACTGATTTAATAACGCCAGCTCACTGCTGTGGTTATTCCTATCTAAGGTAGCGTAGGTTTCATTGATCACGCCCTCAATATAGCGCTGTTGTTCAACAGACAATTCCTGCTGGCCATTAATAGTAATAACCGGGTTTGCCTTACCTTTTGCCGCGGGAAACACGTATGACTTTGCTTGTAAACTAAAGCTAGTGGCAGTGACCACTAGCAATACAATCCAGCGAATTCCCATCATTCACTAACTTTAGCTGTCGCATTTGTCGCCTGCTGTCTTTCGCGAGGCGCAGGAGCAGGATCGTCAAGAGTCAGATATCCGTCGCCATTCGTGTCATAACGATGAAACGCATTAAACCCCGATACCATGTACTCAGAAAACGTCATCTTGCCATCTTCGTCAGTATCTAATACGCCAAAGCGCACATAGGTTTGTTTGATTTGGCCTTGATGGGTTTTCTCGATTTGCGCATCTAGTCTGTCTTCAAATTCAAGGACATATTCTTGCTCGGTTAGTTTATCGTCACTGTTTTCGTCAGTGCGCTGGAATTGGGTTTGTCGAACGCTGTAGAACTCTTCTTTTGTGACTGTCTCGTCACCATTTTGATCGTATAGTGCTACAAATCCTTTGATATTGTGACTCGTAGGCATACGCAACATGGGGCGCTGGACTAATTCGGGTTTATCATCTTTGTTTTGCTCTGAATTAGCACGGCGAGGCTTAGGCTCTGGATCGCCAAGGGCAATGACACCGTCTTTATCACTGTCCATCCGCGCAAAACTGCGCTCACCTACAGCGTTCACTTCATCCATAGTAATAAATTCATCGTCGTTGCTATCAACGGCGTGAAAGCGAATATGCGTCTGCTTCACTGAGGCCTTTCTGTCCTCTGCTAAGCGACTTTCCATTTTCCCTTCCCATTCGTAAACGTATTCGCTTTCGTCTAGAACGCCATCTTGGTTCTTATCTGACGCATTAAAGCGAGCGCGGCGTGCATCGACAAATTCTTCCAGTGGAAGTGACTCGTCCTTGTTTAAATCGTAGGTAAGAATAATACCGCTGGCACTGTGTGGAGCGGCACATACTACAGAGCTGAAACACACGGCTGACAAGATTGCGAGGCTGATTTTTTTCATTATAACTATCTCCCGATTAGCATTTAATTAGTACGCTTCAAATGAAAGGGTCGTGGTATAGCTGAAGGTCGGCACTTGTGCCTCTTTGGGCGCGTCGGTGCGAAGGCGAACTTGCATCAGATAAACATCCTGCGCTTTGGGCGTGAAGTTAGCGTGCCCTTTATCGTTAGTTGTCACTTTATCCACGTCGGATTCTTCTGTAAACTGATCTTTCCCCTGATAAATAGCCACTTCATGCGACGCCACAGGCTGACCATTGAACAGAACTTTGAACTCAAACCCTTCGTTTGCAAACAGGCTGTTAGGGTGGTTAACCGGCACAATTTCAAGCCCTTCGTTGCGAGGCGCTAGCGCTAGTTCAGTGGGCCCCTTATGGGTTACATAGCTAGTGGCAAATGTTACGGACTGAAAATGCTCGGTTAACACCGCGCCTTCTGGTAAAGGTTTTTCGTTACCTCGCATAGAGCCTCGCTCACCGTCTTTTTCGTAAACCCGAAAAATAGCCCCCATGCGCTTTCCGGTTGAAAACTGGTAGGTGCCTTCTTCTTTCAAGGTATGCTCAAGGACGTTACGGGTAGAAAGGTTCACAACCTCGTCTACACCCACCGTCTTACCACTTGGTGTCACCACTTCAAAAGACGCATTGGAAATAGCCGCTTCTGGAACGAAAAATTGCTCTGCGAATGACGCATCCAGGGTCACTTTACCCCCTCTCACGGGTTCAAACTGAAGAGGTTTGACGTAAGCAACGTGCCCCAAAGCCGCACCACTAAAGCAGCTCGCAAGTAGGATATTTAGACTAATGAGCGTGTGTTTTTTCATCGTTTTTTCAATTCTAATTGTGTAAAAGTGAAATCATACTATTGCAAATGATAATTGTTATCAATAGTATTAAGATCAATTTTGACACAATGAAGTGACAAAAAGTCGTTTTGACAGGCGCGATAAACCATTAGAAAAACCGATATTAGCCTTGGCAATCTGGAAGCTTAGCGTTGATACAAACACAGGTAATGGCGTGATCTCATCCACGTGTGAATCTCAACTACCCTGACTTTGCACTAATTTAGGAGTGAACCACGTCATTCACCGACACCACTTAAATACAAATCATTTGCACTTTTATTACATACTGGAAAGAACAATGAAATTTAAACTATCCATGGTCGCTATTTCTCTGGGCTGTGCGCTAACACTCCCAGCACTTGCTCAACAAACGGAACTCGCCGTTACTCAAGCAGAAAGCGAAGAAACACTAACGACTACAGTCGAAACGGTACTGGACGCGGAAACTCTGTCAAAACGCTCAATTACGAATATCGAAGACACTGCACGTTATATTCCTGGCGTACAGGTTAATGACACAGGTAACCGTTTTGGCAATGACGGGTTTAACATTCGCGGTCTAGAAGGTGATGCGGTGGCTGTCACTGTGGATGGCGTTATGCAGGGCGAAACACTCAATCCAAGTACGTTTGCTGCATACGGCATGTATGGTTCTAGCCGTGGTGAAGTGGAAATTGAACATGTTAAAGCCGTAACAATTACCAAAGGCCCAAGCGCAGTGGCGCAAGGCCCAGGCTCACTGGCAGGCTCGGTAACCTATGTGACCCACGACGCGTCGGACTTTCTTCCTGCCAATGGCGATGCCACGGGATTGAAATTAAAAACGGGGTTTGATGGGCGCTCAGACGAATGGCTTATTCACGGCACAATTGCCAATCGCAGTGGCCAACTCGAATCACTGCTGCAGTACACCATGCGTGACAGCAGCGAGACCGAAGCGCACGGCAATGGCGTGAATGTTGATGGCGCAGAAAGGGGTCAAGCTGACCCAATGGACAATCAAGTCGACGCTGTACTGATTAAACTTGCTTACCAACTTTCAGAAGATCAACAATTTGGTGTCGTCTATGAGAAAACAGACAGAGAAACCAATGGTAAGCCCCTATCTCGAGAAAGTAGTACCTATTATGGTTTTTACACTAACGATGAAAATAATCGCGAACGTATAGGCCTATTCTACAATCAAGACAACCTGGATTTGGCCATCGCTGACAGTGTTGATATTACAGCGAATTACCAAGAACTGTTTTCTTCAGGCGTTACCAACTTTTTATATGTGAGTGGCCAAAGCGATCCCATCCTGCGTTCTGAGGACAGAAATTTTAGTCAGGATTTATTTAGCATCAATGTGGATTTGGCGAAATCGATCAACGGCGATTTAAATCACGAGATTATCTATGGTCTTAGCTACCAGAAAACTGACGCAAAAGCAGTGATGTTTGATCGCCGCTATGCGGGTGAAACTAAGGACGCCCCTATTTTAGATGGTTATCCTATTCGCGATCAAAGCTTTGTACCAGAGTCAGAAAAAACCCTCTTTACTGCCTATCTTGCAGATACTGTTACGTTAAGTGAGCAACTAAGCATTAACGCAGGCCTTCGTTACGACACGACCGAATATACACCTACTGTCGATAGCACCTTCTCAGATCCTACCGGACTGAGCATTTCCGACAGTAAATTCAGTGCCGTGGTCGGTGAAATTGGGGCAACTTATACATTTGCAAAAGGCCACTCAGTCAACGCTCGCATTGCGCAAGGCTATCAGGCCCCCACCCTTCAGAGTCTTTATTTTGGTACCAACTCGGGTGACGAGGTGACGGACATGATCACCGGCGATACGTATATCGATTTAGATCGCATTGCCAATGGTGATTTAGACGCACAAGAGTCAACCAACTATGAAATTACCTATACTGGCACTTTTGACAAGGGCAGTGTGAGTGTATCGGTATTTAGAACCGACTATACCAATATGATCCAGGACGAAACGTATTCCACGCCATACGGGACAGAAGTCACGCAACAACAGTGCAGCCGTTTTGGATGTGAAATTGTAGTCAGTACAGAAGATGTATTTACCCAGCCACAGAATACAGGTGAAATTACTGTTGATGGTATTGAATTAACCGCATCTTATGACTTTACTAACAATATTCGCGGCCAACTGGCCTATACGGCACTTGACGGCACTTACGATACCGCTTCAAGCTTCAATGATGCAGGCGATGACCTTGAAACTATCTCTCCTGACACTGGCACAGTTACATTAGCGTATGTGTCTGACAGCAGAGATTGGGGCGCTGAGCTTATCGCCATAGTGAGCAAAGGTGTGGATGAGAGTACTCAGACCAGCTTTACCGCACTTAACAACGGTCAAGGGCCTGCCTATACGCCAAGCGGTTATGCTGTATTTGACTTAACGGCCTATTATGACATGACGGAAAACCTTCGCTTCACCGCAGCGATTTACAATATTACTGACAAAGAATATTACCGCTGGGAAGTGTTAAACAGTGTGCGCGCTGGCACCGGTGGTTTCTTTGGTGGTGTCAGTAGTGATGGCTACCAGCGCTTCTCAGAGCCAGGTAGAAGTATCAGTGCCTACGTAACTTATCAGTTCTAAACCCGTAAGGTTATAACTGTAGTATCGCAACACGAAATAGGGCGTAACTGGGTGTTACGCCTTATTTCTTTTTGCTTTTGCCCTTAATGGTTAATGAGAAATGATGACCCCGCCGCAAATCCAAACGCTTTGTTAATACCTCGCGTACGACACGTTTTTATCAAATACGCAGTGTGCTATTTACCCTCTGTCGTTCTTTTTGCACTACCATTCAAAGTAAAAGAGAAGCTCACTCGCGCTTTTGCTCTTCACACCTTACAATGTCAGCGTAATTCACCCCACGCACATGCGATAAGGCCAGGCAGTTATGATTGAAAAAAAGTCGCAGATACGTTCATCCATTTTATGGATCCTTTCGCTTTTCTCGTGGGTATTTTACCTCTCTACAGCTCAGGCGATAGAAGCGGGCCAATATTACTACTTCATATCAGACAAGTGTGTAGCCAAAGGCCCACAAACACCGCAAGCGCGCGGAGCGGTAACCCCTGATCTCATGTTGTTTGAAGTCATACCGGCAGGGATTAGCGATTATTATGTCAATATGAACACCAACGCCCTTGTGCATTACACCCCAGATGGTCATAAGCGACTGACAGATTATGAAAGTAAGCAGGCTTACACTGCAGGCAAAAGCATGGCAAGTAACCTAAAAAGCCACGCTGTAGATGGCGCGATTATTCACCATGACTTTATGCTTCAACGAGAAGCCATTGACCTGCCCACCTTAATTGAAGCACTCAATAGCTTTTCACAGCTGCAAACTGATAAAGGGTACTTTTTTAAAACGCTGGTTGGCCTTTCTGATCCTAATGCAAAGTTTAAAGCCATAACTCGCGTACGCCTTACCGATAACGGTATTGCTAACCGTTTGTTGTTAAACGACTACACCAGTGAATACTACTTGCTCGATGCAAATGGCAAAGCCGCTAGGGCCCCTTTTATCAAGGTCGATCACAGTGTGGCACTTCGCCGCGATATTCACCCAGCAGAAAGCCCCTTTACCCGCTATACCCAACATGCGGTATGCGCTGAGAAGTGGGCACCTTAGCCACCAGCGAAACACTTTCTTACAAGTTCTTCCCGCCCCACGCGCGAACAATATTTGAGCTACCCGCTAAAGCTTGCTATAACCATATACTATGTATTACATAGTATAAGGTTATACAGGCATATATATGACAGAAAGTCGCGATCAAAATGCAAAATGGGATGCCCAATTGCGCAAGGGGACTTTAGAGCTCGCGGTCCTGGCGGCGCTCGAGCATCAAGCTAAATACGGACTTGAACTGCTGAATTATTTTCGCACCTTCGACACCATGCAACTGACCGAGGGAACACTTTACCCTTTACTCGACCGCCTCAAAAGAGAAGGTGCGTTGTCAGCAAGCTGGCAACAAGAAGGCGAACAACGACCGCGTAAATACTACGCCTTAACCGATAACGGACATCAAAAATTACACCAATTGAGAGACCGCTGGCAGCGTTCAGTGACAGACCTACAACAGCTTTTAAACATCCCACCGACAATGGAAGGCCAAGCGAATGAGTGAACGGAAAAAGATTAGACAGTACCTGGATAACCTTCAACGCTACCTGACGCCTCTTGATACATTTGAAGCTCAGGAAGTGATTAGAGAAATTGAATCACATATTTACGATGTTATTGATGAAATTGAGATGAAAGGCGAAACGGCAGACGTGGATGAAATCCTCACCCGACTTGGACCACCACGCGCATTGGGACAGCAATATGTCGGTCATATTCAGCATGGCAATCCACCTCCAGAAGGCTTTAAAGCGCTTACTCTGATGAAAAAGGGGCTATCACGTTCAGTCTATTACGGCTTGATGTGTTTCGGTTATACCTTTGGCGTGGGCCTTATTGCGTTAGCGTTTGCCAATTTGATCATTCCAAATGGGATTGCTATTTGGACAGAGGCAAACGGAAATAGCGTAGTCATTGGTATGTTGGACAACCCCATTATCGCCGAGCAGACAAAAGGGGTATTTCAAAGCTTCTGGATAACACCAATTGCCTTGGTTGCAGGCTATTTATTGCTGCTTACTACGCACAAGATACTGAAGTTCATTAGTCCGTTTTCAAAAGGCATACATCATGGTTAGGTTTTTCTTTCGCCCCTTGGGTTACTTTCTTGTGGTGTCGGTAGTGCTAATATCCATTGCCGCACTGGTTGGCTATTCTCAACATGCCAGCGTGAATTTAGGTGACGCCCCCTTAGCATACAAAGTCGGCGGTGAGGGTCCTTATGTTTTTTTCGAAAAGGACGCTGTGTCAGTAAGTTATATTAGGGGAACCCGAGACGATGGCTTTTTTGTAGAAAAGCAGATCTATAATTCACATCAAGCTATTGATGCACAGGTTTATTTCCCTTTAGACGATAGCCATTTCGACGTACAGATAAAGCCGCTTTCTCCCGTTCCAGAAAGTCTTTACGAGACCGACGCGCCTATTCTGGCCATATCCGATTTAGAAGGAAATTATCGTACTTTTAGAGATTTTTTAATCGCTCATCACGTAATTACTGAAGACCTTCGCTGGCAGTTTGGTGAAGGCCATCTGGTATTGGTTGGTGATATGGTGGACCGAGGCTTTTCTACCACACAACTGTTGTGGCTTATCTACAAACTTGAACAAGAAGCAGAACACGCTGGGGGGAAAGTTCACTTTATTGTTGGTAATCATGAAATCAAAAACATGCAAGGCAACGTTAAATCTGCGGCCAACAAATATATCCCAATAGCAGGTTTTTTGGGTAAAGCATCCTCAGACTTATTGGGAAAAGATGCCTATCTCGGTCGCTGGCTGGCTACGAAAAACACCATTGAACGCATTAACGGTCATTTGTTCGTACACGGCGGTATTCACCCCGAACTAGTAGAACAAAAACTGACTCTTGAAAAAATTAATACTCTGAACCGACAATACTATCGCCGTATGTATTATCCTGGCCTTGCGGATGAAAAAACCTCTTTGGTCCTTTCTACACAAAACGGACCCGCGTGGTACAGAGGGTATTTTAAGGGTGAAGTAGATGAAACCGCGTTTTCAAATACCTTAGCATTCTATCAAGCCACTTCTATGACGGTTGGTCACACCATTCAGTTTAAGGTTAGTAGCCATTTTAATAACCGCCTGTTTGCCATTGATGTAAAACACCCCAACGACTACCGAACAAGTATTCCGTTTAAGCGATCAGAAGGACTGTTAATTAATGGCGATAGCTACTACCGCCTACTCGACGATGGAGAAAAGATTCCCCTTTAATTAGGGGGATGCTGTTCTTTGGTGTATGGATTTTGATTGAAACGAAAGCCAATTGATCGCGAACCAGCCCTGTTGCACTAGCCATTGCGATATAGGGTTTTGATTAGGTGGTAGCCAAAACGGGTTTTCACAGGACCGTGCACCTTTAAAATTTCTTTTTTAAATACCACATCATCGAACGGTTTTACCATTTGCCCGCGTCGGAATTCACCCAAATCTCCGCCTCGCTTGCCCGATGGACAGGTCGAATAGCGCTTTGCTAAGGCAGCAAAATTTTTACCTTTCTTGAGCTGCTCCAAAATCGAAAGGGCTTCCTTTTCTGTTTTTACCAGTATGTGAAGGGCCGCTGCTGTTGCCATTGATGCACCATTAAATAAAGAGTCACTAAAAAATAGGAAGTAAGGGTAGCTAACCCCATAGGATATGGTGGCGAGTATAGCGCATTAGGGAAGTTATCTCACAGTAGAAGATAGATAGGGTAAACCTTGCAACTGTTACTCTTCAATACGTTGAATTGGGCTCGCTATACTTTTACTATGTGTCATCAATCATCACCCTATGTGGGTTTAGCTAAACACAAGAGAAAACCTAATCCTTTTTTGGATAATAGCGGGATTGACTCTGTTAATTAATGGCTTAACCACAACACTTTACGTCTTTTATTTTGCTACCAGAATTTAATTTAGCCCAAGCAGTAGGCATGTTGAGCTTTGTCCTTGGTATTTTGTGTTTTTACCAACGCGACGATCAACACCTTCGTATCATGATGGTTATCATGAATTTAAATCACGCCGTGCATTTTGCATTGTTAGGTGCTGTGACCGCATGCCTGAGCGCGCTCCTGTCGGTATTGCGCACGGGGTTATCTATAAAAACCCGCTCACGCCCCGTTGGCTATCTGTTTATTGTGATCTCTTTTGCTCTAGGGGTGTATTTGTCGCATGACTGGTACGACTTATTTCCTATTTTAGGTACCTGTATTGGTACCTACGCCTTGTATTGTCTGTCGGGGATTGCCATGCGCGTGGCATTTTTATGTGGCGCGCTTTGCTGGCTTACCAACAATATTATCGTAGGCTCTATCGGCGGCACACTCTTAGAGGCCACTCTACTTGTGGTAAATAGCTATACCATATTTCGCCTTTATCGCGGGCAAAAAGTGTTGGGTTAACGATTGTTTAGCCTATGACCCACACCTTTTTCTGAGCGCTTTACGGGCACAATGGTACCGTCTTTATTGAAGTGCAAATACTCGGCAGCCACGTGACGTTGTCGACCACAATCAGAGTTGATATCCAGCCAACGGTGATAGAATAAAATCCATTGCCCTTTATATCCCACTATAGAATGGTGATTATTACTATTGGCTTCCTGCTCCATTATCTGCCCTTGATACGTCCAAGGCCCTGTCGGCGAGAGACTGGTGTAATAGGTCAATATGCGATTGTTTTCCGGCATAGTAAAGTAATACACTCCGTTGCGCTTAAATACCCAAGGACCTTCCATTTTTGGCTCATAGCCTCCCATATCCATTTTCTGCAATGGCCCTTTAACACGTAGCATATCGTCAGCCATTTCTACTACATGGTAGTCATACCCCTGTGCGTGCACATACAGATACGCTGTGCCATCATCGTCAATGAACAGGCTCGGATCGTTAGCATAAGGCGCAGTCCACAACGGCTTGCCAATCACATCTTTAAACGGTCCGGTAGGTGACTCACTTTCCGCAATACCAATGCCCATCCATTTGGTACTCTTGCTTGGACTTTCTCTGTCTTTGTGACCGGTACCCGCGGGAAACACCAAGTAGTACTTTCCATTTTTATAGGCCGCATCCGGTGCCCAGGCGTAATTATCGGCCCAGGAGACGTCGTCTACCGATAACACCGGACCATGATTTGTCCAGTTAACCAGATCGCTCGACGAAAACGCATACCAGTCTTTCATCCAAAAATCTTCCTGACACTCAAGGTCGTGAGACGTGTATAAATACATGCGTCCATCATTCCATACATGACCAGACGGGTCGGCCGTTCGCAAGCCTTCACCAAGGTTTAACGGGTTATTGCCCTTTGCGCCAAAAGCTAACAAGGCAAGCAGTACGCCAAGCGATTTGAGTTTCATCTTTAAAGCAGTCTCACATTGAACAGTTAACACCAAATTAACAGGGCGATAGGTTAGTCGCTATGGGTATAAAAAAATTATTGTTAATTGTTCAAATACGAAGCGCGCCAAGCCCCGCTCTCAAAACGACTACTGGCTTACAGAGGGGGCTGCCAATAGAGGCAATATGCGCTCTGCCACCAACTGCTGAGTGGCATCGTCCCGCTCGTGTGCGGTAACAACCACAATCAGGTCATAGTCTTGAACAAGCAATATATACATGCCTCCACCGCCTTGCGCTGAAAAGGCATAGTGCTTATTGCCGTCGTAGGAGAGATCTGTGCCCCAGAAATAAAAACCATAACCTTGGTTTGACACCAAGTCACCGCCTCCAAAGACTTCTTCGTCGCCAGTAAACAGTTGTCTGGTTGTAGCTTCTTTAAGGTAGGCCTCATCAATTAATTGTTCGCCCTTCCATTTTCCCTGGTTGCGAATAAGTAGACCTAACTTAAGCATGTCTCTTGAAGTAATACTGACTTCCCACCCCGCCTCAGGTAAACCACTTGGCGCTGTACGCCAGTCGTATTGCGTAATACCGAGCTTGGCGAAGAGCTCTTTGTCGATAAACGCCGATGCAGAACCGGGTACAACGGCATCAATGACCTGCATCACAAACTGAGGACCAACACCGTATTTGAAGACTTGACTCGCATCAAGGATCGGTGCGCTATCTTCTAAAATCGCCTGAATTTCTCCCTGCCCCTTTATCCGGGCTAAATCAGCGCGAATCGCATCGAAACCCTGTTCACTTATCTTCACCCCTGTGGTCATCGTAAGCGCGTGACGTAGTGTAATTTTGTCCGCACCATCGACCAGTGAATGCTTATCCATCTCTTTTAAAAAACTGATCACTGGTTTATCCAAGTCGCTCATAGAGAGGTAGCCTAGCTGGATCGCACGCCCCAATACTAACGAGGTATAACTTTTTACCGCTGATGACTGAGGGTGAGGTAAGTCTACTCGTCCCCGTTTGTAATACGATTCAAATACCAAAGCGCCGTTTTTAGCAATCAACATACTGTCGTAATTACCGTGCTCACCTTTTGCTATCTCTTCAGCCAGTTCTACCAGACGCGCATCGTCAACGCCTGCCTTGGTAGCACTACTCACCAAAATACCATCTGCTAAGTCGATGGGCGATGTGCTTAAATAAGGTTCAGACAGTTCCTCTATATCCCTAAAACGCTTTTCAATTTCCGGCATTCGCCAATGCGTGATCATTGCCTCTTCTTGACTGGCAGTGGGAAGCACGCTTTGACTTTGCGCGGCATACGCAGACAGCGTAAAAACCACGCCGATTGTGCAGAACATAATAGCAATAGTGCTTTTTTTGTTTTTCATGAACTTACTTTTTCCTTGTTGTACTCACCTGCTCAGTTGCCTATGAACCAAGCCAGATACGGGTTAATAATTAGCGACGGTTTACGCTATCCCGCCCTTAAGAAAGAGACATGAAAAAAGCCTGACTTTTGGCTGATTTTTGCGTGTTGTTCAAACTCGTTATTCTTATCAACAGCTTATAGTGGTACGGTATGACCATTACAGAGAGTACCTAATAACAGAGAGCCCTGTTACACAGCGGATCAGAGATCGTATGACCGAACGATATTGGATTGGCGGCTTTTATGTTGATGTGTCGAGAAACCAAATAACACACAACAAACAAGTGCAAACACTTCCTCCTAAAGCATTGGAAGTGCTGACCTATTTAGCGAAGCACAAAGGCGAAGTGGTAAGCCAAGAAGACTTATTGAACTACGTATGGAAAGAGACAGTGGTCTCTCCCAATACTCTTCAGCGATGTATTGCGCAGTTGAGAAAAGCCTTTGGTGACAGTGGCAAAGCGCAGGGCTTTATCAAAACCCATGCGAAAAAAGGGTACAGCTTAGAAGCAGATATTCGCTGGCAAGAAACGGATGCTACCCACGCCGCGCTGCAAGGCCCAGACGTTAATGCTTGTGACTCAACGCCTCCCTCTTTTGAGAAGGAGGATGAAGAAGCCCGCCATCGAACTCATAAGACAACCAAGAACAAGCTAAAATTTAAACTCACCCTTATCCTCATAATATTGTCGCTTAGCCTGTTGCTTTACGGCGCATGGGTTAACGAAACCCCACTTTCACAAACGTCTGCTGATAGATTACACATTACCGATATCCGATTACTTACCTCTACCGATGACAGAGAACTTGCCAGCGCCTATTCGCCCGATGGTAAATTTATTGTTTTTCAGCGCTTTCCAGAAGTGATGTGCCAAAGCCATTTATGGGCAAAGCATATTGATACTCAACAAGAATTTCAGCTGACCCAATCCCTGGGCTCCTATGGTAGTTTAGCGTTTTCGCCCGACGGCAACACCCTGTCGTTTATTAAAGAAAACGACTGCTCGGCGCCGGTAGAACAGAAAACGTGTTATCACTTGCAGACCCTTGATTTTGCCAAAGCCCTCACCGCGCCGCAGTCGCCCCATACTCTTATGGAATGCAAGAGTTCCAAGATAAAAAACCCTGTCTGGATTGATGACGATATCATAGCATTATTGCAGAAGACACAGGGGCGATGGCGGCTCATTCGTTATGCTATAAGTCAAAACGACAGCGCACCTTTGTACGAAGTAGCAAACGGCAGTATTGTGTCTTTCGATTTCGCTGCGCGTGACAATACCCTTGCTCTGACCACAGTGCATGAAAAGGGCATACTTCATATTGAAAAGTTAAGTATTAACGGCGAATTACTTTCTAGCGCGCCTATCGACTACCAGGGTGTTATCCCACCCTATCATTATATCTACCCAAATATGTTGCCAGAACAAGATCACCTTGTTTTTAGTACCGGCAAGCAGCTTTTTACCATTGATTTCGAAGGCAACATTCATCGCATATCTATGCCACTGACCGACGCGATAGGGACACCACTATTCCACCCCTTTGAAAAGAAAATGCTGGCGATAAAGGGCCATTACGACAGTGACATTGTGGCGGTCCCTCTTGATCAATTTGCTAGGCATGATAGGCAGCTAAACGCGCACGTTAACACTAGCACAGCCAAGACGAATAACGTTGGTTATCATACGATTGTGCGTTCAATGAAAGAGGAAAACCGAGCGAAATACCAACCCAACGGTTCGCTGATTGCCTACTCTTCAGAAGGCGATGGTACATCTCAGGTATGGATCACTGATACACAAACACAAAACGCGACTTTGCCCTTTTCAGGAAAACCCTTTAGTCAGTTCCCTACCAATACCTATGTGCGCGATGTGCTATGGGCAGAAGACGGTAGAAGCATATTGATCAATGCGTCCTCTCAACTTAAACAACTCTATTTAGGGGAGATAGAGCATGATTTCGACATTGATCAAGAGTTCGCGCGTGACCAAGTTATCGAGCGTGGCATCGAACTTGGCTTTCCCGTACGCAATTTATTTGATTGGGATAGCAAGCAACAAACCGCACTTGCGAATATTCTGCACCAAGGCGTACTGACATTTGTAAGTATCGATCTTAGTACAGGTGCTTTCACCCGTCTTTCAGATAAGGCGGTCACGAGGGCGGTCAAAACCGACAGCGGCACACTCATTTTCACCGACGCAGAGGGACGGTTTTGGCAAGTGGGCAACATTGAAAATACACCCATTACGGCATTGGAACATCAGGGGAGCAACAGACATTTTATCGCTAAGGGCGATACGCTGTACGGCATTAACGATGAGTTTCAGTTGTGGCGATATACCCTTCCAAGCGGCGCATTTGAGTTACTTGGTCAACTGCCGGATACCGTTGACTACATAACCGACGTTAACGACGAGGCGATTTTACTTACGCTCAGGATAGCCGCGAGAAAAGATGTAGTGGAATTATCTATCAAGTAGGCGTACAAACCACTCTCTATTGAGCAGTTTATAGAACTGCTAAAGGGTAGAGCTTGGGGATGATTGCACCATTGTCACGAAAAATACGCTTACGCAACCTATTAAGCCATTGATTTTAAAGGGGGGCATAAAGATTTCTTCGAGGGCTTGTACGCATGACCTGGCAATACAGTTGCCCTTTTGTTCAAACTAACTCGCCCCCCTCTCCATCAGTGAGGTTGGTATTTTGTACTTCTGAAGTCTTTCAGGCTCCTCTTTTGCTAACTTAACAAAGAACTCTGAAAGCCTTGAAGTTAACCACCTTAGGAACGTTTCCAACTCCATAAGTTCAGCTTCAGAAAGATGTAGCCACTCCATAAACTTAAAGATAGGCCACTTAAAGTCATCATGTTTTCCGTCTAGAGAAGAGGTGTGAATATCAACCCTGAAGTGCATCTCATCTTCATCTGAGTGAGCTATCAGCTTCCTTCGAAGATCTAACACTCTTGCACATAGCGCTTTTTGCTTCTCGTCTAATTTGATACCAAGAGCTTTAAAGCTTATTGTAGAGCCGCTTCTGGTAGGCTCTAGTGGTCTTGCCATTGATATAATGAGGTTTGCTTCGTAAGACCTGTATCGCCGTAATTCAACAACATTGTACTCTCCCTCAAAATCAAACTCCTCAAGTATAAACGTTAATGCTGAGAGTGCTTGCTGAAAATCCCAAATAGAATAGATGGCGCGATTCAATTGTTTATCAGTAAGCATACAGTCCTTGCTTAAGAGCTTTTAATTCGAGGTTAGCCCAAATCGAATCTCTGTTCCATATAAATAAAAAAGACCACCAAGCGTTAACTTGACGGTCTCTTAAAGTATATACAAAAATGACTCACAAAGGGCGTATTAAATGTCTCAACGAATCTTAGATAATCCCTTATAAATCAACATAATGACACAGCATAAATTGTATCGGGTAAGGAACAGCCATTACTGGCTTCCCCTCCCCTAAGAACCGTACGTGCGAGTTTCCCCGCACACGGCTAAAGCCTTTATAAGTCAGTACCTAAGTACTAACCGACGACTTACATCGAAATAGGTTGGAAGCGAGAACAAAGGATTACATTCCAGTATAAATAGGTTAGCCAGAACTAATCTTGGGGCTATCAGACAAGGTGACAAGCACCATAAAAATCGGTGAATTAATTTGCGTATAAAAAAATATGAACAATAATTAAAAGCTAGGACGTCAGGGAGGTTGTCCAAACGCTTAAACAGGGTCAGTACTTAGCGCATCCCCTTCGTTCAATGTGAATTTCCGTTAAATATCAATTAATTCCGGAATGAATTGGGGAAATGTAATGCAATATATAACAAACATCCGCAAACGATATAGCCGAGTGTTATTAACGTTTGGCTTCCTAGCAACACTTAATCTTTTTATAGGTCAGGCACACAGTCAGACGCAAAGCTGTGAGGCTGAGCCCACGTGGTTTCCTCACAGTCAAACGCCAAGACCTGACGATGATAAATTCCAAAGCTCCAGCAATTGTGTATTTCATCAATGGTCTTGGCAAATGTTCTTATGGTTGACCCAGGAATGGAATTCTCAGCCAAGGTTTTTGTCTTTTGAATCGCCGCAATCATTAATTGGATTGGAAGGGCGAGGAATGATGCCCAGACGAACTAAACACGGTAATCCCCTATCATTTGATGAATATCTTCAGGCCGGTACCGATGGGATCCTTATCGATCATAACGGCAAGGCCGTATATTACTCGCAGTACGTTAATCCTACTTTTGCGAACTTCATCAAGGGCATTAATGCAGAAGGAACATATTCACCAACCGATGACTATACAAACCCTATAAATGTTCAGGCAATGGGAAAAAACAACCCTAACACTGAATTCCCTATATATGGCAGTGCGGGAGCGATGGAGTTAAAAGCATCGTGGCGTGTCTTAGCCGAGGATGAAAACCCTTCAAACATCTTTGTTATGAAGACTCAACTAAACAAATTGATTAATACACCTAATGGCATACAGGTAAGCCCTACTGAAACCTATTCAGCAAGAGTCGCATTAGTAGGTTTTCATATTGGGGGGATAGTACAAGGACACCCCGAAATGATTTGGGCAACGTTTGAACATAACGAGAATGCGCCTGATGTCTCTCCAGATACAGGAATAGGCCAGCCAGTTTCAGGAGAAAATTACACTTTCTATACGGCCAATACAAAATTAGAGGATTGCAATATCAACCCGGCGAAGGACGGACTTGTACTCGATGAAGCAACCCAGACATTTACACCTATCACTCAGGTCTGTCGACGTTATCCATTTGGAAATGCACCCGATGTTAAACCGGGTAATACGGCTAATATCCAGAGTCTGAATAAAAGCGTACAAGGTAAATTAAATCAAAATGAAGTTTGGGTTCACTATGATGAAATTGGCGCGATTTGGTTTAAACAAGAAAACACGTTGTCACCCGGCCTCTCCCTAGCTGACGATACCTTATTGACCGGATCATTACGATTATCAAACAGCACCATTGAAACGTTTACGCAACAGGCGACGGCCATGAATAATTGTTTCCGCTGCCACAATACAGAACAGGAATTTCCTCCCAAAATGAGCCTATCTCCCCTTCCGGCTACAAATTTAAATATCAGTCATGCATTTCAGAATATTTATTTCTGGTCTCAGGAAAAAGAAGCTATTCAGGCATACCTTAAAAACACAGGAGAAAAGCAATGAGTTACTTTCGAGTTCATCCAACCATTAACTTTGCCCGTGTGGGTAATAGCAGTGAATACTATTTGGCACCAGAAACAGCCGCAGGAGAGCTGATAGATAAAGAATCAGGTTTATTCGGGGGATTGCCAGTAAAACCCAATACCGAAAACACGCCCATTGACGAAAACGATTTTCGCGATGCTGAAGGCAGAGTTAAACGTCAGGCAGCGCGTTTCAGATTATTTGCCTACGAGCAACCGCAGGCAGAATATCCAGCCAAAGACGCTGGTAAGGAAGTCAAACCAGGTGATATTGTTGGCGGTAAGCTGATTAGAGACATTGTGTGGCAGGTACATCTTGCCAATAAAAAAAACAATAACTATTCAATTACTTCAGAAAGCGGTGATGAAGAAGGCATTGTAGCCTACGAGAACGACGAAACACCGCCTGTTCGTAATAATACACCTGAATTTGGCAGTGATCTTGCCGCTCCCAATAGACTCAGCACATTAGTTATCGATGCTGGCCCCAGAGCAATGTCAGTTAAGGAGAGTCGTCCAACTGACATGCAGCATTTTAATCAATCATCTGCAGCCTGTTATATCGCAAAAGATAGCTCTATACAGACTCAACCGAACTACCCCATTAGTTTTCCAGACAGCCACTTTGACATGTTTAACCCTTTAGGCGCTATAGAAAGTCTAGGGGAAATGTTAATTGAAAAAGACACAGGAAGATTAATTGTTACCGGTGGCTACGGAAAAGCCAGCGCGATAATGCAAAACGGTGCTCCACCTATACTGGATGACGCGATTGACAACGACTTTTGGTTTGATGACACCTCTGATGGCCCAGTGTGTGCGACTATAATTTACGAAGACGGCACTACCGAACAAGCCGTTCATGGGTGGGTAGTCTGCACCGATCCCGGTTATGCACCACAGACCCGCAATGTGGTATCTACCTGGGATGATGTTTACGACACATGGGTTCAACATTTAGCATTGCAACCAGAACTCTATACTCAGGGATATCAAAATTCCTACGATGCTTCATTTAATGGTGACGTATTACCCGTGTTCCACGGCGCCTTTTTGCAACGTTGGAATACTGCACTTCCCAATAAAGGGGTAAATGGGCACAACTTTATGGCGCAAATAAAACCAACAGACGATCCAAAAGAAAAAATACCTTCTTTCCAACAATTAATTCGTAAACCCTCTCCTCCTGGAACACAAAATGCGCCGGACAATGAGGATGGTGTACCTAGAAAAATGCCTTTGGCACTTGGCGACGCAATGAAGAGTTTTTTATCTGTCACTGAGACACAGTATTTTCTTATGAACCAGTGGTATGAAGGTAAATCAGTGGAAGCGTATCCGCCTCTTGGTAAGGGGGAATATATGGATAGAATGGTTTTGGAAAATTGTCTTGGAGGACGCTACTCCCCAGGAATAGATTTAACGTTCATTGTTCGTGACGTCAATTTATACATTCAAGACTGGCAGGGCGAAACGGGGCCTTTTAGAATCAATATGCAACCACTTGACTACAGTTCTATGTATGGAAAAGAGGAATATTTTCTTAGCGTAGGTTATGTACCTTTACGCAAATTCAAAGTAGAACCTGGGGATTTGTGTAAATTCATGTCTCAACCTTGGCATACCGATTACAATAGTTGCGCTACCCACACCCCAGATCCAAATCCAGTTCTAGATCAAAGCCAAAAACCAAGTGAAAACAATACACTGTACTGGTCTTGGCCAGCTCAACGCCCCGTTTCTGTTTATCCAAAAGAAACCTGTAAATATAACAGTGCTTCCAATACCTGGAGTATTGGAAGCACTTGGTTTAGTGTACGAGGCAATGGTACCGAGACTCCATATCCGCAACAACAGGGTCGTTTTCAGTGTTATTTTGAGTTCGTTGAAAACTGGCACAAAGTTGGATTTGTCATTCAGGGCCTTCAAGTGTCAGACCCCGAGCATAATATTAATTATGGAAGTGACAAATTCATTGAGGTAGAAAGCCAGTTTACTGAACACGGTGATACTGTAGAGCCATGGCCGACAGCCACTGAAGATGGCTATAAGCCCCCGACCAATTGCGGACCATAGGGTAATGTTTATCAATCCCTCCTTAGCGTAGTATGGAAAGTGAATCTAATCGCCTTAGTGTAGCAATCGTTGGTGGTGGCCCTGCCGGGTGCGCCACCGCATTGTCTTTGCTAAATACCAGTTTGATTCTAAAGCTCAATTTACAAATCACTTTGTATAATGCTTCTGTCAAAACCAGCCCATCTGTAGGTGAAACTGTGCCTCCTGTACTTAGTCAGTACTTGCGTGAACTTAATATAGAACATGTACTTGAAGAAAATCATCACCTTCCGTGCCCGGGGAGTATTTCGGTTTGGCAGGATGAGACCCCAGGCTATAACGATTTTTTGTTTACCCCAATTGGTAAAGGCTATCATTTAAACCGAAAATTTTTTAATCAACAGTTACTACAAGCCTGCATAAAAAAGGGGGTTCGGGTTCTATCTGATACCCGTGTTGGTAGCATAAACCAATATAACAACGGCTACCTGTTATCAGTTGAACATAAATCAGTTCAACGCAACGTTTATTGTGATTTCGTTATAGATGCTACAGGTTATCATCGGACCATTATCAACAAACTTAACATTGCACAAAATACACTTGATAAGGTGATATCGTTGTGTGCATTTTTTGACTTAGGGGATTCAAAGACTCAAGCTGCAAATACGCTTGTTTGCAGTGCTGCCGATGGCTGGTGGTACGGAACACAACTACCTAAAAAAAGAGCGCTCATAAGTTTCTGCACCGATTCACAAGGGATGAAAAATACGCAAAGTACGTCACCTAAAATTTGGTTTCAGTATTTGAAAATGAGCGAGTGGTTTTATCGACAATGCATGGTTCAATTTGGCACAGAGTTGCCACTTCCCAATAAACTATGGCTTAGACCATGTTCGTCTGACATATTGTCTAATGTTGTAGGCCAGAACTGGTTAGCTGTGGGTGATGCCGCTTCAAGCTATGACTCAATATCGTCTGCAGGCATAACCAAATCAATTCTACAGGGTATATGCGCAGGTAAATCTATAGGCATGGCCTTTCATAAACAATCGCTACAGCCACTTTTCAATTATCAGGATAGAGTATTCGACGACTTCAGACATTTTGTGAGGCAGCACCAAACGCAATATACTGCTGGTGGCGCGCGTTTCAATCACAGCGGTTTTTGGCAACGACGTAACATCATTTCTTTGTTTGATGATTCAGACAGACATATTTCTAGCACAGAGAGCTTGTAAACGATAACTGCTACGCCTATCGAGCAAATCCCCCCCTGCAAGAAACTCTCTTACAGGGGTTTACAATATCGAGAGATGTTTGAGAGGCATGCATCATGCCACCCATATCAGGCATTGCCGGTGCGTCTTCTTTAGGTAGTTCAGCTACCATTGCTTCAGTGGTGATCATTAATGAAGCAATTGATGATGCCGAAGTGGTTAAGCAGCGAGTTATCAACTACTCGGGCGTAGGTAAAATTAACCAGAATGCTGACGACATTCCTCCGTTAAATTAAGCCTAAAAACGTTTAACAACAATAACAAAGGCGCTGCTCTATAAGCAGCGCCTTTCTTTTATATCGAGTTCATAATTACCATTTACTTTTATTAACTTTTTCCGTTAACGTAAACATTGGACAAAATTCGGACAACAATAACGATGAAACGATTTTTTAAATGGATTGGTACCGGCTTACTGATAATTTTGTTAGCAGGCGGTGCATTTGCTGCGCACGAGTGGTATGCGGATAAACCTTTTTACTTTAATAACCTACTTAACCGAGAAATGGTGAAAGTAGCTTTTGATAGCCCTGAAACCTTAACCTCCCTCGGTTTCTTAGAATCAGTAGGTATTAAAGGTCACAACGCCGAACTTGATGACGCTAGCCTAGAGAAAAACGCTGCCTTATATGACAAAGCTCGCCATATACGCAAAAGGGTTTTAGCGTATGACGACGAAGACTTAAGCAAAGACGAGCAGCTTTCCAAAGAGATCACGCTGTACTTGCTTGATTACCTCATTAGTAACGAACCGTTTCAGTATCACGGCTACCCAGTAAACCAACTTTTCGGAGTACAAAACGGCTTTCCAAGTTTTATGGAAGGTCAGCATCAAATTAATGATGCCACTGACGTAGAAAACTACTTAAGCCGTTTGCGTGCTGTGGACGAGAAATTCGCGCAAGTGCTTGAAGGGCTTAAATTGCGTGAGGAAAAAGGCATTATTCCTCCGCGCTTCGTGATAGACCGTGTACTAGATGAAATGAATGGCTTTATATCTTCGCCAATAGAGGAAAATATTCTTTATAGCTCGCTGAAAGAGAAGATGTCTAAGGCTGAAGATATCTCTGCAGAGCAGCAAGATGCGTATTTAGCCGAAGCCCAAACGGTTATAGGTGATGACGTCGACCGCGCCTACCAACTATTTATAGATTACTTCACCACGCTTCAAGCGAAAGCAGGAAACGATCACGGCTATTGGCATTTGCCCGATGGCGACAAGGTGTACGCCAATGCGCTGCGCTTTTTCACAACCACCGATATGACTGCCGATGAAATTCACAACCTAGGCCTAAAAGAGGTAGCAAGAATTCAGAGCGAAATGTTAGCTATTCTTGCTGGCGAAGGCTATGACGTCAGCCAAGGCTTCTCTAGCGCGATGGACGCGTTGGCCGTCGATCCTTCTCACTATTACGAAGACAGTGATGAAGGCCGCGAACAAATTCTAAAAGATTACCAAACCATACTTGATGAGATCGATGCAGGTATAAGCGATGTATTTAGAATTCGCCCTGAGGCCGGCATGGAAGTGGTACGTATTCCTGAGTTCAAAGAGAAAACCGCGCCAGGCGCCTACTACCAGCAGCCCGCTATTGATGGCTCTCGTCCGGGACGATTTTATGCCAACTTATATGATATTAAAGCAACGCCTAAGTACAGCATGCGCACATTGGCATATCACGAAGGCATCCCAGGCCACCATTTCCAGATAGCCTTGGCAATGGAACTTGAGGGCATGCCCTTTATTCGCAAAATGTCGCCTTTTACCGCCTACACTGAAGGCTGGGCTTTGTATTCAGAATACCTGGCATGGGAGATGGGCTTTCAGGACAACCCCCTAGATAACCTAGGTCGTCTTCAAGCTGAGCTATTCAGAGCCGTGCGCTTGGTGGTAGATACGGGTATTCACGATAAACGTTGGACCCGTGAAGAGGCAATTGACTATATGGTACGCAACACGGGTATGGCGCTTAGCGACGTTACATCTGAAATAGAGCGCTATATTGTTATGCCGGGGCAGGCCACCTCTTACAAAGTGGGTATGATTAAGATTTTAGAAATTCGTGAAAAAGCGAAACAAGCCCTAGGCGATAAGTTCGACTTACGCGATTTCCATGACGTGGTACTTAAAAACGGTGCCGTGCCACTTGCCATTCTTGAAGAATTGGTGGACGAGTATATTGCAGAAAAACAGGGCGCATAGCCCTGTTACGCACAAAATTTGCCATACAAACAAAAAAGGCGCTAACTCAATGAGTAGCGCCTTTCTTTTAAGCGTTAAGCTTGGGGGATGATCACATCATGCCGCCCATGCCACCCATGCCGCCCATGTCAGGCATTGCAGGTGCGTCGTCTTTAGGTAGTTCAGCTACCATTGCTTCGGTTGTGATCATAAGTGAAGCAATTGATGATGCGAACTGAAGCGCAGAGCGCGTTACTTTAGTTGGGTCAAGGATACCCATCTCTAGCATGTCGCCGTAAGTGTCGTTACCTGCGTTGTAACCGAAGTTACCTTCGCCGTTCTTCACTTCGTTAACTACTACCGATGCTTCTGCACCTGAGTTGATAGAGATTTGACGTAGAGGCGCTTCCATTGCACGTAGTGCAAGCTTAATACCTACGGTTTGGTCTTCGTTGTCGCCAGTAAGGTCAGCAAGTTTCGCTGCTGCACGAACCAGTGCTACACCACCACCAGGTACTACACCTTCTTCAACCGCTGCGCGAGTTGCATGTAGTGCATCTTCTACGCGGTCTTTCTTCTCTTTCATTTCAACTTCAGTTGCTGCGCCCACTTTAATGACTGCAACACCGCCTGAAAGCTTAGCTAGACGCTCTTGAAGTTTCTCTTTGTCGTAGTCTGACGTAGAGTCTTCAATTTGACCTTTGATTTGAGCACAACGGCCTTCAATCGCTTCTTGGTCGCCGTTACCGTCAACAACGGTTGTGTTGTCTTTGTTGATCACTACGCGCTTAGCAGTACCTAGGTCTTCAAGCTGAACTTTTTCAAGGTCAAGGCCGATCTCTTCAGAGATTACCGTACCGCCAGTTAGGATAGCGATGTCTTGAAGCATGGCTTTACGACGGTCACCAAAACCAGGTGCTTTAACCGCTGCAACTTTAACAATACCGCGCATGTTGTTTACTACTAGTGTAGCAAGCGCTTCGCCTTCAACATCTTCAGCGATGATCATTAGCGGCTTACCAGCTTTCGCTACGCCTTCAAGGGTAGGAAGTAGTTCGCGGATGTTAGAGATCTTCTTATCAACCAATAAGATGAACGGGTTGTCTAGTTCAACAGTGCCGTTTTCTTGGTTGTTGATGAAGTATGGAGACAGGTAACCGCGGTCGAACTGCATACCTTCAACAACGTCTAGTTCGTTTTGAAGAGCCTGACCTTCTTCTACAGTGATAACACCTTCTTTACCTACTTTTTCCATTGCTTGAGCAATGATGTCGCCCACTTCTGAATCAGAGTTTGCAGAGATAGTACCTACTTGAGCGATAGACTTGCTGTCTGCGCAGTCAGTAGAAAGGGCTTTAAGCTCTTCAACCGCTGCCGCAACCGCTTTGTCGATACCGCGCTTAAGATCCATTGGGTTCATACCCGCTGCAACGCTCTTAAGACCTTCTGTAACGATTGCTTGAGCAAGTACAGTAGCAGTAGTAGTACCGTCACCCGCTTCGTCGTTCGCTTTAGACGCTACTTCTTTTACCATCTGCGCGCCCATGTTCTCGAACTTGTCTTCAAGCTCGATTTCTTTCGCTACAGACACACCATCTTTAGTGATAGTCGGTGCACCGAAAGACTTGTCTAGTACAACGTTACGGCCTTTTGGACCTAGTGTTACTTTAACTGCGTTAGCTAGTGTGTTTACGCCTTTTAGCATTTTGCTACGAGCGTCATCACCAAAACGTACTTCTTTAGCTGCCATGATTCTATTCCTCTAAAATTCGTTTTAACGTTAGTTGTTATTACTCAACAATCGCTAGAATGTCGCTTTCGCTTAGGATAAGTACTTCTTCACCATCCAGCTTTTCTGTTTTAACGCCGTAACCGTCGTTGAAAATAACGGTGTCGCCTACTTTAACGTCTAGCGCTTTAACTTCGCCGTTCTCAAGAATGCGACCGTTACCTACAGCGATTACTTCGCCGCGTGTAGATTTTTCTGCTGCAGAACCAGTCAGAACGATACCGCCTGCAGATTTGCTTTCTTGTTCTGCGCGCTTAATGATTACGCGGTCGTGTAAAGGACGAATTGCCATTTTCAAGTCTCCTGAAAATTCCACTATTCAAGTTTATGAGTTTACCAACACTCAGACCGTCTGAATGTTGTGTGCCTGGGGTGCTCATTGCTGAGCAAGTTAAAATCGTTTCTGCACGGATAGATGGGGTAGTACCCAGATAACTTCAAGGGTTTTTAAGCAAAAAAATGTAAAAAAAGTGGTTTTTTTACTAAATACCGTTTTTTTGGGAAGTAACAGACCTATTTACACGCGAAAGTACGCTGGTGTTTAGGGGCAATCCTGCCCCTTTATTTAAGGCGTTTATCGCTGTCGTTTTGGGTATTATCGGTATATTCCCCTTCAAGTACGTCGCCATTGTCGTTATTGGTTCGGTCAAAAGGGTTGGGGTTATGGGGATTAAACCCATTGGAATTAAAGCCTCCCGCAGCGCCAGCGCCCATACCTGAATGCACGCCTGACACCACCACGCGCATTTTGAGTTGTTTGCTTAATTGGGCTGCAATCAGGTGCCGAGACCCCGGAAGTACAAACAAAAAGCCCAGAATATCGGTAATAAAACCCGGTGTAACCAACAACACGCCTGCCACCACCAGCATCAGCCCTTCAACTAATTCTTTACCTGGCACCTCATTGCGCTGCATCTTAGCCTGCGCAGTTTGAAGCGTGCTTATTCCTTCGCGTCTCACAAAGTACGCGCCAATAAATGCCGTAAGTATGACGAGGCCAATGGTATTCCACCCGCCTATTACGCTGCCCACATTCACTAACAGTGCAATTTCCAAAATGGGGAGCAGTGCAAAAAGTAAAAATAAAACCCGCAAAATACGTCCTCTTTCAATCATTCATAACCCGTTATGAGGGCTTTGAACGTAATAACAAGAAAAGGTGCCCTATAATATTCAAATCGCCCAATGAGGGTCACCACGCGACCGATAACCGTCGTGATATACTTTTATATGAAAGAATCTCACACATGGTTCGGTCTTTGTAGTGACTTGGCACAATTCGTAGACAAACCAGCAATAACATGGCTGAATTGTGTCTCTGGTGTGCGCTAAGACAACCTCTACTCTACGCTCCAATCACAAAGGAGGGAGACCCGACTATGACAATTAAACTGGTGTTGTGTACTACACCCGATGAAGACTCAGCACAATCCATTGCTAGGGCATTGGTAGAGAAGCGCTTAGCCGCGTGTGTCAATATCATTCCCAACGTACAGTCGGTATATGAATGGCAAGGAAAAGTGGAAACTGCCACAGAATGTCAGTTGCTGATTAAAACCAATACCGAGCATCTACTTCTTGCATTTGACCTGGTCAATGAAATGCATCCCTATGAAGTGCCAGAATGGCTCGAGCTTAACGGGGAAGCCAGTCACGCCTATGGCCATTGGCTACAAACCACATTACAACATTAACGCTTAAAACTAATAAATGATTGCTAACTTTATGACAACGCCCCTAGCCCTGTGCTTTACAAATAAGTCTTCAACCCATCTTGGTGTTACACCACTGTTCGCACGCTGCCTGCAGTTTATAACGCTGTTATTAATCTTATGCAGCCTTACGCCTTTAGCTCATGCACAGCTAGAAAACAGTTTTGATGATCCGTTTTCCAGTGAGCCTCAATTCCTAGACGTGGATCAAGCTTTCGCTTTCGATTTTAATCAAAAAGGCGACGAATTAGTGCTCACTTTTGAAATTGCAGAGGGTTATTATCTTTATAAAAAGCAGTTCAAATATGTGGCCAAAAACGCCAGTGTAGGTGCAGCTAGCTATCCCCAGGGCGTTATTATCGAGGATGAATTTTTTGGTGAATCTGAAGTATTTTATAATCGCGTCAGTATTACCTTACCTATCGATTATGCCGAATCGGAGGGAGTCGTAAAAGTTCGCTATCAAGGTTGTGCTGATGCGGGCTTGTGTTACCCCCCCACAGTAAAAGTGGTCTATTTGTCTGAAGTAAGTAACCCAGTACAGTCCTCTGCCAATACCGACGTAAAAGGCAATTCCACCGTCAGCGAGCAGTTTGCTTTAGCTGAGCAATTAATCAATAAAGATAATCTCGTTGTCACGCTTGCACTCTTTTTTGCGTTAGGGGTAGGTCTAGCTTTTACTCCTTGTGTATTCCCTATGTACCCCATTGTTTCGGGCATAGTAATCGGGCAAGGTAAACCCAAAACCACCTCCCACGCATTTTGGCTAACCTTTGTCTACGTACAAGGTATGGCAATTACTTACTCGCTGTTAGGGCTAGTGGTCGCTGTGGCTGGCGCGCAGTTCCAAGCTGCACTTCAGCATCCCGTCGTTTTAAGCATTTTTATTGTGTTATTTGTTGCACTTGCCATTGCCCTTTTCGGTGGTTTTGAAATTCAACTTCCCGCAAAGTACCAGGAAAAGCTCACCCACATGAGCAACAACCAGACGCCGGGGAGTTTTGTTGGCGTATTTATCATGGGCGTTCTGTCTGGTCTTATTGCTTCGCCATGTACAACCGCGCCGCTCACAGGCATTTTGCTGTTTATCGCACAAACTGGCGACATGACATTGGGCTTTGTTTCTTTGTATTTACTCAGTGTGGGTATGGGCGTCCCGCTAATCTTGTTTGGTATAACCGGCGGGAAGCTTTTACCTAAGGCTGGCAACTGGATGAATATCGTCAAAGTGACCTTCGGGTTCATGATGCTAGCTGTGGCCATCGTGTTTATAGAGCGCTTGTGGAATAGCCCTTTTTCAGGCTTTCTGTGGGCAGCCCTAGGATTTGGTTTATTTGGTTACTATTGGGCGGTAAACCGCGCAACGCCTAACACCACAATGAAGCTACTTCGCGCCATCATTGTTGCCATAGGTATTATGGGTAGTGCAGGGCTTACCTATCAAGCAGGGCAAAACAGTGGTCTGTGGGGCGAACAGGTTACCCATCCAGATTTTGTCATTGCCCGTGACTTAGCCGATTTACGTGACAAAATCGCGCAAGCGAATGCGCAGGGTAAGACCGTTATGGTGGACTTATACGCCGATTGGTGTGTGGCATGTAAAGAGTTTGAGAAATACACCTTTCCCAATGAGCAAGTTATCAAAGCGTTGAGCAACACGGTGTGGATGCAAATGGATCTCACTGATAATACCCCTCAACGCCAGGAAATTTTCGATACCTTCTTTGTGCTGGGTCTACCTACCATTTTGTTCTTTGATCAAAACGGTAACGAAATTACCAAGGCGCGGGTCACTGGCTTTATGGATGGAGAAGCATTTGCTGAACATATCCATTTCACTGTGGCGGGGAAGTAGGAGGCTCACGTCGTTAACGCCCCCTTGCCATTTCTCTTACCTACTCATTAGTGACTGAACAAGGCGAGCCGTCTTGTTCAGTTTATCTATTACTATTGCCGTAAACCGGCACTTGTCAAAAAACTCACTTTTAACTTTGCTGCGAAAACACCTGATAAGACCAGTATTTTGCTGCTAAATCTTAATCTATCTCTATAATCAGCATTTAACGCAATAAACGAGCAAATTATTTGGCTTTTTTTCGTGCAACTGTCATGAAAGTTTGTTGAAATGACAATAACCCAGACATTTTCCCGAAGATAGCAGCAAACTAGATGAATATTTTGTTATTAAATGGTCCTAACCTAAATATGTTAGGCAAACGAGAACCCGAAAAGTATGGCACGCAAACGCTACTAGACATCGTAGATGACTTAGAGGCGCAGGCGGCGAGCAGTAATGTAGAACTGACGCATTTTCAGTCTAATGCTGAAGACGCGCTCATTGATCGCATCCATGCTGCTATGGGTAAAGTTGACGCCATTATCATTAATCCTGCTGCTTTCACCCATACCAGTGTCGCCCTTCGCGACGCTTTGTTAAGTGTCAGTATCCCGTTTATTGAAGTGCACTTGTCGAATGTTCACGCCCGTGAACCCTTTCGTCATCATTCCTATTTTTCTGATGTTGCCGCCGGTGTCATTGTTGGCCTTGGCGCCATGGGCTATTCGCTCGCACTAACGGCAGCAATCAATTTACCGAAAACAAAGAAATAACGCAGAGACAGAACATGGATATTAGAAAGATTAAAAAACTTATCGAGCTAGTAGAAGAATCAGGCATTGCCGAGCTTGAGATCACCGAGGGCGAAGAATCAGTACGCATTCACCGTGGCCCAACTGGAGTGCAAGCGCCTGTAAACTATAGCTTTGCTGCACCTGCTGCACCACAAATGGCACCTGCGCCAGCTGCAACAGTCGCGTCAGAAGCGCCTGCTGCTCCTGCGCAACCAGAAGGCCATGCTGTTAAGTCTCCAATGGTAGGAACTTTCTACCGCGCTTCTTCACCGACTGCCAAACCATTTGCAGAAGTAGGTCAACAGGTAAAAGTGGGTGACACACTCTGCATTATTGAAGCAATGAAAATGATGAACCAAATCGAAGCAGACAAAGCGGGTGTGGTTAAGGCAATCCTGGTTGAAAACCAAGATCCTGTAGAATTCGACCAGCCAATGTTCATCATTGAATAAGCGAGTACTTAACAATGCTAGATAAAGTACTTATTGCTAACCGTGGTGAGATAGCCCTGCGCATTTTGAGAGCCTGTAAAGAACTGGGCATCAAAACCGTAGCCGTGCACTCAACTGCGGATAAAAACCTCAAGCACGTGTTGCTAGCTGACGAGTCTATATGTATTGGTAAAGCATCGGCAACCGAAAGCTATCTGAACATTCCACGAATTATTGCAGCGGCCGAAGTGACTAATTCTATCGCTATTCACCCGGGTTACGGTTTCTTAGCAGAAAACGCAGACTTTGCTGAAGCGGTAGAAAAAAGCGGCTTTATTTTTATTGGCCCCAAAGCGGAAACCATCAACCTAATGGGTGATAAGGTTTCAGCGATTAATGCCATGAAAAAAGCAGGAGTACCTTGTGTACCCGGTTCTGACGGCCCACTAACCGACGACGCAGAACGCAATAAAGCCATAGCCAAACGCATTGGTTACCCCATTATTGTTAAAGCTGCCGGTGGTGGCGGTGGTCGCGGTATGCGTGTGGTTCGCAGTGAAGCAGAGCTCATTAAAGCCATTGAAACAACCCAGGCAGAAGCGGGCGCAGCATTTGGTAACTCAACGGTTTACATGGAAAAATTCCTTGAAAACCCACGACACGTAGAAATTCAGGTACTGGCAGATGGCCAAGGTAACGCTATTCACTTAGGTGAGCGTGATTGTTCCATGCAACGTCGTCACCAGAAGGTGGTTGAAGAAGCGCCTGCACCGGGTATTTCTGAGCAAATGCGCACGAAAATTGGTGATCGCTGCCGTAAAGCGTGTATCGAAATTGGCTATCGCGGCGCCGGTACGTTTGAATTTTTGTATGAAAACGGCGAGTTCTATTTCATTGAAATGAACACTCGTATTCAGGTAGAACACCCAGTATCAGAAATGATCACAGGCGTTGATCTGATTAAAGAGCAGCTTCGCATTGCAGCTGGACAACCGCTGTCTATTGACCAGTCGCAAATTCAAATTCGCGGTCACGCTATCGAATGCCGCATTAATGCGGAAGATCCGAAAACCTTCATTCCAAGCCCTGGTCCAATTAACATGTTCCACGCACCAGGAGGGTTGGGTATTCGTTGGGAATCGCACATTTATGCCGGTTATCACGTACCGCCATATTACGACTCGATGATAGGCAAGCTTATCACTTACGGTGAAAGTCGGGACGAAGCGATTGCGCGTATGCGTCACGCCCTTGAAGAAATTGTGGTTGAAGGAATTAAAACCAACATCCCGCTTCAGCGTGCCATTATGGCCGATGAAAACTTCTTTGCTGGTGGCACTAACATCCACTACTTAGAGAAAAAGTTAGGTATGGCCTAATCCCCCTTGGGCTGCACGCCGTTTTTTGTGTAGCCCAATTTTACTGCTCGCCCACAGTGTTTTAGAAGATTCGTCTTTTTCGATTACAGCAATCAACTTTTAGCGTTTTCTTCTTGAAAACCTTTCTCTTAAACTTATAACAAGTTTAAAGACATCTCCCTGTTATGAACTTAGTTTAATGTGTTAACGCACTCCATGAGAGTTAGGATTTCCCTTTTTGAGTCCACCTCCACTTATGCCGGCTATCTACGCCGGCTTTTTTTTACTCATTTCCCTTTCACTTAACAGCAGTTAAACTCCTCCTGACATTACATGTATACACTAAGTAAGTGTTGAGCAGACAAGGCCAATAGACGTGAGCAGGGTATACACTTTATGGTCATGTAAAAAGGAATATCAGTGCTGGCAAAAGGTGCGACAGCGATTATTTTTACCCCCGTCGCCTGTACTTGCGACATCAGGCAAATTACGGCAAAACAGAACTGGGGATTATTCCGACTTACAAAGGGAGAGTGTCTTCCACTGGGTTGTCTAAAGATGGATGGATAAAGGGCATTCGACACATGCGAAATTTGCCTAATAACAGCGCGCTGGAAGTGGTTATCGGTCAGTTAGGAGACGATCAAGCACATTCTTCTTTTACAGTCGGTGGGGAAAGCCCCTACGTAGAAATTGAGTATTCCGCCAAAATGAGGCAGCGTCATAGCTATGAAATAGGCGCTGAGCGAATGCTACGAGGTAGCTTTTTGCGCAGCGAGTATCGTTATCGTTTCTCTGAAAAAAATACGGTATTTATTGAAATGGTACAGCGCGTTGATGCGTCGGCGGCAAAATGGGTTATCGGCACAAGTGGTGAGTTCTCTTTGTCGAATAAGTATTTTACCTACCCTGTTGAGTACTTTGCCTATTACGCTAATATCGACAAAGCCTTTGGTCCTCGAGCGCAGCTTATTGAAGATTTTATCGGTACTGGTCACAGCGGTTCAGTTGAATTTACTGGCTATTTATCCCAACAGCATAACCTAGAGTGGTTTTTGCGCGGTGATGTGGTTGATAGCGTTAGCCGTATTTTGATAGGTATAAAGCTGTCGTTTACATCTTAGAGCCTGTTGATTTTAAAAAAAGCCCACCGCAAGGTGGGCTAAACAGCAAGAACGCGTACACACTTTAACAGTGCAAGATAATTTACGCCGGTAGTTGCAGCACAGTTCAACATCCTTTCATTACGTATTTTTAATCTTCCACACTTTCATAAAAATGCGTGTTTTATTACACTTTTGTCACGTTCAAAGCCGTTAAGGTGAAATGTACGTAGAGTTAATGTTACTGCAATACGAAAGGTGTTACTGTGCCATACCGTTACGCTCAGCTAAAAGAAAAACTGCCCGTTTCTCGTTTGTCTGATGAGGTTTTGCTCGCATTTCGTGTCCTCTTAGACGATCCCCTCGACGTTGTCGATTTAGCTCAGGAAATAACTGAACTCAGTCTTTACCCAGAACGACTAAAAGAAAGTTATAGAAAAGCGTGGGAAACTCATGTAGTTAAAGCGTTGGCTCTGGAGATGAGAAAGCAAGAGCATTTGTCTGCAGCAGAGTTTATTGAACTTATGATGACAAAAGTGGAAGCGATACAACAACAAAGTGATACTTATCAAAATTTGTTGCGTCAGATACACCACGCCAAAAGCATTAATCAGTCTGAAAATACCATTGTTTTTCCCGTTCCATTAAGACAACAGCTAATGGCGTTTTTACTGCCTATTACCACCGTTAACCACCCCAAAAAGGACAATAAATAATGTGCTAAGCTGGGTGGTATTTTTGTCTTTAAGATCGTTCTGGGCTAACAAACCACATTACTCGTCATCTTTTTCAAAAGCGAGCTTAAGTAACTCCGCTGCCGCCTTCGCATCACTTAATGCCCGGTGGTGTTGTTCCATAGCAATACCGAAGTATTGTGTTAAGTTAGCCAGTGAGTACGAGGGAAGTCCTGGATAAGCGCGCCGCATTTCGCGGACCGTGCACATTTTGGGGCGCTTGAAGACCCCGCCTAATCTGGCGAACTCCTGCTTGATAAAGCCGTAATCAAAATTGACATTGTGGGCGACAAACACAGCATCTTCAGTAAACGCGGCAATGTCTTTCGCCACCTCTGAAAATAATGGCGCATCAACCACCATATCATCTGAAATACCAGTAAGACGGGTAATATTGGCAGGAATACGTCGCTCGGGGTTAAGCAGCGTTTGGTATCTTCCCACTTCTTCTCCTGCCACCAGCTTAACCATACCTATTTCGGTTATACGGTGGTAATCGCTATTCCCGCCGGTAGTTTCAATATCTACCACAACATATGGCTGAGCCGGGTCTCGCACCCAATTAACCGTCGTGACGGCTACGTCAAAACCGGCTTGCTGGAGACGCTGAATCGATACCAGCTGATTGCGTCTAAGCTGATCTCCTGGAGCCTTAACTTCTTCAAACCGCAATCCGCCGTCGAAAACCATAATGTCGGGAAAGCCATCACTGAGGTTTTTAAAGTCTTTACACATCATTCTTAATAGCGAGTATATTGCCTCGAGTTGACCATGTTCAATCAAGGCTTCTATCCCGGTGAGCAAATGACTAGACCACATAAATAAACTATTTACTTTGCCATAATGCAACGTAGCCATTTTGTGAATGTGTAAACGCAGTTTTTGTTTACAATCAAGTGCCAAAAGTAAAGCTTCGATACTGCTTTCGAATTTCGTATAAAAATTGTTTTGCTTTAACGACAACGGCCGGCGATCGAACTCAGTCACCAATGCATCTTCTTCATACAATTGCTGCCAAAACGTTAACCCAAACAGGCTGCGCCACAAACGATTCTCAGTTCTCCACCCTTTTATGCCACGCCTAGCATAGTATGCGAGTACTCCACTCTCTACCTGTTGATTTTGACTCACATCAATATCGAGGGTTCTACTAGCATCGCGCAACATATCCGTTACCGTACTAGTGCGTTTCTTGTGAAACTTACGCGCGTAAAAATCTTCAGCAAAGGCCAATAGCGTGTCCGACTGAGGATTATCAATAATACTTTCTAGCACTCCCTTCACTTCATCTGCTTTGCCGTCTTTATAACTTTCTCTCAGCCATTTTTCTTTTGCCTTATCGCTGTCCGCTACAGCCAGTACAGCCAGTCCTTTCTCCCTATCAATTTCCATTAATTTAATACCAAAGGCATACAGAAACTGACCGCGAAAAAAGTGTGCTGATGCGCCTTCTGTTGCAGGTAAGTCGCGCCGTGCTGCGAGTTCGAGTAGACTTTCGGTGTTGTAAAAGTCGAGTTGGCTGTAATGATGGGCATAAAACCACGCGGCTTGTGTATCTGACTTACTTTCAAAACGCGCTGTATCAGAAACAGAATCAGAACGGGTACGCATGACGCCAAGGTCACGCATAGAGAATTGATTTAAACGACTTTTGGTATTGCCAAAATAAACAAAAAGCAGAAAGCGCAGAGCACGGTCAAATAAACAGACCAGGTAGTTCTCAAGTGCGAAGCTTACTGGCCACCCATGGGTATCTACGTATTCGACTAATAAACTCACTAATTTGGGTTTGGTCAACTTTGCCAACCCCTGGATACCGCCATATTCAGCTAATAGTGATATAAGCGCGTCTTTGGTAAGTACGTTTGCAATATCGTTCAATGACGCATGGGTTAAATCGCCAAACCACTGCTGTTCAATCAAGTAGTCTATTTGGGCTTGCGGCGCGCTTATTTCCTCATAATTGAAATGGGTTCGGTCAATTACTGCGTATTTGCGATTTGCCGCACGTACCACAATACACTGCTTGTCCTCATCTAACTGCTTAAAGCGTCGTATAAATTCAGCGGCTTCTTCATTGAGCAATTCCTTGCTCGCACCATCAAAAAATGCGAGAAACTCAAAAAAGTGAGAGAGATAATAGCGTGGTGGTAAGTCTTTTCGCATAAGGCATCAATTGGCTGTAAACACAAAACAAGTGTATATTCATACAGTCATATTGATCAACTTTATCTGCCAGCGTGTCTTGATAAGTTATAGAAAGTGAGGTTTACACCTATTTCGTAACAGAGTGCTTTTTTAAGGTTATATCAATCCACCTTTATCTGCATTTCGTAAACACGACCAAGTAAATACCAAATAATCACAGGTAATAATATGAGTTTGACGCGAGCGATGGCATTTTCATGCCCTTATTGCATGGCTCCCAATGAAGTAGAAATTGATGAGATATACGATGTCGGTCAAGTTCAGGTAGTTGACTGTCAGGTGTGCTGCCAACCGATAGAATTAAGTGTTTATCAACAAGATGAGGACTTAAATGTTGAGGTGCGGCGAGAAAATGACTAACAGGCATACTCAAACCGACTTGGAAGTGGCGAAAAAGTGAACCTCTTTGCTTAAACACGGTCTGATAAATGTAACCTTTTCCATAGTGCGTGAAGTTTATTTAACCCAGATCAAACGAAATGATCTACATTGGGTTCGATCTTTTTTCAAAAAGAGATAGTATTTAACCTATAAACAAAACCTGCCGCATTGGGCAGGTTTTTGCGTTTAAGGCACTGAATAAAAAAGAATCATTATCGTTTCTATCTCTTAAGGAGAATGTTATGAAATCTGTAAATCGCCGTGACTTTCTTAAGCTTTCAGGCTCGACGGTTATTGGCCTTACACTTGGTAGTGTCGCTTTGCATGCTAAGGCTCAAGAGCAACTCAGCGTAGAGGATCCCACAGCAAAAGCGCTTAACTACACGCCAGCTTCTACGGTAGAAGGTGCTCAATGTGCTAATTGTATGTATGTACAAGGCGACGAGGGTGAACAACACCGTCCATGCAACATTTTCCCCAACAAGTTGGTCAATGCCGAAGGCTGGTGTAGCGCATGGGTTAAAAAACCCAGCTAGTTCACACATTTTAACCTGTTCGTAGGCTAATCGGCATAATGAGATTAAAAAATAACGGTAACGCTCTGGCAATAGCCAGAGCTTTTTGTATAAGGCCGTAATACGCTTATATCATGGATTAGTTTGCAATAACCTTCCATCCGCTGGTGGAATTCGTTAGCTCAGGTTTGTCAAAATAAGTGGGGAGTAACCCAGGCCGGATATAAAACCCGTGTTTTGCTTCAAATACACTGCCTATTCTAAGCACCTTCTCGTCATCCCACTTTCCACCTATAAAACTCAAACCTACTGGTAGTCCTTTTACTTCTCCCGCAGGTACTGTCAGGTGAGGGTAGCCCGCTACAGCAGCTAAATACCCAATACCGATGAACCCTACGGGGGAATGGTCGCCGTACACACCATCAATTAAAAATGAAGGGCTATTTGATGGTGCCACCAGCACATCCACCTTGTAGTCTGCCATCAGTTTATCAATACCATTTATTCCAGCAGTGTCTTGGATTAACGCAATTGCAGAACGATACAACTCACCACCTACCGGTGCTGCATTTAACGATTTCTCGAAAATATTCTGGTCGAAAAACATCAGTTCTCGAGGGTGCTGCTGGTTAAACGCAATCAAACTCGCTAGGTCGCTGACAGGCAACGTAACGGGAGACGTTGCCAGATATTCATTGATACCGTGGTGGAACTCACTTAACAGTACTGAGTATGAGTCGGCCCAAAATGAATCCGGTTGTGAAAAATCGCTGATATCAACTAATGTTGCGCCAGAAGCTTTAAGTTGTTTTAACGCTTTTTCATAGACCGCCAGAACATGGGGATTATCCCCCTGCCTATAGCGCACAACGCCTACACGCTTACCTTTTAAATCTGTGGTCACCATAGTGGAAGCGGGCATCGCAGGAACATGTTCATCCGCTTCTTTGGTAGCCTTATCTAAATCATCATACCCCGCCATTAACGCTGTCATTAGCCAAGCATCTTGCACGTTGGAGGTCATTGGCCCTGCTGTGTCTTGAGAAAAAGAAATAGGGATAATGTGGGTACGCGACAATAAACCTACCGTGGGTTTAAACCCAACAACGCCATTAAAGGAAGAAGGGCAAATGATGGAACCATTGGTTTCTGTGCCCACTGCGAGTGACGCAAGGCGCAATGACATGGCGGCGCCTGAACCAGAAGATGACCCGCAAGCACTGCGTGATAACATATGAGGGTTGCGGGTTAAACCACCTACTGCACTCCAGCCACTAATGGAAGATTCTGAACGAAAATTGGCCCATTCTGACAAATTGGTCTTCCCCAGAATAATGACTCCCGCATTTCTCAACTTAGCAACTATTGTCGCGTCTCGGCCTGTGTCATTGTCTAAAAGTGCCAACGAACCTGCTGTAGTGGGCAGTTCCTTCGACTCAATGTTATCCTTTAAAAGTATCGGAATACCCGCCAGCCTACCCAATTTTTCACCTGTCGCCCTGCGGGCATCGATGGCTTTGGCCTCAGTTAACGCATTGGGATTTAAGGCCAATACGCTATTCACTTTGCCATCGAGGTGTTCGATTCGAGCCAGATAGCCAGCGACTAATTCGGCGGCAGTAAGTTCACCGTTTTGTATGGCTTCAGATTGTTGATAAGCCGGAAGATCTAACCACTGTGTTTTGACTTGCTTTTGGTGAGCATTGGAAGCACACGCCGTGCACACGACCAATGCCGCTAGTAAATACCACTGTTTATACATGTATCATTCCTTATCCAAGTATTCTTCCGCTTTGCACTGATTATTCTTACCTTAGCGTTTTGTATAGTTTTTAGCAGAAATAGTTCATTTTCTACACTATAAACTACCCCACACACTAAAACCTCTTACTGTGATGAAACCGTTAAGCACGGGAAGTGCACATTTTGTCTATTGCGGATAAGTTAGACGCAACGTATTAGCTGCAAGATTTAGCTATTTTTAATACGCACTTTTTTGGGAGGTTCAGATACAACATCAGCTGATCAAAGAGTGAAGTTGAATAAAGCATTTCAATACTTGCTTTACAGAGGTGTAGTAACGTCAGGTAGCTTATAAAGTAAGTTGTCGAGATGGTATTTATCTAATAGTGCTTGATAACGTCCCTGCTCAATAAAACGCCGTAATGCAACATTGAACTGAGCCCTTAACACTGGGTCGGGAATGGCTGCATGATAAATAGAAATGGGAAACAGCTCATGGAATACGGTTTTGTCGTCGGTATAAGCCTCGCTGTTAGACTTAAAGTAATTAAAAATGTTGCGATCTAAAATGATTGCGTCAACACTGCCTAACATCAACATATTGACTTGGCGATCTTGTCTGGCCATTTCAAGGTAAGTAGGCATTGACCTGACTACATTACCAAATTCTTCGCCTAGAACGGACTGCGCCGTTTGAAAGGCAATCACACTTTTATCTGACAAATCTGCCATATCATTGATGGTAAGATTTCTATCAGCGCGAGTCACCACTACATTCTGATAAATAATATAAGGATCTGAAAGGATGTCTTTAGACACATTATGTGCAGCGTTCAGGGTCAACCCCATGTCCACAGCGTTGTCTTTTAGTAACCTGGCAGTACGTCCGAAAGGAACATAAATGGGGGAAAGGCTATGTCCCATGTCTGCTAATACGGCGCGTATCAGCTCTACTTCAAGGCCAGAATGATCAGCAGATATAACGTACGGTGGTTTGTTCCAGCCAACCACAACATCCAGCTCATCAGCGGCACTGTGCCCTGAAATAAGCAAGGAAATAATGATGGCAATTAATGTACGCATAGCTTTTTAAAATCAGTTCCATGGTTAAAATTCAAAAGATGCAGTTCCGTTACATTAAATCTTAGATAAGAGTTTTGGTTTAAAATACCAGCGATTTATGCACAAAAATCAATCACACCTCTTTACACTATAACCGTTTATCTCAAATTAACCAGTCGACAAAAGGCTACTTTCCGCTTGACCTAGTGTCAATGTGAAACACTGCTTGAAGTTATCACAACTCATATCAACAGTATTCGTAGCCAAACATGTCTCTATTTGCTCTTCTCGCATTTTGTTTAATGCCATCCAAAGGTACAATATTGGCAAAAGGTTAAACTGGCGATAACTATGGCGTGGCTACAACTACGAATTAACACCTCTTCTGAGCATGCTGAAGTCATTGGCGACATGCTCACAGCGAATGGCTCACAAGCTGTCACTTATGTCGATGCAAAAGACACTCCGATGTACGAACCCAAACCTGGTGAAGTCATGCTATGGCCAGACACTCAGGTCGTGGGATTATTTGAAGCAGACGCAGACATGAAACGTATTTTGCAACGACTTGGCAAAGCGAAAGTCCTAGGTCCTGATTTCAAGTACAAACTTGAGCCATTAGAAGATAAAGACTGGGAACGAGAATGGATGGACAATTTCCATCCAATGCAGTTTGGTACGCGATTGTGGATCTGCCCTAGCTGGCGAGATGTGCCCGACCCGAACGCGGTAAACGTCATGCTGGATCCCGGTCTCGCCTTTGGTACAGGCACTCACCCTACCACGGCGCTTTGTTTACGCTGGCTTGATGGCATAGACATGAGCGGCAAAACCGTTGTCGACTTTGGCTGTGGCTCGGGGATTTTGGCTCTGGCAGCGTTGAAGCTTGGTGCTGAACGGGTAATTGGTATTGATATCGATCCACAAGCACTTCAAGCAACAAAAGAGAATGCCCGTCGCAATGGCGTTGAAGACCGCTTAGATGTGTACCTTCCTGAAAACCAGCCCGAACTGCAAGCCGATGTGGTTATGGCTAACATACTGTCAGGTCCATTACTTGAGCTCCAGGATGTCATCTGTGGATACTGTAAATCGAATGGGTTGTTGGTACTGTCGGGTATCTTAGCTGAGCAAGTAGGTAAAATTGAGGATGCATACGGCCGGGATTTCAACTTAGAACCCAGTGCGATTGACGGTGAATGGGCACGAGTGTCCGGTTTAAAGCGCTAAAAAATTGTTAAATTTGTTCACATACCAGCCCTTTTGCCACGGGGGCTGTAAGACTTTAGTACGATATTTGAACAAAAAACTTCGTTAGCTTATTAATGTGACTGATTTTTTTCACTGTCAAGACCACGAAGTGAAATTTTGTGCGATTTTTAGCCTTTTCAAGCATTGCGAAAACACGTACACTTAGCGCCCCGTTTTAGCCGGGTGTATAATTTCTGTGCAGTTTTAGATGGCGAGCTATACATTTTACAATGCGAATTGGACCTTACCAGTTAGAAAACAATTTGATGTTGGCCCCCATGGCTGGCGTAACCGATAGACCGTTTCGCCAACTTTGTAAACGCTTAGGTGCTGGCTTGGTTGTTTCCGAAATGCTTTCGAGTAATCCGAAAGTGTGGAACACCGCCAAATCACAAGCGCGAATGAACCATGAAGGGGAAGAAGGCATTCGCTCTGTACAGATAGCTGGGGCCGATCCTGAGCTTATGGCTCAAGCAGCACAATTTAATGTTGAGAACGGTGCACAAATTATCGACATCAACATGGGTTGTCCTGCAAAAAAGGTCAATAAGAAGTTGGCAGGTTCTGCATTGCTTCAATACCCAGACACAGTGGAAGCGATTATTAAAGCAGTAGTAAATGCTGTGGACGTACCCGTGACACTGAAAATTCGTACCGGCTGGAACCCAGAAAATCGCAATGGGGTAGAGATTGCCCGCATTGCAGAGCAAAACGGCATACAGTCGCTGGCAGTTCATGGTAGAACGCGAGCTTGTATGTATAAAGGAGAAGCTGAATACAGCACCATACGTCAAATAAAGGCGGCAATATCAATTCCTGTTATTGCAAATGGTGATATTACTTCTCCAGAAAAAGCACAAGAGGTGCTGAATTACACTGGTGCAGATGGCGTAATGATAGGGCGCGGCGCGCAAGGTAAGCCTTGGATATTTAAGCAAATCCAACATTACCTTGAAACGGGCGAGAACCTACCACCACCGCCGCTGTCAGAGTTATATAAACTCTTGCATGAGCACGTAACCAATGTGCAGGACTTTTATGGCGACATAGCCGGTGTAAGAATTGCCCGTAAGCACGTGGGCTGGTATCTCGCGGAGCACGATACGGATCGTCAGTTTCGTAAAACGTTTAACGCTATCGATGATGCAACTGAGCAACTCGATGCACTAAATGCATATTTTCAAGCGCTGCAGACACGAGAAACCCGACAGATTTCTCCCGCAGCATAGTGATGACTAACTTAAGAGCAACACAGTATTATGTTCGATCAAAACGTGACTTCACCTTTTACTACTACAGTAACTACGCCTTCACAAACGCAAGCGCAAAAGCCACTGCGTGACTCTGTAAAGCAAGCGGTTAATAAGTACCTTAAGCAATTGGATAACGCAAACATCGATAACCTGTACGAAATGGTACTGGCTGAAGTTGAAGCGCCGCTGCTAGAAGAAGTCATGACTTACACACGCGGCAACCAAACCCGCGCTGCCATCATGATGGGCATCAACCGTGGCACACTTCGCAAGAAGCTTAAGCAATACGGCATGAACTAAGATTCCAAGGGCTTTGCCCACCAAAGAGCACCAATCGGTGCTCTTTTTGTTTCAACACTACAACTTTAGAAACTTATAATTTATGCAAACTCCAAAACCTATTAAACGTGCTCTTTTAAGTGTCTCTGATAAAACCGGTATCCTCGATTTCGCGACAGCGCTGCATAACGCTGGCGTAGAACTTCTGTCGACGGGTGGTACTGCCAAACTACTTGCTGACGCTGGCTTACCTGTTAAAGAAGTGTCTGATCACACAGGCCACCCAGAAATTATGGCTGGCCGCGTTAAAACTCTTCACCCTAAAATTCATGGCGGTATCCTTGGTCGTCGCGGTACCGATGAAGCAGTGATGGAAGAACACAGCATTGCGCCTATCGATCTTGTGGTGGTTAACCTTTACCCGTTTGCTGCAACCGTGGCAAACGAAGACTGCACGCTTGAAGATGCGATTGAAAACATCGATATCGGTGGACCAACCATGGTACGCGCGGCAGCAAAAAACCATAAAGATGTGACCATTGTGGTTAACGCATCTGACTACTCACGTGTGCTTGCTGAAATGAATGACAACGAAGGTTCACTGTCTTACAACACGCGTTTCGACCTTGCTATTAAAGCGTTTGAGCACACGGCCGAATATGATGGCATGATTGCAAATTACTTTGGTGCCCGTTTAGACAGCACAGGTTGTGAAGCAGACTGTGATCACCAGCACAGTGAATTCCCACGTACCTACAACATGCAGCTGACCAAGAAGCAAGATCTTCGCTACGGTGAAAACAGCCACCAGGAAGCGGCTTTCTATGTTGAAAACAACATTCAAGAAGCGTCTGTGGCTACTGCTACCCAGCTTCAAGGTAAAGAGCTTTCGTTTAACAACATCGCTGATACCGATGCAGCCCTTGAGTGCGTGAAAGAATTCGAACAGCCGGCATGCGTTATCGTTAAACACGCCAACCCGTGCGGTGTAGCCATTGGCGATGACATTTTAAGTGCCTATGACCGCGCGTTTAAAACTGACCCAACGTCTGCATTTGGCGGCATTATCGCGTTTAACCGCGAGCTTGATGCGAAAACAGCGCAAGCTATTGTTGACCGTCAATTTGTGGAAGTGATTATTGCGCCGACAGTAAGCGATGACGCGAAGGAAGTCGTTAGTGCGAAGAAGAACGTACGTCTTCTCGCGTGTGGCGATTGGGCTGGCCAGCTAACTGAAGGTTATGACTTTAAACGTGTAAACGGCGGTTTGTTAGTGCAAGAGCGCGACTTCGGCATGGTTGAAATGGAAGACCTAGAAGTTGTGACCAAGCGCAAGCCAAGTGAAGAAGAGCTACGCGACCTTATGTTCTGCTGGAAGGTAGCCAAATACGTGAAGTCTAACGCGATTGTTTACTGCAAAGACGGCATGACAGTGGGTGTGGGCGCAGGCCAAATGAGCCGCGTGTATTCTGCAAAAATTGCGGGTATTAAAGCTGCTGACGAGAACCTTGAAGTGGCAGGCTCTGTCATGGCATCTGATGCTTTCTTCCCATTCCGCGACGGCATTGACGCTGCAGCACAAGCTGGTATTAAGGCAGTAATTCAGCCAGGCGGCTCTATGCGCGACCAAGAAGTGATTGATGCCGCTGACGAACACGGCATTGCTATGGTGTTCACTGGTATGCGCCACTTCCGTCACTAATAAGTAGTTACACAACAACTTATAGTGCAGGCTTAGTGAGGGAGACCAACACCTAAGTTACCCACGCAGCAAAGTAGTATTTTTTTACTTTGCTGTGTGTTTACCATTTTTCCTTAACCCTTTTTAACACGCAGACGCGAACTCACCCGCATGGTGGTATTGACACTGCCTCGAAGTGACAGAGTGGCGACAAAGTGGCGAATTATTCTGCTAAGGCGTACATGCAAATAAGGGTTAGCTGATAGGCTTGATCTGACCTGTGGTAATTTGTAGTAATAGTGTTATGTTATTCGCCCACCCTCGACAGAAAAAGGAAATAAGAATGAAAAAGTTAGCCCAATATGTGTTAGCCGCAACCCTTGGTGTGAGTGCTACGTATGCGAGCGCAGACGCAATTTCTGATGCTGCAATGAGCGATATCCGAAGTGCGCAAACCAAAGCGCGTGACGAATACCGTCATCCTCAGCAAACACTGCGTTTTTTCGGCCTGAAACCTGATATGACAGTAGTCGAAGTGTCGCCAGGTGGTGGTTGGTACGCAGACATTCTTTATTCTGTGGTAAAAGACAATGGGAAATACGTTGCCGCCCATTTCTACGTCGATGATGAAACCAGCGGCTACTATAAAAAATCGGTAGAAGGCTTTAAAGAAAACATGAAGCCTGGCATGAAATACGAAGGTGCTGAGCTTACTGCATTCGACCCGATTAAAGCGTTAGATATTAGCGAAGCAGGTAGCGCGGATATGGTGCTGACCTTTCGCAATGTTCACAATTGGTACATGCGTCACGGTAACGAAGGTATCGACAACGCATTTGGCGCATTTTTCAAAGCGCTTAAGCCAGGTGGCGTACTGGGCGTAGTTGAACATGAGCTACCTGAAAGCGCAGATGATGAAGCCATGAAGAAAAGTGGCTATATGAAGCGCTCTTACGTAGTGGCTGCCGCAGAAAAAGCCGGCTTTGTGCTTGCAGCAAGTAGCGATGTCAATGCGAACCCATTGGATACCGCGGACCACCCGAAAGGTGTGTGGACGCTACCGCCACGTTTGGCGCTAGATGATCAAGATCGCGAAAAATACATGGCGATTGGCGAGAGCAATCGCATGACGCTAAAATTCACCAAACCAAAATCATAAAATTAAACACTCAAAACGGAACAGTTAATGAACGTACTTGTAATTGGCGGCGGTGGCCGCGAACACGCGTTAGCGTTTAAAGCAGCGCAGTCTTCTGATGTTTCAACAGTATTTGTAGCGCCAGGTAATGCCGGTACCGCTACAGAGCCTAAGCTTGAGAACGTGGCTATCGATGTAAATGATATAGCTGGCTTGGTTTCTTTCGCGCAAGGCAATGATGTTGCGCTTACTATTGTAGGCCCAGAAGCGCCGCTCGTTGCAGGTGTAGTAGATGCGTTCACCAACGCAGGTTTAATGATTTTTGGTCCCACTCAAGCAGCCGCGCAGCTTGAGGGCTCAAAAGCCTTCACCAAAGACTTTTTGGCTCGCCACAATATTCCTACGGCCGAGTACCAGAACTTCACAGAAATTGACCCAGCCATCGCCTATGTTCGCGAGAAAGGCGCGCCTATTGTGGTTAAGGCAGACGGCCTCGCTGCAGGTAAAGGGGTTATTGTTGCGATGACTCTTGAAGAAGCCGAAGAGGCCATTCGCGACATGCTCGCGGGCAATGCCTTTGGCGAAGCGGGCAGCCGCGTGGTTATTGAAGAGTTCTTAGACGGCGAAGAAGCGTCGTTTATCGTTATGGTAGACGGTAAAAACGTACTGCCTTTTGCCACCAGCCAAGACCACAAGCGCGCGGCTGACGGCGATAAAGGGCCAAACACAGGTGGTATGGGTGCCTATTCACCTGCACCGGTTGTAACGCCAGATATTCACGACCGTATTATGCAAGAAGTGATTATGCCTACGGTTAACGGCATGGCCGCTGAAGGTAACGACTACGTTGGCTTCCTATACGCGGGTTTGATGATCATGGCCGATGGCACGCCAAAGGTTATTGAGTACAACTGCCGCTTTGGCGACCCAGAAACGCAGCCAATCATGCTTCGCTTAAAGTCTGATATCGTTCCACTTTGCCAAGCCGCGTGTAAAGGCGAACTTGCAGGTAAAACTATTGAGTTTGATGAGCGCGCAGCCGTAGGTGTTGTGCTTGCTGCCGGTGGCTATCCAGGCAACTATAACAAGGGCGACGTGATTACAGGTTTTGAAGAAGCTGCTAAGTTAGACGGAAAAGTCTTTCACGCAGGCACTGCACTACAAGATGGTAAAGTGGTCACTGCAGGCGGTCGCGTGTTATGTGCTACCGCACTGGGCAACAATGTAACTGAAGCACAGCAGAAAGCCTATGAGCTTCTGAAAACCATCCAGTTTAAGGATGTGTATTTCAGAAATGATATTGCTTATCGCGCCATTGCCAGAGAGGCAACGGCAGAGTAATCAAGCCAAACAAACTTTTAAAATCGAAAGAGGAAGCCAAAGGCTTCCTCTTTTTTATTGTATGTTTGGGCCTGTTGAGATTTATTTAGTCAGTGTTAGCTCACCAAACACAGACGCATCTTTGTAACCAAGATTTTTATCGCCATTCACAGGGGTGATTTCATGAGAACCTAAAAAGTGCTCTCTGTCACCGCCATCAGCATCGCAGTAAGCCAGCATAAAACCAAGCTTCATACCGTTTTTTAATTGCATTGGTAAGGCATTCGCACCATGCTGATAATCATCGGCAAACACCCGAATAGCGGCTTCCCAGTGAATGTAATGAGGCGCCTCGGCATCTCGCTTCCATGCACTCTTTACGTGATCATTGTACAGTTGCGCCACTTGGTTACCTTGACTGTCTGGCCCGATATCTACCACTTGATTATCTAACGCCACGTGATAGGCAAACGCGTTGTAATTGTTAAGATGATCGCCACCGCTTCGGTCTGCATCAATGAAAATTTCAAGGCAGTCGTCGTTCCAATATTGCACAAGCGGATCGGCGTAAGTATCCGATAGATGGTCGTCCTGAATTTGGGCCAGTAAGTAAATGGCCTTTTCGTCCCAGCGCAACTTATAGCGACCAGAAAAATCTTCAGGTTCGGGCTGGGTACCCACCATAAGATGGCGCAGTTCGTGCCATTCACCCTCGCTCCAAATGGCGTGTTCTACATTGCCATCGATAATGGGCGCAGTGGCAGTATAATTGGCCGTATCGGCATAAACAAAAGCCGAATTGACCATCAATATCACACTTAGACTTTTACGATATTTCATCAATCTTCCTCTGGCATTGGGTGATGAGTTCTTGTACAGGTAAACGACCATCTAACCAAAAAAGGTGAGGTTCGTTGTCCACTTTTTGTTGTGTGCTCAATTGCGAATCGAGTAACGCTAAGGGAAAAAAGTGACCCTGTCGAGACGAAAGCCGCTCTATTAACACGGGTTTAGGCACATCTAGCACCAACATTAGCGCGTTGTCATGAATGGCCCTAAGCATGACGCGGTGATCGTGCTTAAGCCCTGAAATGGCCATCACAATCGGCTTTTGCTCATCCATCTTTTCCGCTAAGGTCTTTGTAATAGATGCCATCCATGGGCCTCGCTCATTTTCAGTTAAAGGCTTACCCGAGCGCATCATGGCAACAGCTTGCTCTGAATGAAAGTCATCAGCATCCAAAAACTCGTAGCCCAGTAGTGAAGCCAACTTAACGCCCAGGGTTGTTTTACCGCTGCCACTCACCCCCATAATGAAAATCAGTGGCACCTTAGGCATGATAAAAAACCTCAATGGTGTCTTTTGTCTCTACAAGTGGCTGACTAAAGCTAAATGCTTGCCCGCCCATCGTCCAGTAGGTCTGCTCAGTGTCGAGCACTCTTTTATAGTGCAACTTATAAGTATGGCCTCTAAAAGTACGGGTCACTTTCAAATTATCGAAACAACTGGGAATATTGGGCTTTAGCATCAAGCCTTCGCTGCTTCCTCTTAACCCTAACATGCCATCGATAATACAATGGTAGTACCACGCCACGGTGCCTGTGTTAAACAGGTGGCTGGAGCGGCCCGCCATGTCAGGGAACTGATAATAAGCTCCGCGATAGTAGTTAGGGAGATAAACCGGAAGCTGACCTCTTATCTGCGCGCCCTCTACACTTGGGATCATTTTTTTAAGTACGTTATACGCGGCATCACCTTGATTAACGTGATATAAACCCGCCGCATAGAATGCCGCAGCATGATTGTAAATTGCGCCATTTTCGGCCACCCCAGGTGACTTTTGGGTAAGTCGACCGATGTCTTTTTGAAACTCGGTGTAGGCCGGCGCCAGCATCATCGGACCATAAGGCGTCATAAGATGTGCATTAACCGCGTACTTGAGGCTTTCGATGCGCGCTTGCGATAGAGGGAGTGACATCATTGCCCACGCTTGAGGATTGATATAAATCTTACCTTCTTCGTCGCGCTCAGTGCCAAATAGCCGCCCCTCGTCTGTAATCCCGCGTGCATACCAGCTATCAGCCCAAAAATGCGTTTCAATAGCTTCATGTAACGACTTGGCATGCTGCTTCCACGTCAATGCATCCTGCTGATACCCCAGCACTTGGCATATCTCAGCCCATTTGGAGAAGGCACCACAGGTTGCAATGCTCAGCCATGCAGATACGCCCTTGCCTTTAATGCCAACGCGATTCATAGGGTCGCACCAGTCGCCCTCTTTAATCAAACTCAATCCTCTGTGATCCAAATTGTTGCGCAGACTCTCCATGGCCAAGGTCAAATGGGTATACACAGTGTCTTGTGCCTCACTGTCCTTGTAAGGAATTCGCTTGGAGAAAAGCTCACGGTCATCGGTTTCATTAAGGTAAACGTCAACAAACCACACAAGCCAGATATTGTGATCAGAATGGGGAATTTGATTGATGTATTTCAGTTGGGCATCTTTGTGCAACAAGATCCCATCTGGCATACTGCCGCTGGCACTTTGCTGAGATAACGCTGTTATAAAGTGTTGTTTTGCGAGTGCACTATCGAGGTACACCAACCCCATACTGTCCTGCAGAAAGTTCCTAGTCTGCGGATCCGTTGTCAACCGGTGCATTTGGCCATGGTAACGCAACTGTCGGGGTAACCAGCAATTCACCAGGTTGTCCAGTTCTGGGTCTGTACTGTCAATGGTTACTGTAGGTTCGAGCTTCTCACTTTTCGCTAAATCAGTGCGCTTGGTCCCTATGTCAAAATCAATGTCTTCGATGCGATTAGCCGCACCAAAAGCCCATGTAAATTCCTTTGATTGTTGGCCTTGTAACTCACACGTGTACTGAAAAGCCCCTATGGGCACCTCGTAGTTCGCGGCGTCATTGGCGAGTTTTTCATTTGTCACGGCAGTTGGCGCGTGAAGGTGACCCTCTCCGACAAATGAACGAAAGTTACAGGTATGGGAATTGGGCTTTTCGCTGCTAATAAAATAGGTAATGTCTTTTAGCGCAGCAATACGCTGAAAATCGTCACTTTTTTGATAAGGCGTGATGCATTTTGCCACAATGGCATTGCGAGTTTCATCATAATAAGCAGATTGATTCATCCACGACATATAACCGATGATAAACGCGGGGTAAATATCAAAGGCAATCGGCGCTTCATTGGTGTTGGTTACCGTCAGTGACCACTGTTCCTGAGCGCCCTCTCCCAAGCTTAGGGTTAAATTAAACAGCAGCCCGCTTTTCTCAATGTGCCACTGTAATTCATCTGGAAGGTGCGTAAATCGAAACACGTCCAGGGGCGCCCGTACTGGCTCATAAGGTAGTGAAAACAACTCGCTACCATGTACTTTGACATAAAAAAAGCGACCGGGATGATCCGTGTAATAGTGATGCTCAGGTTGCATAAAGGTGGCCGCTTCTAAACAGGGACCACGACTATACTTTGCAGGCTCAGGCTGCATATGTTGCGCTATGGCATAACCGCGACAATTCATTTGAATCATCATGTCGCTGTTCCATAGAAACCCACATGCATTAGGAAGCGCAGTAGGACTGGTTAGTGTCACATGATGTGTGTTCTGGCAAATTTCAATACAAGATGTATTAGCCTTCATATTGTGTATCCGATTTTTGCCGTTCAAGGTCGGCCTGTATAATGTGGAGCTGCGCTTCATTGAGTGAATAAAAGCGAATGCATAGGGCTGACAGCAACGCAAACGCACCGGGGATCAGTGTCATTAACATGACAATGCCAGCCTGAGATTCAGGGCTTTGCGTCATGTTGGGGACGTAACCCATGCTCGAGAGAATATTGCCAATAATGGCACCGGCAAGCGCTCCGCCGAGCTTTTGAGAAAACGATGCTGCTGAAAAAATCATGGCAGTTGAACGTCGATGGTTTTTCCATTCAGAATAGTCTGCGGTATCGGCATACATTGAGAATACAAGTGGTGATTTAGGCCCTAAACACAGTCCAATCAGCCCTTGTATTACAAAGTGAAGTACTATGTCATCGCTACCAACAAAGTATTGAGCGAATGACAAGAACGCCACTAGCGACATAAGAATAATCAGCAAGTTTCGCTTGTCGACAAATCGCGTGAGCACAGGGGCTATCGCGGCACCTACGGCCAACGAGATCATGTAGAGCGTCATATAGCTGCTGATCAAATCTTCTCGCTGAATAAAGTACTTTAAAAAGAACACGCCTGAACTCGCGCGAATTGAAATCGTCAGCATGATAATCAGCGCAAGAGAGAACAGCACTAACCAAGGTTTATTTGAGGTCAAATCCTTAATATCGGCAAGGGGCGAATGGTTGTTTTTGGCAATCGGGTGCACACGCTCTTTACACAACGCAAAGCACACCATGTACATCGCAAAGGCAATCGCGCCATACACACCCAATGTCAGCTGCCACCCCAGTGCATCGTCCCCCCCGCCCAAAGCATTGACCAATGACGGCGTAAAATACGCCACTACCGTGCCTCCTGAAAAAGCCCCGATGAAACGAAAACTACTTAGTGAAGTACGCTGTTGACTGTCTGACGTCATTACCCCTAACAGTGCGCCATAGGGCACGTTGATAAAGGTGTAGGCAAGCATAAGCGCTATATAGGTAACGTAAGCCCAGATCACTTTTCCCGGCTCACTGAGATCAGGCACGGTAAAGGTCAATACGCCAGCAAAAAAGAGTGGAAACGCGCCCCAAATGAGATAAGGACGAAATTTCCCCCAGCGTGTTTTGGTGCGATCGGCCAACGCGCCCATCGCTGGGTCAGATAAGGCATCAATCAATCGCGCTGCCAGCATCATGGTGCCGACTGTCGCGGCGGGTATCCCAAACACATCGGTGTAAAAATAAAAAAGAAATACGTCAAACAAGCGCCAGTACAAGTTACTCGCGGTATCACCAAGCGCATAGGCTATTTTTTCTTTTATCGTCAGCGCATTTGTTGCGTTCATCTCTAGCACCTTGCTATAAATTGGAAGCGGTTCCAAAATATTACACAGATCCTTTTTTTGGATCAAACAATTTGTTAACAAAGGTAGAGCCTGTTAGCTATTACGCAATTTAAGATGGATTTTACTTTTTATTAAATATGCAATACATTGGGCGACAATCTCTCTAATCCATGACTTACACCCAACAATATTGGAACCGATTCCATAAATGAGTACCATTTACGAAGTAGCTAAATTGGCCGGTTGTGCTGTATCCACCGTTTCGCGAGTGTTAAACCACCATCCCAATGTGTCGGCCAAAACTAAAGCAAAAGTACAAACAGCCATGGATAAGCTGCAATACCGTCCCAATACCGTGGCAAAATCATTAGCTTCTCAACGTACTCACTGTGTAGGCATAATGGTCAACGAGTTAGCAAGTAGCTTTTTTGGCACGCTGACAGGTGCCATCGAGTCAACCATGCGGGCGCACAATAAACACACTATTGTCACCGCTGGACACAGCGACGCGGCCACCGAGAAAAAAGGAATAGAGTTTCTTATAGACCGAAAGTGCGACGCCATTGTGGTTCATGCTGAAGCGGTCAGCGATGCGTACCTCATCGAGCTGATTGAGCGTGGGGTCGCTATGTTAGTCATGAATCGTGAAATTAAAGGGTACGAGTCGTATTGCATTAGCTTAAACAATGAACTGGGCGGATTTCTGGCCACACAAGCCGTCATTGCCCACGGCCACAACGATATTGCCTATATTAGTGGTCCGATGAAAAAGCACGATGCTCACCAACGTTGGGAAGGTCATCGACGCGCACTTGAGCACGCCAATATTGACTATAACCCACTAAATTTTATTGAGGCTGAATTCACCAAGTCAGGGGGAGAAGCGGCCTTTTACCGTTTACTTAAACGCAAAGCGGTATTTAGTGCCATAGTGTGCGGCAACGATGAAATAGCCTGCGGGGTGATGACCGCAGCACGCCAACATGGATTGGCTTTGCCTAGTGAGCTCTCCATTGTTGGATTTGATAATTCACCCATCACATTGTGCACCTATCCCACATTAACCAGTATTGATTACCCCATCGCACAAATGGGCCAATACGCCGCTAACCACATTTTACAAACTGTTTATGGTGAACACATTGACTGTGACTCAGGACAGTTTAAGCCTCAACTTGTCGAAAGGGCTTCATTGATTAAACGCGTCGCAATGAAATAAAAGTAATCACAACATATGCTCTACTTGAGCCTGTTGACCTTTGCTGTGCATTTTTGCAGCGGTCTAGAGTAGGCGGATATTTCAAGGTCTAGTAAACCAACAGGGAAGATCGCGTTATTTTTTGTGAAAAACGCTTTTCTTGATAAGGTAGTGAAAAATCACGATAACGTTGTCGCTATGTCTTTTCAGAACACTTGCTTTAATATTCTCACTCCCTACCAAGAAGCAAAATCACACAAGCGTCTGAGCAAAGCCTTTGATATTGTGCTTATTACCGTGATCCTAATCAACATTAGTGCATTAATGGTGAGTACGCTTCCCGCATTACCCCATGATTGGAAGCAAACACTGCGTACCATTGAATATATATCCATCGGCCTATTTACTGTTGAATATATACTTCGTGTGTACAGTAGTGCTGCAGCACCTTTACATGCCCATTCAGAAAAGAAAACCGCCATACAAAAGCGCTGGGGTTACATCAAAAGCCCCATGGCCATTATTGACCTTATGGCCATATTACCTTTTTACCTCAGTGTTTTTGTGGCGTTTGACTTGCGCATTTTGCGCATTTTCAGAGTATTGAGAATTTTCAAATTAGGTCGCTATTCTCGCTCTATGCAAACACTGGTAACGGTAATAAAAAATGAAGCGCATAGCTTGTTAGCCGCATTAAGTGTGCTTTTGCTCTTTACCATTATCGCCGCCACCTGCATCTACTATATCGAGCATAATGCGCAACCTGACGTGTTTAGCAGCATACCAGCATCACTATGGTGGGCATTAGTCACGTTGACGACGGTGGGATACGGTGATGTTGTTCCCATTACCGCGTTAGGCAAAGTGTTTGGTGGGCTTATCACCGTGATGGGTATATGCTTTTATGCCTTACCTGCGGGTATTTTATCTTCCAGCTACACTTCACAAATGCAGCTTAAGCGCGATAGGTTTAGAGACACTGTCCGAACCGCACTGGATGACGGCAAGCTGAGTGAACACGACATTAGCCATATTGAACGGGTACGCGCGCTATTAGACTTAGATGAAGAAGAAGCTCACTTGATAATAAGGTTACTTCAACACCATCACAGCGCATCGGATAAGACATAAAGGCTAAGTGGGCAGACATTTCTCAGACAGTTAACACCGCCCCCAAACAATAAGTAACAATTTGATTTAAAAGCAATTTACACAACGCCAATGCAACAATTAAAAACACCCCCTCTTGATTCTTTGCGCACATCAGCTTATAACTAGTACCCGTCATTTCTAAAAAGAATCTCTATGTCTGTTAAACACCCTATTATTGCTATAACGGGCTCTTCTGGTGCGGGTACCACTACCACCACGAACGCCATACGTCATATTTTTAGAAACTTAAATGTGAATGCTGCAGTAGTAGGGGGCGATAGCTTCCACCGTTTCACCCGTCCAGAAATGGAAGTTGAAATCCGTAAAGCACAGGAACAAGGCCGCCACATCAGTTACTTTGGCCCTAAAGCCAATGATTTTGAGCTGTTGGAGTCGCTCTTCACCGAATACGGTAGTTCTGGTTCGGGGCAATTCAGACAATACCTACACACCTTTGATGAAGCCGTACCTTTTAATCAAATGCCCGGTACGTTTACCCCTTGGCAGGACCTCCCGCAAAATACTGACTTGTTGTTTTATGAGGGTCTTCACGGCGGTGTTAAAACAGAAGAAAATGACGTGGCCAAGCACGTTGATTTACTGGTCGGCATGGTGCCTATTGTAAACTTGGAATGGATCCAGAAAATTGTGCGTGACACCACCGACCGCGGGCATTCACGAGAAGCGGTAATGAGTAGTATTGTGCGCGGACTGGATGATTATTTTCATTATATTACGCCCCAGTTTTCTCGCACCCATGTTAATTTCCAGCGCGTACCCACCGTCGATACTTCTAACCCTTTTAGTGCCCGTGAGATCCCTACCCAGGATGAAAGTTTTGTCGTGGTGCGATTTAGACGGGAAATGAAAAACGTAGATTACCCGTATTTACTGAAAATGATTGATGGCGCATTTATGTCTCGCATCAATACCTTAGTGGTACCCGGTGGTAAAATGGGGCTGGCAATGGAGCTTATTCTCACACCATTGCTTGAAGACATCTTAAATAAAAAGCGTCGTGCCGGGCATCAAATGGACTGGCTAAACACAGAAGAGTAGCTCAACCAATAACCCCTTATTTTAAACCACCTTCATATTATTGATTTCCGTTTTCAGGCCTTCGACTGTTCTAAAATTTTGCCAGCAGTATGCACAAAACGTGTAGCTGAAAAACAGTATTAGTGCAGCGTTTAGATGCTTCAAAAACAATGTAAATTCGACAGAGTATTTTTCTACTGGCTCTATCCAATTGTCATTGGTGACCGCTGCTGGAAACGATATGCCTTGCATCGCACTGGCTATTTGATGATGGTATAAAAGTGTTAAGTTGGCAGATTGTAAAATAATGGCTATTGCAACAATGCACACTAGCATTTTGCTACTATAACGTCGATACATAACCACTAGCGCTAATAAAAGAGGTAGCACAAAATTATTTTTATTTAGCACCAAATCCATCGATGTCGTTTGATTTAATGCAACGGATCTTTTTTCCCCTTGCTCAGCAACGGGCTGGCGCGCCGCAAATAAATGATTCGATACCTCCAACCTGTTTTGGTTTTCACTAATACTCACATCACTGCCCCAATTCCCATCACTCACTGTGACAAAGGTTGCTGTAGGCAAATAGACAAAATATTTAAACTGAGATTGAAGCGTAAAAGTGTAAACAAAGATCAATGTTGCCGATACAATACCAAACTTAACCACTTCGTTTTTATCATTTGAAATGGCATTGTTCTGTGTATTAGGAGGAACCCGTTTTATCCGCCACGCCATATAAAAACACAGCGTCAGTACAATCATTGCTATTTGAAAGTAGAGTTCGTGTATTGCGTCGTACGTGGGGGGCAACAACCATATTCTTGCAAAAAATAACAGGCAAAGACGTACAACATTCATTAGCTGAATAATGGCAAACCCCACAATAAGCGCTTTCATTTTTTCTACCACCGAAACCTTTTCTACCGCGATAAGCGATGCAATGGCGGTACAACCAAGGAGGGCAGCGCACTCAGGGGCAACTTTAATACCATACTCGACAGTACCCACGTAAAACGTGTCTTTGTCCAATACCAAGTCACTGATAAAAAGGTGAATTAGTGACGCTGCCAGTTTAGCCAAGAGTAAACACAATGCCTCAACAAAGGGTTGTGCAAGCGGGCTTTTTAGCAGGTAAATAAAAGCTAACAGTAAAGCAAAACTCGATATCAAACGCAGCGAAGACAAACCCAAAACAACACTCCAATAATACAAAATCGCCTGACTAATCAGGCGATTTTAAAAAAGAAATTAGGTTAGCGAATCTGAATTCTTACTAGACTACCAAGCGGTAATGTCAGTGCCAGCGGAAGAAGCCGCGAGAGGAGTGTAAGTCATGCAATATAGGTAAATCACATTATCGCACGGATAATTTGGACCGTTAGTTAAATATGTATTATCTTTACTAAAACTTGCGCCATTGGTTCCAAAGACAGCTGCGTTGTTATCAGTCCAACCATTGCAAGTGTTATTCACCGCACCTGTACCTGTAGAACCAGTATAAGCAAGGTCTGTACCTACATTGTTCGTTAAAAGTGTAGTCCCTGTATTCAGCAGTGCTGCAAAATTTGACGCCACAACCGTTGTGCCATCAACGCGATAAATCGTTTCATTGGTTGGAATGTTATACAACGTCGGCATATCTTGAATTTCATCAGCGGCACTAACCGATATAAACGCCCGAGTAGTACTTCCCGCTACCACAGGTTTATTAGCATCTGTATTACAAAAGTTATCTGCACCAGTTCGACCGCCAAGATTCCCATCAGTTCCTGCATCGGGTATCCAAAGCCTGACGTCAGCAATGGCTACCGTGGTTATTGATAGTAGTATTAACAACGAAGAACGCATTATAAGCCTCTTACCTTTCATATTACGAGTTATGGACATACCAACGCTATAGAAAATACAGCGTCTATGCATGAAAAAGCTCAAAATCATACACATAAATCACACTTATGCAAGATTCAACTTCCATTTATAACAACTCGCCTTTATTAATCTATGGATTATACGGCATGTAAAAAAATCGCCTGACTAATCAGGCGATTTTAAGCAGGAAAAGGGTTAAGGATACTGAGCTTGCTACCCTTTTATTCAACTATCCAGTTACCAGTCGGTAATGTCAGTGCCAGCGGAAGAAGCCGCGAGAGGAGTGTAAGTCATGCAATATAGCTTAACAGTCAAATTGCACGTTGAAGTAGCGAAGGATAAATATAAATTATCGGTACTGTTACTTTGACCAACAGTTGCGGTGCCGGCCCCGCTGCCATCAGTCCAACCATTGCAAGTGTAATCCAACACCCCTAGGTCTGTAGAGCCGGTAGTAACGAAGGTCGCAAAACCCACATTGTTCGTCAAAGGTGTAGTCCCTGTGTTCAGCAGGGCGGCAAAATTTGACGCCATAACCGTCGTACCATCAGCACGATAAATCGCTTCATTGGTTGGAATACTATACAACGTCGGCATATCTTGAATTTCATCAGCGGCACTAACCGATATAAACGCCCGAGTGGTACTTCCCGCCACTACAGGTTTATTAGCATCTGTATTACAGAAGTTATCTGCACCCGTTCGACCACCAAGATTCCCATTAGGGGCCGACGAGGCAGCCACCCAAAGTCTGACGTCTGCCATGGCTACCGTGGTTATTGATAGCAGTAGAATTAATAACGAAGAACGCATTACAAGTCCCTTATCTTTCATATTACGAGTTATGGACACATCAACGCTATAGAAAACACAGCGTATATGTATGAAAAAAACCGCAAAATCATACACATAAATCACACTTATGCAAGATTCAACTTCCATAGATTGGCAACTAGCCCCTATTAATCTTTGGAATATACGGCATGTAAAAAACTCACCCTTGCTAATCTATAGATATATTGCATGTAAAAACATTGACAAATATAAGTCGCGATTTTTGTGTTGCTGGTTCACCCTGAAAAAGACAAACCAGAATGGAACAAATGATGACTACAATAAACAGCCAACAAATATGGGTTAATCAACAGGACTTAAGTGAAACCATAACCCAGCACGTTATGATCAATACGGACGAGCTTAACGACGGTGAAGTTTTACTCGAAATCGAGAGTTTTGGCTTTTCGGCCAACAACATCACTTATGCAGCGTTGGGCTTTAAAATGGGCTATTGGGGCTTTTTTCCTACCACAGGCTCGCCTGAAAATGGCTATGGTATTGTCCCTGTGTGGGGGTTTGCTCGGGTAACAGCCTCGCGTCACCCTGAGGTAAAAATAGGGGAGAAGGTATTCGGGTACCTTCCTATGGCCAGTCATTGGGTTATAAAAGCGGGAAAAGTCGCCCCGCATGGATTTTCAGATATTCATGAGAAACGCAAAAGTATTAGCCCAGTTTACGACCAATACCTGCGCTGTGCCAGCGACCCTGGCTACAATGCAGCACGAGAAGCATGGCAATTAAATTTTCGGCCGCTCTTTATGACCTCTTTTGTACTTGACGATTTTGTTGCTGAATTGTCTCAAGGCGAGTCTTTATTAGTATCAAGCGCTTCGAGTAAAACCGCGCTGGGGACTGCGCAACTGCTCAAAGATCAGAGGCAAACGCGCAATGCCAGCTATAAGGTAATAGGCTTAACATCTGCCAACAAGGTGGCAAAAGTACTCGCCACCGAATGCTACGACCAGGTACTCAGTTACGAATCACTGTCTGAATTAGACATCAAACGCAATTATTGGCTGTTAGACTTTGCCGCAAATGGCAAGCTCATCACCGATCTGACTACCGTACTGGGTGACAAACTCAGTAAGGTCACGCTGATTGGTGCCACAGATTGGCGCGCGGAGGAAAAACCCAATCCCAAGGCCCTTGGTGCAGAAATCTTCTTTGCGCCTGCGCGGGTCAAGCTGCGTCAAAGCGAATGGGGGCATGGTGTATTTTTAGATAACTATGCTAAAGCGTGGCAGGGGTTTGCGAGTAAGGTCAACAATACGTTTTACGAGCAACATTACACTGGCAGCGAAGCAATAACACAGTTATACCTTGATACCCTGCACGGAAAGGCAGATACCAATGCCCTAAACGTAATGAAATTTACTGCGGCGTAATGTCGTTAACACTCACTGCGTATGCGATTGGCGTTATCTCTTGATAATTTTCAGATAATGATTAGGGCGTGTTGACACTATTTGTAACAATCACGGCGCCGCTTTTGCATTTTGTCGCTTTTGTATTTCGCGCCTTGTGGTTATAGTGAAAGAAAATAATCCTAAAGGTATGGGTATGGGTCAGGAAACCTCTAAAATTCTCGTAGTAGACGATGATATGCGTTTACGCAGCTTGCTCGAACGCTATTTGATTGAGCAGGGTTACCAGGTGCGCAGTGCCGCCAACGCAGAGCAAATGGACAGGCTGCTTGAGCGAGAAAATTTTCACTTAATGGTACTTGACCTGATGTTACCCGGCGAAGACGGCTTATCTATTTGTCGCCGTTTACGTCAATCAGACAATGACATGCCCATTATAATGCTGACCGCCAAAGGTGACGAAGTCGACCGCATTATTGGGCTTGAAATGGGTGCTGACGACTACCTACCTAAACCGTTCAACCCCAGAGAGCTACTTGCCCGCGCTAAAGCAGTATTGCGTCGTCGCAGTAGCGAAGCCCCAGGCGCACCGTCCAAAGACGTACAAATAGTGGAATTTGGCGACTACAAACTCAATCTGGCCACCCGCGAAATGACCGCTTCTGACAAACCCTTGACCCTGACAAGTGGTGAATTTGCCGTATTGAAATCGCTAGTGACCCACCCCCGAGAGCCATTATCACGAGACAAATTAATGAATCTGGCGCGGGGTCGTGACTACAGTGCGCTTGAACGAAGCATTGACGTACAAGTCTCTCGCCTGCGCAGAATGCTCGAAGCCGATCCGGCCAACCCGCGATATATTCAAACGGTCTGGGGATTGGGCTATGTGTTTGTCCCCGACGGTGAACATGTATAACCCAATGTGCGACTTCGTTACTTTTTGCCGATTAAGTGCTTTTACCTATAGCAAAGGCCATCATTAAGGCAGGTTATGCGCTTCATACCCAAAAGTGCTTTCGGGCAAACTGTGATGTTGATAGGTGTACTGCTGCTTATCAACCAAATTGTGTCATACATATCCGTTACCTATTATTTTATCCAGCCAAGTTACCAGCAAATTAACAGTTTGTTGGCCACACAAGTAAAGGCCGTATTAGCCAATGATTTGCTGGTCACCAATCAGGCTACCCGAGAAGCGTATTTCAAAGACACTCAGGTGTTGGTCTTAGACGAAAGCGTGGCGCGTAAAAAAGGGCTTGAAAGCGCAGTGTATTATGGCTTTATGTCGTCACAGGTCAGCCAACAGCTCAATCAACTGGCAGATGTACGAATCAGTACGACCACTCAGGCTAGCGATGAAAGTGCGCCGTATATCGTTTGGATTTCGCTAAATCGCTACCCTGATACGTGGATTTCCATTCCCATATCCGGCCTCAATGAAGCCAATATCTCGCCGTTAACCATGTATTTAATGGTAATCGGCATACTGAGTGTGGCAGGCGGCTGGCTATTCGTGCGACGCATGACCCGTCCGTTACAGGCTCTGCAAAAAGCCGCCATTGCTGTGGGTAAAGGAGAACACCCCGCTCCCCTTCGCGAACAGGGCAGTACAGAAATGATCCAAGTTACCCGCGCATTTAATCGAATGAATCAAGGGATAAAACAACTTGAAACGGACCGCAATGTGATGACCGCAGGTATCTCTCATGATCTGCGTACGCCGCTGACAAGAATACGCCTTGCCTGCGAGATGATGGGAGAGGATCAAGATTGGATAAAAGACGGCATAATAAATGACATAGAAGATATGAACGCGATTATCGACCAGTTTATCGATTACGCCCGTTACGATACCGAAGAGGTAACGCAAGAGACGGATCTCAACACCATTATTGCGGAATTAGTGCAAGCCAGACATCTCGACGAAAAGCATCATATCGAGCTCAAGCTCAATGCCATTCCCCCCCTATCCCTGCGCCGTATCGCGATGAAACGGGTCATCGATAATTTGATTGAGAACGCCTTTAAATATGGCTCAGACGATATTGCTATCAGTACGTTTTACAATCGCCACGAAAAGCGGGTGTATTGCAAAGTAAGAGATTTTGGACCGGGTATCCCTCCCAATGAATTGGACAGTGTGTTTATGCCTTTTGCACAAGGAGACAAAGCCCGTAACTCCTCAGGCTCTGGTCTTGGCTTGGCCATTATCCGACGCATTATTGAAGGGCATGACGGTGAGGTTGTGCTTCGCAATCACCCCCAAAAGGGATTGGTTGCTGAGTTTTATCTGCCCTATTCGCCTTATTAGCTAACGCGTTTCCCTTTTTCTTAGTGTGGGCTCTAGAGCCAGTTGTTCTTTGCTGTAAATTTTGCAGCTGTCTATGCGCCATCTAAACAAGGCAGATGTTTGAAGGTCTAGTTATCTGTGATGTTTTATCTTTCGACTGTATCCGAAAGAGGCCACCCACAGTACGCAACCACATAATGGCAACACCCAAAATGCGGTTGATAAAGGCGCGAAGTTAGCCCACAAGCCGGTAGAAAATGACGCTACCTGAACCCCTGTTGAATTTCCGATAATTGAAATTCCCGACAGTACCGGACCATTGTCACTGTCTATGTTCATGGCTGCCGATAGTGCCAAAGGAAATAGGCCGCCAAGTCCCAACCCCAACAGTAGATTTCCCGCGCCTATTCCATACAAGGTAGGCATAAGCTTAAGGGCAAATACCCCTAGCAGTGAAGCCGTAGCCATACACACAATAAGACGGTGCACCGACAAAAAACGCAACAGGAAGGGGAAAGTAAGCCGACTGATGACCATGCCCGCGGTAAAGCACGCCAATAAATTTCTTGCCTGTTCACCGCTAAAGCCTAAGCCGTTTTGGGCATAACTTACAAACCAGTTGGCATTGCCGAATTCCACGGCGCCATAACCAAAAGTAAGAAAGGCTAAAAAGATAAATACGGGTTGTTTGACAATAGCGCTAAACGCCAGGGTTTTCTTAGGCGTTGTGGGTTGACCTTTAAGCAGCTTAGCTTGAGAGCGCGCGGCGATATATGCATAACATGACAACACAATCATCACGCACGCCAATACCTGAAGCGGGATGCGCCAGCTTTCCTCAACGCGGTATAACAGTGTGACATAAAAAGACGCCGCAAAGGTGCCAAGACTGAACATAAAGTCCATCAATCCCATCATAGTAAATCGCTTTTCGGCATACATTCTGGCAATAAGGGTATGACCAATAGTGAAGATGGTTGAGCTAACGACGCCGATAAGCACAGCGAGTACCAAAAACCACTGCCATGTCGTGAGCATAGTGACCAGAAACAACAGCACCGTGTTCATGCCAAACAAACTCGCCAGCAATGGCATATACTCAAACCGACTGGCGTACTTGCCCCCAATTACCGCGCCCAGCATCATGCCCACAGAAAACAATGAAAACAATGCGCCGCTAATGACTTCTGACATGCCTAAATCGGTGGCAATATCCGGCAGCAATATTCCCCACAAGATGAATAATTTTCCGATAAGGAAGAAGCCTGCGAAAATCACAATTGTAGCGGGAAGTCGGCTCATTTACGCTCCATAAGGTTAATATCATTAGAAATACGGGAATACGGACAAGGGCGCGGTTACGCGCCCTTAGTCAAAATACTTACTCTTTTTTAGACAAGCTCTGCCTATTTGAAAGTACAACGCTTGTCGGCGCGTGAGAACATGGATATTTGTACAAAAATTCCTGTACGCGCTTATCGTTTACATGAGTGTAATCTCAACAGATTGCTGGTAGTCGTACGAAAATGCAAGTGAAAGGGTTTTCTCTTTTTCATCCCATACACTGGCTATCGCTTTACCGTTAAGCAACACGTTATTCGGCTTTTCAGTTACACCGTGCACAACCCAGGATAAATGGCGTGTCTGCGGCATGCCAATGTAGCTACCTTGGCTAGTAAGGCTAAGCGTAAGCGTTGCATCTGCTTTGGTCGAAGCAGTCATCGTCATTGTGGTGAACAAACCTTTAGCAATGGAATGCGGATTTTGACCATCATCTTCGTACATTTTAAATTGCGCACTGGACACTGACGCGTCATGCCAATAATGAAGGGTAAGCGCACTTGGGTCATACTCTTGTGTTCGGGTAAGCGCCTCACTCATGGGCACAAAGCTACCCGCTTTCACCCATACGGGGAAACGCGCATCAGTGAGCGGATAACTCACCGTTTTACCCACCTTGTCTCCTTGGTACTTTTTATCAGAGAAGTAGTCAAACCACACCCCTTCAGGTAGGTCAACACTCCACGTAGATTGATCAGGCTCAGTGACAGGAGACACTAAAAAGGCATCGCCCCACAGATAGGTGTTAGCTTCTTCAAACCACCTATTTTGGTCATACACAAGCGCCAACGGGCGCATAAGTGGCGTGCCATTTAGCGCATTTTCAAATGCCAATGAATAGTTGTACGGCAGCATGGCATAGCGAAGCTTGATAAAGTCGCGGGCAATAGATTTTACAGGATCGTCGTGAAACACCGGCTCTGGGGCAATGGCATCTTGAGCATGAGGTCGAAATACGGGTGAAAAGACGCCGAACTGTAACCATCGCGTGTATAACTCGGGGTCGAAGACGTCTCCCCCCGCAAACCCACCTATATCAGAGTGCGTGTACGCCAGTCCGAATACACTCATTTGTAATGCCAGTTCAACTTGAGGTTTAAGTCCACCCCAACTGCGGCTTACGTCGCCAGTCCACGGCACCATTGCGTAGCGCTGGCTGCCTAAAAATCCAGAGCGCATAAGCACAAATGGCCGTGTGTCTGGCTGTAACGCAGACAGATTGTTATAAACCATTTTGGCCCATTGGTGACCATAGGCGTTATGTACCTCAGCCCCACTGACTTTTGTTGAGTGCCATAGGTGCTGAACATCGTCTGGATGTACTTCAGGTTCCCCTAGATCACCCCACCAACCTGCCACACCCTGCGCAGCGAGTTTTTCGTAGAACTGCCAAAACCAGTCTTGCCCTTTTTGATTAAAGACATCAACTAATCCAGTGTTACCAAAATAAAAATCAAACGTGTATGGCGCTCCGTCTTCCTTACTGACCAGCGCATCGGCCTCAACGGCACTTTCCCATTGTGATGATGTCGTTAAAATAAATGGTTCGGTAATAAGTACAGTGTTAATGTTTTGTTCACGAAGTTGGGCAATCATTTTCTCTGGCTCAGGAAAGGCCTGGGTATCCCAACGTAAATTCCCCATGTGCCCTTTAACATCTTTGCCAAACCAGTAAAGGTCGAGTACAACCGCATCAAGTGGCATGTCTTGTTGGTTAAACAGCGACACCACCTCCATCACTTGCTGCTGCGATTTATACCCAAAGCGCGAAGCAAAATTGCCCAATAACCAACGGGGAGGAAGAGGTTGTGTCCCCGTCACGGCAACGGTCGATTGCACCGTACTTTTTAAGTCGTGCCCCAATACCATGATATAGCTCGCGCGTCCGCCTTGTGCAGTGAACAGCAGCTCATCGCTTTTGGTGCTGCCTATATCCAGTTCGCCCGAGGCGGTATTATCAAACAGCACACTGTAATGCTTAGATGACATCACCGCAGATAAACCAAAATACATCTGATTAGATGATGTGGTATAGCCGTAATGCGCTTTGTTATAAAGCGGCATTTTGTGTCCACGGCGATCCATACCCAATACCCGCTGACCACCACCATACAACTTTTCGTTTTCATCTAAAGCGAAGGACAAGGTCACGTCATTGTCAGACACCATCAGCCCGCCACGCTCTTTTGCAACTACAATGCCGTTGACTGAATAGGTAATGGCGTGGGTACGTTTGTGTACGTGCGCTGCGAGATTACCGTGTTTAAGCGTGACAGAGGTATCACTGTCCACAAGCGCAATATTATTGCCAACCGCTAAAGCGGTCTCTGGCAAGGCCATGGATGGAAGGTTTGCATAGGGTTTACCCAACTTATCGCTAAGTAATGTCACCTGAAAACTATTATTACCCAGTGCGGCAATGGTGAAGTCGATAGTATCAGTGTCGAGTGTAAGCGTATTGCCTTTTAAGTTGAACTGCTGAACGTCTGCCACCACACTCGGCGCCAGTACTAATACGATGGACATTACAAATGTGCGAATTTGCCATTTCATTTTTGCCAATACCTTCCTGTCTGATTCAGTATTAGGCAACGTTAACGCCACTCACTGAACACCTAATTTTTGATTAATAAATGATAACCAGTGGACTTCGCGACTTAAATAAACATACGTATTCATAATGTTAAATTTTCAGAACAGTTCGTGCGCTATCCCTATCAGAATCACTTTACTCAAAACTTACATAGCACATTGAAACTTAAGCTCATCACACTCCTCAAATTGTCGTGGTTTAACTAACGCCTGTTGATCTTTGGCATACAACGGGCTCTAAGCGATAGTAGACATGAAAAAAACAATATTAGTAGTAACAACCTCATTATTTATCAGTGCCTGCGCACACAAACCTGCGCCTTTAGATATGGAAGAAGTCTTTTTTGAAACCAAGATAAATCAGGACGGCACCAAACTCTTTGCATTTAGTCTTCCATTATTACGCCACCGAGAAGGAAATAGAGATGACACTCGAAAAGGCGAGGGAATGCCTGGGCAAGGCGAACGCAAAGAAAACAATGTAGGCGCTATGCCCGGAAGAGGCGCCGGAACGCCCCCCCACAACAGGAATAAGTACTTTTACGCTGCGCTTGATAAAAAGCTTGAACAGACAGCGTATTGCCGAACGGGGTATATCGAAATAGATACCCACCAAACAGAAGACAGATTGCACCTACTTGGCGAGTGTAAGGAAACGGCAACCGAGTTAGATGAAATGGCATTCCCTAACCCACACTAGAGCATTGGTATACATTTTTACAACGCATTCTTCAGCGTTTGAGCTAAGGTGAACATAAAAAAAGCCCGCAACACGGTGCGGGCAAAAACATCAATCACGTTGAGTGTGATGAACGTTGGGAAGGGGCAGGGTTTTACTTATTAATGGTTTTTAAAGTCCAGGTCCGGCCTTAACAATGGCTTCACTGACATCATATTTTTTAAAGTTTTGGTTAAAGTCATTCACTAAGTTTTTCGCATACTCTTCGTATTTAGCTTTATCAGCCCAGGTATTTTGAGGGACCAATAATTGGCTATCTACTCCTGGTACGGCAACCGGAACATCCAAATTCAGTAAATCAATGTGTTGCGTTTCTACATCAGCGAGATCGCCTGAAACGATAGCATCAATAATGGCCCGAGTGGTGGGAATATCGAAGCGATTGCCCGTACCATAAGGCCCCCCAGTCCAACCGGTATTGACCAAATAGACTTTTGCCCCGAAGGTTTTCACTCGCTTGATTAGCAGTTCGGCATAAACCCCTGCAGGACGCGGGAAGAAAGGCGCGCCAAAACACGTTGAAAACGTCGATTCAATATCACTGGTAGAACCTATTTCTGTCGAGCCTACTTTCGCAGTGTAACCACTTAGGAAGTGATAAGCCGCGGCCTCTTCACTAAGTACCGACACAGGAGGTAATACACCACTGACATCACAGGTTAAAAAGACTACTGCACGCGGCTCACCGCCGCGATTTTCGACCACGCGCTTCTCGATATGCTCCAAAGGATAGGCCGCGCGAGAGTTTTGTGTCAGCGACGTATTGGTATAATCCGGTGTACGGGTTTCATCTAATACGACGTTTTCTAAAATAGTACCAAACTTAATGGCATCCCAAATAACGGGCTCGTTCTTTTGTGAAAGATCGATACACTTGGCATAGCAGCCGCCTTCTATATTGAACACACTTCCAGGCGCCCAACCATGCTCATCATCACCAATCAAAAAGCGTTTCGGATCGGCCGACAGGGTAGTTTTGCCAGTACCGGAAAGGCCGAAGAAAAGGGTAACATCTCCATCCTCGCCAACATTTGCAGAGCAGTGCATAGGCAATACGTCTTTTGCAGGTAGCAAAAAGTTCTGCACCGAGAACATGGCTTTTTTCATCTCACCCGCATAACGCATACCGGCAATAAGCACACGCTTTTTAGCAAAGTTAATGATAACCGTACCATCACTACTGGTACCGTCGCGCTCTGGGTCGCAGACAAAACCTGACACATTCAGAATTTGCCACGGCTGCTCGCCTTTTTCGTTCCACGTTTCTGGAATAATAAATAAGTTTCGTGCAAACACGTGCTGCCACGCGGTTTGTGTTCTCACTTCAAGAAACAGTGCATGGTCGTTATCTGAACCCACTTGCAAGTGTGAAAGAAAATGCTCCTGAGAAGAGAGAAAAGCATCCACGCGATCCCACAAAGCGTCGAACTTGTCTGCATCAAAGGGTTTGTTAACCTTACCCCAGTCAATATCATTTTCAGTGCTAGGCTCTTTCACAATAAATCGATCATTCGGCGAACGACCTGTGCGCTTGCCAGTTTCTACCACCAGCGCGCCGTTTTTATCCAATATACCTTCGCCGCGTTTTACCGCGCGCTCGATAAGTTCTGCATTCGATAAGTCGGTGAGTGGAGTGACTTTCAGATCCGATTGAAGTGAGGCTGCTGCTGTCATGACTGTTACCCTATATGTAATTTTTCAAAAGCACTTTCAAAAAAGTATCACCTCACTGAGTGTAAAGTAAACAAGGGGTTTAACGTATTTTTAATTCGCATAGTCATTATTTACCCCACTTTACTTTCATAAATATTGTAAATTAATTACAAGAAAGGGTTTTCCATGCATAAAAATGCAAAATTGTCAGGCAATATGCCAATAATGATCGATAGATTTCTTAACTAAAAATATGAATGTCACTGTGAAATAATTCAAAATCAGACGACAAATAAAATCCAGACAACTCTGCCAATGACAAAGCGTTTTCAATGCGTTTAATTTTTAGCCAACTGTTAACAGTGGTGGAGAGGAAGTGAGGGCACTCGTGAAGTAGTGCCCGTTGATGCAATAAAGTAGCGCTAAAATGGAATTACTGGTTAGAATTCGGCACGTCCACATTCCCGTTGTGAATAGCCTCTACATCAATACTGTCGAAGCGATATTCTGCGTGGCAGTACTGGCAGTTCATGACAATCGCCCCTTCTTCTTCAATGATACTCAGAAGTTCAGATTTATCTACGTGGCGAAGTGCCTCTGCACTGCGTGATTTCGAGCATGTACACGCAAAGGTCACGTTTTTCGCTGGAAATACTTCCACCTCTTCTTGATGATAAAGGCGATATAAAATCGCATCTACCGAGAGTGAAAACATTTCGTCTCGGCTGATTGTTTCTGTTAATGCTGCAATGTGTTCAAAATCATTGGCCTGCGACAAATCCGTTGCACTGGCATCGGTAGGTAAAACCTGCAGCAAAATACCTGCACCTTTAGCGCGTTGTGCATCTGTAATATCTGTCATCAAGTGAACCCGTGTGGCCAGTTGTTCTGACTGACTGAAGTAACTTTCAATACATTCCGCCAAACTGGGTTTATCAAGCGCAACTACGCCTTGATATCTTTCCCCTTCATCTGGCGTAATGGTGATCACAAGTACAGCTTGAGTAAGTAGTTCACTAAATGTTTCGGGTAATGAATCAAGGGTTTCATCCCAACGAGCGACACCGCGAAGGGTTTGTTCGTGAGTGGCATTGATTACTGCGTAACTCACCGGCCCCTTACTTTGAATTTGCAGTGATATTTCACCCTTAAATTTTAGTGTCGCGGTAAGTAAAGAAGTAGCCGCTGCCATTTCACCTAACAAGGTCTGGATTTGCACTGGGTATTCATAACTGTGCACAATGTGATTGAGGCTTTCATCTAAACGTACCAGTTCGCCTCGCACGTTAGCTTTAGTAAATATAAAGCGGTGTAATTTATCGAAATCGCTCATAAATATTCCTGTAGTACAGCTAGCTTTTTACTGCTGTTTAAATTTAATAATCTGTCTTCGCTGCTTTTTATCCGGTCTATGCTCAGGCTTAGGGCTGTGAAAAGCGTTCATTTTTCGCGCAATTTGATTCTGTTCGCGTTTTGTTACACTTTCTTTTGTTTCTTCATACAGCGCTTGGGCCAGCGACGCACTTAAGCGCTTTTCACTTAAACCTAGTACTGTAATTTCGCGATTATCCCAACCAGAGGGAACTTTTATCATAGCCCCCAGCTCTACATGCTTACCGGGCTTGGCTCGCTGACCGTTATATTGGACTTTTCCCGACTGCACCATGTCTCTGGCAATGGCACGGGTTTTAAAGAACCTAGCAGCCCACAGCCACTTGTCCAGCCTGACATTTTGTGTTGTATTGTTACTATCCGTATGGCTCATGTAATAATTTCGTAATGGTGAGGCTTTAGTGTTGTGACCCCCACCTTTACTAGGCTATTATGGGTTCGCTAAAGCGCGGTTTACCAAAAATTTACTTTATTATAAAAAGCAGTACCATCAGTGGCAGCATGACATTCAATAATACCAATCCACATTCTCTGGTTGTTTATGTGAACCAGCATCAAAAACAGCTTCACACTTTTGTGGTGGTTCTGCTTAGCCTGTATTTAATTGCCTTTACTGCCAAACTGTTTTGGCGAATTATACCTGAACCAGAGTTATCTGCGACACCTGCGACCACGCGAGCGCCAATGGTTTCTTCACCTTCCAGCCAAAGTGGGGTCGACATTCGCAAAATACAACAGTTGAATTTGTTCGGAGACGCCGCCGCAATTCCTAAAGGCGCGCCTGTTAGCGACGTTACAGATGCCCCTGAAACTAGCCTAAATCTCACTCTTACAGGCGTTGTAGCAAGTTCACAACAAAATGCGGGCACCGCTATTATTGAACACCGCGGCAGCCAAGCGGTTTATGGGTTGGGTGAAAAAATTGAAGGGACCAATGCTACCCTACAGAAAGTCTATGCCGATCGCGTCATTATACGCAATGGCGTGCGCGACGAAACGCTCATGCTCGATGGCATAGATTATGAAGAAGCGAATCGCAGACGTGAACAACAAGCCCGTCAACGCCCGCAGCCCACTGACCAAGATGATAGTGATAACCGAGCGCTGAGTGAGGAAGCATTAGAAGCAACCGCAGCCCTGCGCGAGCGCCCGGCCAATTTTACTGACTTTATTTCTATTTCTCCGAAAACGGAAGAAGGTCTCTTAATAGGATATCAAGTCAGTCCGGGGCAAAAGCCCGAATTATTTAAGTCAGCAGGTTTACAAGCTGGTGATGTCATTACCCAAATTAACGGACTTGACCTCACTGACATGCAGCAATCGCAAGAAGCCTTATCAGAATTACGCAACGCGCAAACGATAGAATTAACCATTATTCGAGATGGCAGTTTGACTACGCTATACCTGGATTTACCTGAATCATAAAACGACCACATCATCAAAGCACTTTTATTACAGGTAGGTAAGCTTGAAACAGCATAGTGAACAACCAGACCATCGTCCCAGTTAGGAAATGAAGGAAGTTAGAATGAAAAGGCGTACTGGCCAACAATTATTATCTCGTTTGAGTACTGCGGTGTGCACAGCACTCCTGTGTTTCTCAGTTACGGCTGCAGAGTACATGCCTAACTTCAAAGACACTGACATCAACGAATTCATTAATATTGTGGGCAAGAATTTGTCCCGTACTATTATTGTTGATCCTAACGTGCGCGGTAAAATCAGTGTGCGTAGCTACGACATGCTCAACGAAGACCAATATTACCAGTTTTTCCTAAACGTCTTACAAGTCTACGACTACGCTGTGGTAGAAATGCCAAGCGGGATCCTAAAAGTGGTGCGCTCTAAGGACGCAAAAACCTCCAACATTCCAGTTGTTGAAGGTGCAAATCGCGATGGCGATCAAATGATCACTCGCGTTGTACCTGTTTACAACGTGCCGGTTAGAGAGTTAGCGCCCATACTGCGCCAACTTAACGATCAGGCAGGGGGCGGCAACGTGGTCAGTCATGATCCATCAAACGTTATGATGTTGACCGGCCGCGCAGCCGTGGTAAACCGTTTAGTGGAAATTATTGAGCGAGTTGACCGTGCGGGTGACGAGGAAGTCGAGATCGTTAAACTGCGTTATGCATCAGCGTCAGAAATGGTGCGAATTATAGAGAGCATTAACAAATCACAGGGCAAAGCCAATACCGGTGCAAAGTCTGAGCCTCGCGTGGTCGCTGACGATCGCACTAACTCGGTTATAGTCAGCGGTGATATAAAAGCACGTCAAAGGCTCATCAACTTAATCCAGCGCATGGATCAAGAATTAGAAACTAATGGCAATACCCGGGTTCTTTTCCTTAATTACGCCAAAGCGGAAGACTTAGTTAAAGTACTTCAGGGAGTGTCAGCCAGCATTCAGGCAGAAGAGCAAGGCAGCAGTGCCACTGCGCGCCGTGCTGGCTCTAGCAGAGACATCAGTATTGATGCGCACGAAGACTCCAACGCGATTGTGATCACGGCCGAGCCTGACATGATGCGCTCTTTAGAAGAAGTGGTAAGGCAACTGGATATACGTCGCGCCCAAGTGCAGGTTGAAGCGATTATTGTTGAAGTGTTTGAAGGCGATGGTACAACCTTAGGTGTGCAGTGGGTGTCTGAAAGTGGTGGCGGCACGCAGTTTAGTAATGGAGTCATTCCTGTGGGCTCGCTAGGCGTCGCATTAAAACAAGCAGAATCAACATCAGAAACCGAAACCTATGTGTCTGATGACGGCTCGCCTTACACCGTAACCAACACGAGTGATGGCGATTACACTGCGCTGGCTAGTTTGCTCGGTGGCGCTAACGGGCTTATTGCCGGTGTAATTGAAAACGGGTGGGGCGCTGTTGTACAAGCGGTAAGTAATGACACGAATTCAAATATTCTTGCTACGCCTCATTTGACCACCATGGACAATGAAGAAGCGTTTTTCATCGTAGGTCAGGAAGTACCTATAATCACAGGTACTACTACGGGTTCGAACAACTCTAACCCCTTCCAAACCGTCGACCGCCAGGAAGTGGGTATTAAGTTAAAAGTCACGCCGCAAATTAATGAGGGCAATGCCGTTCAGCTTCTTATTGAACAAGAAGTCTCTAGTGTCAGTGGTGCCACGTCCGTTGATATTTCCATTAACAAACGGGAAATTAAAACCACGGTTATTGTGGATGACGGCGGCACTATCGTTTTAGGCGGGCTGATTGACGAAGATGTTCAGGAAAGTGTGTCAAAAGTCCCGTTGTTGGGTGATATCCCCGTACTGGGTCATTTGTTCAAAACCACCTCAACCAGTAAGCGCAAGCGCAACTTGATGGTGTTTTTAAAACCCACCATTGTTCGCGATGCTGCAACCATGAACTCTATCAGCCACCGCAAATACAATTACATGCGTGCGCTACAGCTAAAACGACAGCAGGAAGGCGTGTCGTTGATGCCGCAAACCGATACTCCCAGTATGCCACAGTGGGATGATGCCCTTGCGCTGCCTCCTTCGTTTGAGGAATACCTCAGCGAAAAAGAAAAACAGAAAGAAGGTAACGACTAAAATGGTTGGGCAGGATGAACAACTCTCCCAGGCCATGGAAGCGCAGGAGCAGGCGTTAGACGCGATGGGTGAAAACGAACTCCCCGAGCAGGACGCAGGCCCCGCGCAGCTGTCGTTTAGTTTTGCTAAACGCAATCAGGTGATACTTGAAACCAACACAACACCGGCTGTTTTGTATTTTACTCAAAACACCCCATTTGATGTGTTTGCTGAAGTACGTCGGTTTTATGGTGAGCCCTTTACGCCTAAAATCATTCCATCAGATGAATTTGAAAGCCTGTTAACCAGTGCGTTTCAACGAGACAGCTCTGCGGCTAAACAGTTAATGGAAGATTTAGGCAATGAAAGTGACTTGTTTGCCTTGGCTGAAGATCTCCCCGACACAGAAGATTTGCTAGACAGTGAAGACGACGCGCCCATTATTAAACTCATCAATGCCATGTTGGGTGAAGCAATTAAAGAAGGGGCGTCAGATATCCACATTGAGACCTTTGAAAATCAGTTGGTGGTACGTTTTCGTGTAGACGGCGTATTACGTGAGATTTTGCGCCCAAACCGCAAATTGTCGTCTATGCTGGTGTCCCGAATTAAGGTTATGGCTAAATTGGATATCGCCGAGAAGCGGGTCCCCCAAGATGGACGAATCACCTTGCGTATTGCCGGTCGCGCGGTAGATGTTCGGGTATCCACTATGCCTTCAAGTCATGGTGAACGAGTGGTTTTGCGACTGTTAGACAAGAACAATGCACGTCTGAATCTGGAAGATTTAGGCATGACGCAGCAAAACCGCGGGCATTTCTCCACCTTAATTAGAAAACCCCACGGTATTATTTTGGTCACGGGCCCCACGGGCTCTGGTAAAAGTACGACCTTGTATGCCGGTTTAACCGAAATCAATTCACGGGATCGCAATATTCTTACCGTTGAAGATCCTATTGAATTTGACTTACCCGGTATTGGGCAAACTCAGGTTAACCCTCGGGTAGATATGACCTTCGCCAGAGGACTTCGAGCCATCTTACGTCAAGACCCTGACGTGGTAATGGTGGGTGAAATTCGCGATATTGAAACCGCACAAATTGCGGTTCAGGCCAGTTTAACAGGTCACTTGGTACTGTCTACGCTACACACCAATACTGCAGCAGGTGCCATCACTCGTCTGGAAGACATGGGTATAGAGCCTTTTTTACTGTCATCCAGTCTACTGGCGGTTTTGTCTCAACGTCTGGTAAGAACCTTGTGCCCAGACTGCAAACAACCTCACACACCCGATCCTTCCGAGTTGGACATTCTGGGCCCATCTGCCACGCCCGACACGGTGATTTATTCTCCCAAGGGCTGCGCAGCATGTAATCAAACGGGATACCGCGGAAGAACCGGTATTCACGAGCTGCTTTTAGTGGATGAAAAAGTACGTGAAATGATGCATGAAGGCGCAGGCGAACAAGCAATAGAACGCTATATCAGGCAAACCACCCCGAGCATTAGAGAAGACGGTTGCCGTAAGGTACTTAAAGGCGTCACGTCACTTGAAGAAGTCCTTCGCGTCACGAGGGAAGATTAATTCATGGCGGCGTTCGCATATAAGGCAGTCAATGCCCGGGGTAAAAACAGTAGTGGGGTGCTTGAGGGCGACAACGCGCGTCAAATACGTCAACAACTGCGTGAAAAAGGCCTTATTCCTTTAGAAGTTGAGCAAGTGGCAGAACGCACCCAGTCACAAGGCAAAGGGCTCTCATTTTCGCTGTTTAAGCCACGTGTTTCCGCTTCAGATTTAGCCCTTTTAACCCGCCAGCTAGCCACGCTTATTGAAGCTGCTCTACCGGTAGAAGAAGCACTGCTCGCCGTGGCAGAACAGTGTGAAAAGCCCCGTCAGAAAAACATGATGATGGCGGTGCGCAGCAAGGTGGTCGAAGGACATGGCCTGGCTGATGCGCTGGCCGAATTTCCCAGTGTGTTTGATGAACTCTATCGCGCCATGGTTGCTGCAGGGGAAAAATCAGGTCATTTGGATACCGTGCTTAACCGTCTGGCGGACTATACCGAACGCCGCCAACAAACCCGCAGTCAAATTACGCAAGCCATGGTTTACCCCTCGTTGATGATGTTCTTTGCGCTTGGCATTGTCCTGTTACTCCTCACTGTTGTGGTACCTGAAATTGTCGGTCAATTTGATCATATGGGGCAGGATTTACCGACCATCACTCAGTTACTTATCGCTATCAGTGATTGGCTACGCCAATATGGCCTGTTTTTGCTCATGGCGCTGTGCGTATTAATGGTTGTCGTGAATCGCATTTTGCAACAAAAACACATGCAGTTGCGCTATCACAGGGTGCTCTTAACTTTGCCACTGATAGGCAAAGTGTCACGGGGTCTCAATACAGCTCGCTTCGCTAGAACCTTAAGTATTTTAAGTGCCAGTGCAGTGCCCCTACTTGAAGCCATGCGCATTTCATCAGATGTGTTGGAAAATCGTTACATTAAACAGCAGGTGGCTGAGGCTGCAATTAATGTAAAAGAGGGGAGTAGCTTACGCGCGGCTTTAGATAAGACAAATATGTTCCCACCTATGATGATGCACATGATAGCGTCAGGTGAAAAATCGGGGGAACTTCAACAGATGTTAGCACGAGCAGCAGATAATCAAGACAGGGAATTCGAAGCGCTTATTGGTGTCTCACTTAAGGTATTTGAACCCTTACTCATTGTGTCGATGGCAGGAATTGTTCTGTTTATCGTCATGGCAATATTGCAGCCAATTTTAGCATTGAACAATATGGTGAATGTATAATGAAAACGTTAAATCGCAGTTCTGGATTCAGTTTAATCGAAGTCATGGTAGTGCTTCTTATCATAGGTATTATGGCCTCGATGGTGGCACCACAGATTTTAGGCAATCGGGAAGAAGCGCAACTTAAGAAAGCTGCAGTAGATATTCAGCAAATCGAAAGTGCCCTTGAAATGTACAAGCTGCGCAACAACCGCTTTCCGACAACTGAGCAAGGTCTTCAGTCTCTTGTGACAGCGCCTACTATTGACCCCATTCCCCGCAACTACCCTGAAGGTGGTTTCATCAAACGCTTGCCTGAAGATCCATGGGGTCATCCGTACACGCTAATTAGTCCGGGAGAACTGGGCGTTATCGATATTTTTTCAAACGGCCCCGATGAAGAGCCAGGCACCGAGGATGACATTGGTAACTGGAACATTAACGAATACCTAGACTAGTTTTGTATGCGACGTAGCAGCAGCTTTACCCCTATTTCCACTGGCTTCACTTTATTAGAGGTGATGCTAGTGCTGCTCTTAATGGGTTTAGCAGCAGGCTATGTCACGTTTAATGCATTTGGCGCCAGTCAATCCGACTTGTTGAAAAACCAGGCTAAACGCTTACAGGTTATTGTGGATATGGCCAGTGATTACGCTGTGTTAAATCAACAACAACTGGGTCTTCGCATTGAACAGGATAAAAACGAATATTACTTTGTCTTTCTCAATGAAGACGAGGACGAATGGCAGCGTATAGAAGGTGAAAAAATGTATTCAAGCTACACCTTACCTTCGCCTTTTACGCTGAGCCTCAACTTAGATGACCTGCCTTGGGACAATGAAGACCAGTTATTTGATAGAGAGCTCTTTGATGAAGAGCTCTCGGTCTCGCAGGATGGTGTAGAAATAGGAAACGAAGAGGACAAAAAGTTACCTCCCCCTCAGATTCTTATCCTATCGAGCGGAGAAGTTACGCCTTTTACTCTGTCATTTAACTATGAAGGTACGCAAGGGGATACGCCTGCCTACTTCAGCTTACAAAATCAGGATATGCCGCCCCTTTCCCTTGAAGGCCCCATGGAGCGTCCCTTGTGAAATTAACCCATCGCGCTCGTTCACAACAACATGGTCTAACCCTACTTGAAGTTATGGTCGCGCTATTAATTTTTGCACTCACTGGCAGCGCCATTTTAAAAGCCGCTGGCGAGCACTTGTCCAGTGTTGGTCAAATAGAGGCAGTCACGTTTGCCAACTGGGTGGCCAGCAATCGGCTCAATCAGTTACAGCTAGACAATACCTGGCCGCCAAAAAACAATCTAAAAGGCACCATGGAAATGGCGGATCGCACCTGGTATTGGCAGCAATCTGTAAGCAAAACCACTGATGCTGACTTGCGTTCTGTAACCATTTCAGTAGGTGACGATCAAAGTTATAACCACTTTGTCAGTTCCGTCACTACATACGTCGCCAAGCCGACCTCAGGGAGCTAGCACCATCCTATGCAGCGCGGCTTCACGTTAATTGAAATTCTTATTGCCATGGCCATATTTACCTTAATTGGCCTCGCGTCTACGGCTTTGCTTACCACGGTTATAGACAGTAATGGTATCTCCGAAGAGCGTTTTAACAAATTGCAATTACTGCAACGTGCTATGGTGACCATTGAACGCGACGTTCAACAAGCCATCGTACGTCCGGTTCGGGTCAACGGAGAGAAAAGCAATGTGGTGATGGCTGGGGGCGAAGTCGATGGCAGCGATGGCGATGGCATCGGCTTTGTGCGAGGCGGATGGCACAACCCACAATTTATGTTACCCCGCAGCACACTTCAATATGTAGCGTACCGCTTAAGAGACAACAAACTCGAGCGTCTCTACAGCAATTACGTAGATAATGTGATTGGCTTTGAACCCAAAACACGCGTATTACTTGAGGGTATAGAAAGTTTTAACGTGGAATTCATCGCCAGTAATGCCACATCATCTGACACGACAAATCGCGCAGAGGATGAACGCAAATGGAGTGAAAGCTATCAAAATGATGCACTACCACGGGCGGTCGCGTTTGAAATAGTCAGCCGTGATTTCGGTAAAATTCGTAGAGAATTCACATTGACGGTGGGGAATAACTAATGGCGCTGCCCCCACACTCCTTCAGTAGCGCTGCCCGTCCCGCCAAGCAACAGGGCGTGGCGTTAATCATCGTATTAATGATTGTAGCGCTGGTTACCATACTCGCCACCGAGATGGGCACCCGCCTGCAATTACAAGTCCAGCGCACCATGAATATAAAGGACAACAATCAAGCATACTGGTATGCCGTGGGTGCCGAGGCATTCGCACGCAAATCCATTAATACCTTGGTTGAGGCTTCGCCGGATGTCATCTCACTCGATCAACCCTGGGCACAAGAATTTACCTACCCTCTTGAAAACGGGGGGCTGACTGCGCATCTTGACGATTTACAAGCGTGTTTTAATTTAAACGCCATCACCGCAGGTAATGGGAATGGTAGCACCAATAACACAGAAGCCATGGATGCTTTTCACACCATGTTGCTTGCAATGAATGTTGATAGCTTAGATACCTATACGGCCAACACCTTGCGCGACAGTTTAGCCGACTGGGTGGATACAGATGACAATATGCGGCCTTTCGGCGCCGAAGATAGCGAGTACGAATCGCGAGAATTTCCTTACCTCGCCGCGAACGGCCCGCTGGCATCTATAAGTGAATTGCGTATTATAAACGGTATGACAGCAGAGCTGCTCAAAGCACTTATTCCGTTAGTCTGTGTAATACCAGGTAATAATGATCTTGTGGTCAATATCAACACCCTAGCCGAAGAAGATGCCCCTTTACTTGCGGGACTGACGGGACTGGACGTACAGCAGGCGTCCAGCATAATCGCTAGCCGCCCACAAGGGGGATGGGACGATAAAAGTGTCTTTTTATCAGACCCTGCAATTATCGCACTTAATTTGCCCAGCACGAGACAGGACTGGTTTGACGTTAAAACTGAGTATTTTATTTTGCATACAAAAACACAGTACAACAAAGCAACATTTAAGCTTTCCACCGTGTTTCACGTCAGCGCTGATAAGGGCGTCAGTATCGTGAATCGCGAGTTTGGGGGAACCTATTGATGGAACAATTATTGGTGCGATTGGGTGCCAACTACGAAGATCCGATCAGCTGGCTGGTGTACTCCCAAGCTGAATCAGACATTATTGCGTCTGGGGAGCTTCCCCATGCAGGTGCGCTTTCCACGTTAACAGAACGAGCCGGGCATCGGGCAGTTATTGCGCTCGCATCCAGTAGTGAGATCTTGCTTAAATGGGTGACGTTACCGCCTAAGGCTGGCAGAAAGGTACTTTCTGCCATTCCCTTCATGTTGGAAGATGAATTAGCTACCGACATCAGCCGCCAATTTTTTGCTATGGGACCCAGACTGGGTGATGAGCAAGCCGTTGCCATTGTAGAGCATCAAAAAATGCAACAGTGGCAACAATGGTTAAGCGATGCAGGCCTGTTTTGTAATACGATTATCCCGGATGTATTAGCGGTACCTGTCACTGACCAAGGTTGGTCTATCCTGGCATTAGGTGATCAACTACTGGTGCGTCAAGACACCTTTAAAGGGGTGCAAGGCGAACAAGACTGGCTACTACCCACACTGGCGCATTTTACTGCACAACAGGACTCGGTGATTACCATCACCAATTATGCGGGTATTGATTTAAGCTTACTGACCAATGTAGAGGAAACGCAAGCGCCATTGGAATTGCCTATGCTAGTGCTGGCAAAAGAAGCCATGCGTAGCACCTTCAATTTGTGTCAGGGCGAGTATAAGGTAAAACAAAAGCGCAGCGGCCTACTTGCTCAATGGCGCGTAGCCGCCATATTAGCCATACTTGCCTTATGCACAAGCTTGATCGACAAGACTGTCTCGCTCTATCATTTACAGCAAAAAAATGAGCGCCTTAATACCGAAATCACACAAGCAGTACAAACTGGCTTTCCGAATATCGGTACCTACCGCAACGTGCGCCTTAAAGTGCAAAGCGAATTGGCCAAACTAGAGCAAGGGGGCTCTCATGCTTCCATGCTTATTATGTTAGATCAGCTCGCCCCTGCCTTTTCTGTATCAGACGTAAAGCCCCAAACACTGCGCTTTGATGCCACCCGCACGGAAATCAGAATACAGGCGCTGGGTAAAAACTTTGAAGCCCTGGAACAATTTAAACGCACTGCAGAAAACGCGGGCTTCGCGGTAGAGCAAGGCGCCATTAATAATCGCGATAACGGTGTTATAGGTACGGTATCTATCAGGAGTACGTCATGAACAGTTTGATTGAAAGATACAAAGCCTTGACCGATCGCGAGCAAAAGCTGGTCGCATTATCCGCCTTGGTTATGGTTATCGCGCTGTTTTACTTCGTCATCTGGTCACCGCTTAATAGTGCCCTTGACAAGCAAACCCGTCTGTTAGACAACCAACAGTCCTTGTTAGTATGGGTAAAAGACAGTGCAGCACGCGCGCAGCAGCTTCGTCGCAATGCATCAGGTAGTCGCGCCTTTTCAGGCTCACTGCCTCAGGCGGTGAGCCGTACCACCAACCAACACAATATCGCCATTTCACGCTTACAGCCCCAAGGTGATGAATTGCAGGTATGGATAGATCAGGCTCCATTTAACAATGTGCTTGAATGGCTAAAGGCCATGGAAAGTATGGGTGTGGTTATACTGCAGGCTGATATCGCAGAAGCAGATGACGAAGGCTACATTAAAATTCGCCGTCTACAGTTAGGAAAAGCATGAAGTTAAAGATATCGTGGATTTTAGGTGCGGTCATTGCGTTTATCGTGTTTGCCGTGGTGTATATGCCCGCTATACAGGTAGTAGGTAGAGTTAACCTACCCAAGAACATTGCCTTTTCTAGTGTCGAGGGGACCTTATTTCAAGGAAGCGCCCAAACCGTCATCGTCAATGGCTTACCTATCAATAATGTAAAGTGGCAGCTCAACCCGTTTTATATGCTGATTGGAAAACTTCACTTGGAGTTAAAAGCAGGTAACCTTCGCGACAAAAATGAAATTGCGTTTAACGGACCTATCAGCACGGGGCTATTTGACCAATCTCAGATTAGCACTGAGCAATTTACTGTCTATTTGCCAGTTGACCGAGTGTTGGCCCAAGTGCGTTTACCTCTACCGGTAAATGCCGGAGGTCGTTTTAAAGTCCAATTAGACGAATTACACTTTGGCCCAACGTGCCATGCACTATCGGGTAAAGGAGACTGGCTAAACGCCACCGTGGCCGGTACTCAGGGCCCCATCGATTTTGGTTCTTATTCCGCCAAATTGCGCTGTCAGGGAGACGACATTGCCATTGAGGTCAGCGAGCCTAACTTACTTGGCCTTTCCATGGATGCGGTGGTGGCACCCAATCTTAAAAAGGTTCAGGTAACCGGGAAATTCAAGCCAGATGCAAGCCTGCCTGACGAGGTTCATCAGGCCTCGCGTATATTTGGTAAGCCAGACCAAAGCGGATATATCAGTATTAAATTATAAGGGTAAACTTTCCGCAGGATAACCGAGCCGCGGAAAGTTCGCTTTACTTAAGAGAGTTCACAACAACACTAAACACTATGCCTGAGCGCGTTCGGCCACCATTATTGTTTTCACGTTCACGAATTCGCGCATGCCATAGCCGCCGTGCTCCCTGCCATAACCACTGTCTTTAACACCACCAAAGGGCAAATTGGGCTGTGCCAACGAATAGCCATTGATATTGACCATACCGGTGTCAAACTCATCTTTGGCAAGTGAAATAGCTTTGTCGGTATCGTTACTGAAAATACCGCCACCCAATCCGTAGCGGGAATCATTAGCTACTTCCATCGCCTGCTTGTCATCCCTTGCGCGGATCAGTGAGGCCACAGGGCCGAAAAGCTCGTCATCGTAGGCAGGCATTCCCGGCGCTACGTTTTCCAGCACCGTGACGGGGTAAAAATAACCTTTCGAATCGGGAATTTTACCACCAAGCGACAAGCTCGCACCGGCCTCAACAGATTTCACAACTTGCTCATGCAATTCGTCTCGTAAATCTTTACGCGCCATCGGGCCTAAGGCGGTGTTGTCGTCAGTAGGGTCGCCCACTTTAAGCTTCTTGCATTGCGCTATAAATTTGTCCCTAAATTCTTCATATACACTGTCCACAATGACAAACCGCTTAGCGGCGACACACGTTTCGCCGTTGTTAATCACGCGCCCTTGAATACACATTTCAACTGCGTGGTCGATATCTGCATCAGCTAACACAAGAAATGCGTCATTACTCCCCAATTCCATCACCGTTTTCTTCGACAAACTTGCGGCTTCTTTTGCCACTTGTTTACCTACTTCATCGCTTCCGGTGAACGTCACCCCTCTCACATACTTATGTTTGATTAAGTCACTGGCTGTGCTGCCGTCGATAAGCAACGACTGATAGACATTTTTAGGAAACCCTGCATCTTCATACATCTGCTGAATGGCAACTGCCATACCAAACACATTTTTCGCGTGTTTGAGTACTGTAGTATTACCCGCCATAATATTGGATGCGCTGTAACGAATTACTTGATAGAGAGGAAAGTTCCACGGCTGAATGCCGAGGATGACGCCAATGGGTTGATAAGTAACAATAGCGCGACCACCTTCAAAGATACGATGTTCATCATCAAGGACATCAGCGCCGTGCTCTGCCGTATAGCGACAAATTTCTGCACATAATTGCACTTCTTGTTTACCTTGAACCGTCACTTTACCCATTTCACGCGTCATTAGACTCGCTAAATCATCAATGCGGGCTTCCATTATGTTGGCTAAGTTTCTAAATAGGTCAGCACGAGTTTCAAACGACGTTCTTCGCCAATTTAAAAAAGCCTCTTGTGAGCGTGTAACAGCTTGGTCAGCCTCTTGCGCTGACAGCAAATGATAATGGTCGATCTTCTCGCCCGTAGCAGGGTTATAGGTATTAATGGTCTCACTCATAGTCGCTCTCCTAATTCCATGTGGTTAATAAGGACTGCAACTAAAGCGCCAAGCCTGCTTAATTTAATAATTACTTAAGATTCAAACAGATAAGGTTGATCCAACTCGAACTTGGCTATCTTATAGTGCGAGAGTAGGAAAAGATTACTGGCAATGGTAAAGATTTCAGGGGAAAGCCCCCTGATAGCGTTCTTTAGTCGGTGAAAAGGTCAGGGAAGTGAAATTTGGCCATGGCCAGCGTCAGAGCCACTTCATAGACGCTTTGTCTGGTCGCGTGGTTTAACGTCAACAAGCCTATTGCACCTTCTTTTTGTTTAACGTTGACAGTATCAAATAGCTTGTCCATTACCGCACCAAGCTCTTCCCCTCGCTGCAAAGCCTGATACACACTCACAGGAAGAGGAAGACTCGCACTGCGACTGACCGACCAATGCCCCTCGTGATAAATGGCAACATAAGCAAAAGTCGCCGGGCCGTCCTCAAACACATCAACCCCACCTTCAATTGCCACATACCACGCATCTGCTAATCCACCGTGATGATGTTCCAGCATCGCTTTTATCCGATTAATTGCACCTAGACGGGTCTCGTCTTCGCTCATGGGCTGATCGGCGACACCACTAGGAACAGAAAGCCCCTGAGCATCGAAATCGTGCTCTAAGGTATCACTTAAGGTATTCAGAGCGGCGTTAATTTTTACCGGATTTTTAGAGCCTACATAAATTGTGTCTGAAACCATAGGTTAGCGTCCTTTTGTCATGCCCGTTCGCTACGACGAGCGCGCTGGCGAAGTGATGATGTCTTCAATCATTAAGCGATAATCTGTTACCGCAGGAAACTCTGTAATATTGCGATGGGGGAGCTTACTGTCGGGATTATCTACCGCTAATAAATGTTTAATGCCGAAGGTCTTTGCTGCATTGAGAATAGGGAGGGAATCATCTACAAACAATGTGCGGCTAACATCAAACTTAAGTCTTTCCTGAAGACGCTGCCAGAGTAACTGAGATTCTTTTGTTACGCCAAATTCATGGGTGGAGATTAAGTTATCAATATGCATATCAAGCTTGGTATGCTCCAGCTTCAGTGCCAAACTATTAGGGTGCGCATTGGTTACCAACACCACTTCTCTTCCCGATTCATGCAGCGCTTTTAAGAATGGAATAGTGTCATCGCGCAATTCCAGCAAATGCGCTAATTCACGCTTAAGTGGCATAAACTCGTTTTCTAAATCCATCTCTAAGGACTCAGCCCAGTAATCAAGGCAATACCACTGTATTTGCCCAAACACAGCGTCATAGCGCGCCGTCATTTCAGCCTGGCTTTGCGCTTCTGATATGCCCCGCAATTCAGCGAGTCGCTTGGGTAAATGATGCAGCCAAAACTGATTGTCGTAGTGCAAATCAAGCAATGTACCGTCCATATCCAATAAAACGGTATCAATTTCGTTCCAAGGCAGAAAGGGCAAGCGATTTTCCTTATAATGAAGTAAGCTAGTTGTGAGGATCTTTGCTTTACAGTGCGTTAGCAAAACTGCAAAAACTGATCTGCAAAGGTCAACGCACACCAATTATATGAAAGTATGATAACAAAGTTGTAGCGAGACACATGCCTAAAATTGACCCGAATAAACCGTTACCACATATTCATTCTCGTGAAATCGTCGCCCAAAGCAAACTGTTTCGGGTTGAACGTCTCGATCTTGAGTTTTCTAACGGTGCAACCCGCGAATTTGAACGTATGGCGGGAGGCAATCGCGGCGCGGTAATGATTGTGCCCATGTTAGACGAAAATACCATGGTGCTTATTCGCGAATACGCAGCGGGCACCCACTCATATCAATTGGGTTTTCCTAAAGGCCTAATTGATCCAGGTGAATCGGCCCTGGAAGCAGCGAATAGAGAGTTACAAGAAGAAGCGGGATTTGCCGCAAGCGATCTAATCGAACTCCACAAAGTTAGCATGGCGCCTACGTTCTTTAATTCCAATATGACCATTGTATTGGCCCGTGGCTTGTACCCAAAATCTTTAGAGGGTGACGAGCCTGAACCTTTAGAAGTGATTCACTGGCCTTTGGCCGAGGCTGATGCTTTACTTGCAAGAGAAGACTTTGTTGAAGCGCGCTGTATTGCTGCACTATTTTTAGCTCAAAAGTGGTTTAAGGAACAATAGATAATGCCAGATGACGCCCATGCCGACTTACTTGAAATTGCGAAAAAAATTGCCTTAGAAGCAGGCGAAGCCGTACTTAAGGTGTACGATGAAGGTGAGTTTGATGCTTACCAGAAAGATGATGAATCACCGGTCACCAGCGCTGACTACCTCGCCAACGACATCATCAATAAGCGCTTAAAAGCCGCAACACCTGATATTCCCATTCTGTCAGAAGAAAACAAACACGCCAGTTTAGACGAACGCAAGCATTGGACACGTTATTGGCTCATTGATCCCATTGATGGCACTCAGGAATTTATTGCGCGAAGTGGTGACTTTGCAGTGAACATAGCACTGATTGAAAATAACGAGCCCACTATCGGTGTTATTTTTTGGCCTCCAGGACAATCATTATATTATGCACAGAAAGGCAAAGGCGCCTTTAAATCATCGCCCGATGGTGATCATCAAATCAATGTTCGCAAGCTTGACGACCCTAAAAACAGCGTGGTCATGATTGCCATTAGCCGCCGCCAATCCCGAGACAAAGTACTTAGTCGTATGTGTGCAAAGCGGGTTTACCAAACGTTGCCGTTAGGTAGCTGTTCGCTTAAAGCGTGCTTTATTGCGGAAGGTAAGGCAGATGTATTTATGCGGATTGGTATCACAGGTGAATGGGATACTGGCGCCTCTCAGTGTATCGTGTCAGAGGCCGGAGGAAGCATTGCAGCAGCGAATTTTGAGCCACTTACCTACAACCAACGACACTCTCTTGAGAATCCGGATTTTGTGGTCATGGGTGATCAACGCGTTCCGTGGCAAGACATTGTTCAATATAACGATTTTGTAAACCCGCACCAATATTAGGCGAGTCACATTTATCCGTAGCAATAGGCGTAATCCCACGTATAATGAGGTGGTAATGTCGCACGGCTACATTACCCTGGTAGGCGCACCACCAGACAAGTCCAATATGTTAGAAGGAGTAAACCTATGATGGCGAATCGAATACGTACTATCTCTGCGGCAATGTTTGCCTGTGGACTGACATTTCCAGCGGCGGCTGACTGGACAATAGACGGCGACACCAGCGCTCTGCATTTTCTGTCGACCAAAAATGCACAAGTGACTGAAGTTCACAAGTTCGATAGTTTCGACGGTAGTTTAAGCGATGACGGCAAACTCCGGGTTATCGTAGATCTTTCCTCAGTCAATACCGCTATTGATATTCGCAATACGCGTATGCAGGAAATGCTTTTTAATGTCACTAAATACGCCGAAGCCTCCTTTGAAGCCACATTGCCAGACAGCATGATGAGTTTAAAGAAAGGACAAATTGTTAACGGTAAAGTTGACGGCATTTTAACTCTGCATGGGAAGGCTGTACCGACCAGCTTTGCAGTAAAGGCAAGTAGAGTAAGTGAAGACGTACTTACAGTATCAACCAGTGCACCAACTTTAATTAAAGCCGAATCTTTCGGTTTAGCTAATGGCGTAGCTGCGCTACAAAAAATAGCTGGGTTACAAAGCATCACTACCACTGTGCCAGTCACGTTTTCAGTGACCTTTAATCAATAATAGGCTCAAATTATATTCCAATAAAAAACCGCACTTTGAAGTGACCCCCAATAGTTGGACATTCCAATTACTGGGGGTCTTTTTATGTCTAAACATCATCGAACTCTTAAGCTCAAAGTAGCAGAGTTTGCTTTATCTGAAAGCTCTTTGGCCGCAGGTGACAGATTCAATGTCACAGAACGACAGGTCCGTTACTGGACCGCTGTTTATCGAATTCATGGCGCTGAAAGTTTCAGGTCTGCTCACAAACCTTATTCTCAAGCATTTAAAATAGAAGTGTTGAAAATAATGGCAGCTAACAACTGGTCACTCGGGTATACCAGTGCTTTCTTCGATTTATCGTCCCCCGGGATTCTATTTCAATGGCAAAAGCTATATGCTCGCGACGGCATCTCAGGTCTGAAACCAAAGAAAAAAGGAAAACCCCACGTGAAAAACGACTCTTCTACGCCCAAACCATCATCTGAAATGACGGAAAAAGAACTCAGAGAAGAGTTGGACTATTTACGTGCTGAGAATGCTGTTCTAAAAAAGTTGGAAGCCTTGGCTCAAGCCAGAAAGAAAAAAGCAAAGACAAAACGATAGTCGTCGAAGAGCTCAAGGCCATTTATAGCTTACAAAATCTATTGAAAATCACAGGACTACCGAAGAGTGTTTATTACTATCATCGTAATACGCTGGAACGGTTGTGTCCCGATACTGGTTTATGCGCCAAAATACATAATATTTATCATAAACATAAAGGGCGATATGGCTATCGTAGAATTACCTCAGCCCTGAGAACGATGGGGCTTGTGATTAATCACAAGCGCGTACAACGCTTGATGAACGAGCTTGGTTTAAAGTCAAAGGTCAGAGCCAAACGTTATAAGTCCTACAAAGGAGAAGTCGGCAGAATCGCAGACAATACGCTCAATCGGGAATTTACGGCGGAGAAGCCTAATCAAAAATGGGTGACCGATGTGACAGAGTTTAAGATTAAAGACCAGAAAGTTTATCTGTCACCGATAATTGACCTGTTTAATCAGGAAGTTGTCAGTTATGAGGTACGAACCTCAGTTACATTACCATTGGTCACCGATATGCTTAAAGCCGCGACAAGTAAGCTAAAACGAGATGAAAAACCACTTATCCACTCGGATCAGGGTTGGCAGTATCAGAATAAACAGTACCAAAATCACCTTCGGGAAAACGGGTTACGTCAAAGTATGTCGAGGAAAGGAAACTGTTTAGACAATGCCGTTGCGGAGAACTTCTTCGGCATCTTAAAAACGGAGATGTATCACAACGACACGTTCAAAGACGCTGACGAACTCATTGAAAACATAAAAGAATACATCGACTATTACAACAACGAGCGCATAAAGCTGAAACTAAAAGGCCTGAGTCCGATACAATATCGAAATCAGGCCTTGGCAGCCGCTTAGAAATGAGTCCAACTTTATGGGGTCACTTCACTTTTAACGTGCGGTTTTTTTCATCTCAGATTGGTTAAACCTAATGGTTTGACACTAGTACAGGTCGCATTGGTAATGGCCGTTGGTTTAACGCTTGTTCAGGCATCGTCAACCACAAGCTATCGGGTAGTACGGGTATCTTAGCCGGATGTTGCGAGATAGCAAAGTACGCCATTGCCACACGAAGGCGCTTGAGTGCCGTACATTCCTCAAGCTCTTGATCGATAACAAATACCCTCCGTTTGCGCATTGCAACACCCAATTTATCGCTACTTGAAAGACGAATGATCGGCGCTGCCAGTACCATGCCTACTAGCACCGGTAGCAACCACATAAAAAGAGATGGGGTAAAGTGAAACGTTGTCACTCCCCAAATTACTGCCATGCAACTCATAATTTGGGTGTGTTTGAATGCAGTTTTCCAAGGTACTTTACGCCCCTCTCGTTCCTGCGCTTCCCACTTCACAGAATGACCAATCAACACACTTATCACAAAATAACTGTGAAAGAACATCATCAAAGGCGCAATAAGTACTGCCATGATAAGTTCAACTATTGCGCCTTTAAGTAGGGACCAAGCACCACCAAATTCTGCTCTGCGTTTTATCAGTGCCAATGCAATACCTAAGAGCTTAGGTAGAAACAACAACGCAGCCGTGCCCCACATGGTCACCATCATCATGTCTTGGCGAGCAATTTGCCAACTGGGAAAGAGTTGGTACTCGGAGACAAAGAACTCAGGCACTGATGTGGCGCGTATCAACGCATCTGCGGTGCCTAGCGCTAACATACAAAACAACACTAGCGATGAAATATACGCAAAGGCGCCAAACAAAAAGTGTAATCGATTTGGGGTTTTCAGTCCTTTTACATTCAGTAATCCAAGATGCTGGATATTGCCCTGCACCCAGCGTCTGTCGCGAATGGCATAGTCAACAATGTTGCTGGGCACCTCTTCGTAACTACCAGTGGTATCAGTTAGCAAATAAGCCTGCCAGCCCGCCCGGCGCAGCAATGCCGCTTCAACAAAATCGTGACTAAGTATTTCACCGCCAAAGGGCGCTCGTCCCTCCAACGTTGGTAAACCACAATGCTGCATAAAAGGAGCAATACGGATAATGGCATTGTGCCCCCAATAGTTGGCGCTATCGGTTTGCCAAAATGATAGCCCTGTCGCTAACATCGGGCTATAAAGGTGGGCGGCAAACTGTACGAAGCGGCCAAAAAAGGTGTTTTGACGAACCGGCATAGGAATGGTTTGGACCAAGGCCGTATCTGGGTTCTGCTCAATGCGACGCGCCAAGTCCTGCATGCGCTCACCACTCATTACACTGTCGGCATCTAGCACTATCATAGACTCATAGTGGCCGCCCCACCGTTCACAGAACTCTTTAAGATTGCCCACTTTGCGATGTAGGTTTTGCTCTCGACGACGATAAAAGACCTTAGACGAAAAGTGACCCAGACGTTTCTTGAGTCGCGTAAACGCTCTTAACTCACTGTCAGCCTTTTCACTGTCACGGGTATCGCTAAGCATGTAGAAATCAAACTTCGCAGCGTTTTGTGTGCTCATTAACTCTCTGATACAGGCTTCAAAACCCACCATGATCCGACGTGTATCTTCGTTGTAAACCGGCATTACCACTGCGTGACGCTGGGAAAGTGGCTTGTTGTGATCAGGCGTTGATTGCTTGCGGCGCAAACTTAAGGGGTCGATATCGAAAAGCTGAAGTACAAAGCCAATGACACCGGTCCAAAAAGCCATACACAGCCAGGCAAACAGCGTCAGACCAAGACCTAACTGAGCGATTTCTAACGTCGTCAGGCCATTCGGTAAAAAAATCTGATAAAGGCTCCATCCGGCGAGTGCCGTACTGGGGATCACCAGCATTGCCATAATAAATAAACGCATGCGCTCTCCTTTGATGACCGGTATAGACGCGGTCTTATTTCGCTCATGTGATATACAAGTGGAGTTATTTGTCTCACACATTGCTGAATGTGGTTTTGAGGTTGATGAGTTAGTTAGCTTGATAGACATAATTCCATACCTCACTTACGCGCTCACCGTTGTGTTCAATGTAGGCCCGCATATCCACTGCTTTCTTCTCTTTTGGCTTAACATCAAAGGTGACACGCCACTCTTTAGCGCCAGCCACAGGATATAAGCGCGGATGAGAAATCACGCCGTTTATGCCTTCCACTACCACTTTCATCGAATCGCCATCAAACGACATTTCAGCAGGTGCGCTAAAGTCAATATTGAACTGTCGGGTGCTAGCTGACATTTCTCCCTTGGCGTCGTCGCCAGGCAAGACTGTCTTCCCCTGACGAGTGCGCACCACGGTAGCAAGCTCACTGACGAATGGGTGCTGCTCAACGGTTTTTAATTGGTAGGCGTAATATCTGGATTCTCCAGCCTTAAACGGTTTCTCAGGGGTCCAAAAGGCGACAATATTGTCGTGTACCTCTGATTTCGTTGGGATCTCCACCACTTCCAGCCGGCCTTTTTCAAAGCCAACCGAAGGTGTTACCCATAGGCCGGGACGCAAATGATAATTTGCTTCGGCATCAAGATAGTGATCCCACTGACCGTCGCGCTGAAGCATGCCAAACCCTTTGGGTTGTTCGTCGCTAAGCGAGGTTACCTGTAGCCGAGTAGGATTAGTCAGTGGTCGCCATATCTCTTCATCGGTATGGGTCACCATTAATATACCGTCACTGTCATGGACCTCTGGACGAAAATCATCATAGTGCTTTTGGCTATTCTCGCCGTATAAAAACATGCTCGTAAAAGGAGCTATACCCAGTTTTTCAACATCTTCACGAGCAAATAACCAACTCTCAACTTCCATTGTGGTGTCTTCACCGGGATGCACGACGAACTTGTATGCGCCAGCCACTGAAGGACTCTCTAATCTGGCATAAATAATTATTGGGCTTGTAGCACCAGGGGTAGGTTCAATGAGCCAAAACTCTGTAAAGTGTGGAAACTCCTCACCTTTAGTTAATGCGGTATCCACTGCCAAGCCCCGTGCAGATATACCGTAAACCTGATTTTTACCCACTAAACGAAAATAAGACGCGCCGAGAAACACAGCAAATTCATCTTTGTATTGCTTGTTTTTTATGGGGTAATGCACTCTAAAACCCGCATAACCGGTTTTAGTGTCAGTCAGTCCCTTTAGGGAGGCTGCAGCGCCATCATAACGAAACATATCACTGTTAAAAGGCAGACGCTGTGGCTGGTTAGTTTCATCGATAGTGTGAATAGTCACTGGATAGTCATAGAGAAAACCAGGGTGAAAAAATTGCACTTCGTAATTATTTTCACCGCGCCACAAACTCGCATCAGGTTTGAATCGAATATCTCGATAAGTGGCGTAATCTAATGATTTCAGTTTGCTGTCCAGGTCGTGATCGTTTTGCCGATAATCTTCTTCAGCCGATGCGCGGGCAGCATCAATGATCGACTGCAGGACGGGTGACGCCTTATGCGGCTGATTACTGACATTCACCTCTTCAGCCCATACCTGCGTAATAAATGCAAAAGACATGATGCTTGCTACTGCAATCCAGGTCTGCGACATCGCTTTTTTGCTAAATCGCTCAGTAAATAAAAAAGGCTTTGCCATTTGTCCTCTCCTTAAGAAAACAGGGGTTATCGAAGGAAGTTAGCTGGTGACGTATGAACAGCCACAAGAAAGTTTAGAAAAGCGGGTTGTTCGGCCTAGAAGCGCTCTCTTCCTCCCTAGGGCACGCTGGCTTCGCAAAGGCGCGACACGTCCCTTTTAATGCACTGCGATTCGATAACGGGGTCTAGTAGGGCCTATTCGGTGACCCGCTAGATACATTTCACTCAGTTCTTCGTCGGCAATTTTTCTTCAGCAAAAGCTATTCCAACTCGCCAACGTCCGCCAGAATCAGCATTTATTTGTTATTTTTCATATGGTTAAGCTTTCTAAAAAGACAAAACATAGCGCATTCACATACAGTAAAAATTTCTGAGTACTGCGTTAAAAAGTAAAGTGTTGGTTTTTAGAGACAGATTTGATGACGAGCAGGCAAAAATAGGCTGTAGACCCATGCAAAGGCGATACACTTTCACACCCGAGCGCCACATTAAAATGAGAATTAATCTTTATTATTCATACAGATAAAATCATTCCATTTAATTTAAAAGGAGTTGATTACGCATCTGGCAAAGGCTTTGCAAAACGCATGTCTCAGTGAAAAATAAGGAGTATTACATGGGTAAAACAATCACACTACTTGCGGCACTGACTGCGACTACTCTGCCTCTTTCTGCCATGGCAGATAAGCCAGATTGGCGTTACATAGAAGGTGGCTACACAAAAATGGATTTCGATGGAAATGAATCCTTTGAGCCTGATGGACTGACCGTCAACGGTAAGTATCTGCTTAATCAAAACTGGTATCTCAATGGTGAGTACAGCTTTTTTGAAGAAGGTAACTTTGACTTTGATATGTTGACGGTTGGAGCGGGTTATCGCCTTCCTGTGAACGCCACAACTGACGCGTATTTTGGCGCAAATTTAGAGCGCGTGGATGGCGATATTGAAGACGAAACAGGCTATAGCATCAACGCTGGTCTTCGTACTATGTTGACCGAGCAAATTGAGCTGGCAGGTGAAGTGGGGTATTACGATGTCGATGACGGTGAGGCCACTTTTAAAATTGGCGCTAATTATTACATCACCCCACAATGGGCAGTGGGTGCCAACTACAAGGTCATTGATGAATTAGACATCATGCAAGTCACCGCCCGTTACGCGTTTTAAACCTTCCTCTCCTCAGGTAGGTAAGCCGGGTTGCTCGACCCGGCTTTTTTCGTTTGAAGTACACAATAAGCCTTTGGAGGTAGGACGCTTAGCCCTTGTTATGTTCCAGACTATTTACCGGGTTAAGTATACAAGGGCTAATTGTTCTCCTCTTGCCCTTGTATATCTTCTTTGCGCTTTATATCTACGCTCTCATGCAATTCTGAATACACCAGAACCGCTTCACCTGACCTAAGCCGCGCTAGCACCTGTTGTACTTTAACCTCCAGTGGCACCTCTTCTTCACCATAATCCGTTCCCTCACGTAACACAAAGGATTCAGCCAGACTATAAAGTGTATCTGGTTCAAGTGCGTCAATGGGAATTATCATGTCTTCTCCTGCGTGTGTGGTTCATTTCTACCACACACAGAAAGGCTAATTATTTGGGATAAGTGCACGTAGTGTCTACGGGTAATACGTCACTGACAAAACGCTTCACTCGATCGTGTAACCATACTTTAGGCTTGAACATAGAGCCTTGCATAAAGCCCACATGGCCGCCCTGCTCGCTCAGCTCTACGGTGACATTACGCGCTAATTCTTGTTCTTTGGGCACTACGAGATGGTTCATGAATGGGTCGTCAATGCTGTGTAATACCAGTGTTTTGCAATGAATAGCACTGAGGAAGTGATAGGCGCTGCATTTTTCGTAGTAGTCTTGTGCATCAGCAAACCCGTGCAAAGGTGCCGTGATCTTTTCATCAAATTGCATAAAATTGGTAATGTGATCAACATCGCTTCTCGTCAGCTGAATGAGCTTGCGATAATCAATGTATTCCATTTTTTTGCGCAAGGTGTTTTTCATACTGGCGAGCAAGTATTTCTGATAAACCCGTGAGAATCCCTGGTTAATCGATTTCGCACATTCAGATAATTTAAGTGGGGAGGAGATTGCTACCGCTGCCTTTAACCATTTTTGTGCGGGATTTTCTCCCAGTAGTTTAAGCAACATATTCCCACCTAACGAAAACCCAATCGCAACTTTCGGGACACTGGGAAACTTGTCATGCAGCCATTGCAAAAAGAAACTGGGATCTTGAGTTTCACCACTGTGATAGGCGCGTGCCTTTAAATTAGGCACGCCGCTGCACCCGCGATAATGCATCATCACCACTTGCCAACCATTAACTGACAGTTCCGCCATCATATCGTTGGCATAATGGGATTTGATACTGCCTTCCAGACCGTGAAACATCACGACAATTCCCGACGTCTCCTGTGGTTTTGGCCCCCATGCAATATCCACAAAGTCATCATCTGGTAGCGTTAGCCGCTCCATCTCATAGGCCAAGGGCAGGCGTTTTTGTATAAAACGCGGCCATATGGTTTGAATATGACGACTCTTTGCCCAACTTGGCACTTTGAAGCTGCTTTTGATTATTTTTCCGTGCGATAACGCTGATTTACTCATAATAATTCTTATTGTGTATTTCAGTTAACCAAGTTGATTGACCACTAAACTCACTAAACGACGTGCTTCAGCATGTTCACGAAGCGCATAGGCGTTAATAAGCGCCGCTATAGAAGCATTGAATAACTGAGAAGGCTGCCCTTCTGGCCCCAACGGCAGGCGCGTTACATTTAACTGATTAAAGGCGGCAACCATTTCCGCTTGCTGCTCCCTTTCAAGGTCGAGTTCTTGCGCCTTTAATGCCTCGTAACACTGCTTATCTCCCCCTACGTTGGGATGGGCAGCTTTGCGTTTTGCGCGGTGCGCGCTTAGTTTATCATCCCATTTCTTAGAAGCTGCAATCACTGTATTGAGCTGGGCCAGATTGATGATGACATTATTTTCTAAACACCAGCAGACAAGCAGTAACACATTGACGTTTACCTTGTGATTGTCCTGTAATAAAAGCGCCAATGGCGCGATATCTTGCATGGCATAGCGACTTACACTGTATTGCCAAAAGGTTTTGGTGTCGAGGTTAGGCGTTGGCATGATTGTAGTCATCCCGTGCTTGCTCAATTTTTTCCTGTGCATCTAACCATGCCATTTCCTCTTCCTCAAGCTGCTGTTTAAGCGCGGTTTGCTTGTCGAGCAGCTCCATAAGCTGGCCCTTTTTATCATCGGTATACAAGGAGGTATCGGCCAACATCTGCTCTACATCTGATAAGGCACTGGCGTGTTTTTCCATGGCCTTTTCGTGTTTTTCGACGGCTTTTTTAAATGGGGCGATCTGTTGTCTAAATTCTGCCTCACGGCGCTTTTCTTCTTTGCGGTCTACTTTGCGCTCCGCTTTTTGGGGTGCACCTGCCGCACCCTGCGCAGTGTCTTTCGCTTCACTGTTGGCTTTGGCTTTCTCAGCCGCCTGTTGCTTTAATATCCAATCTCGATAGTCATCCAAGTCCCCTTGAAAAGGCTCAACGGCACCGCTGTCTACCAGATAAAAGTCTTCGCACACCGAAGACAACAAGAAACGATCGTGCGATACCAGTACCATGGCGCCCTCAAATCCTTGCAGGGCGATATTAAGCGCATGGCGCATTTCCAAATCTAAATGGTTAGTAGGTTCATCGAGCAATAACAAATTGGGTTTTTGGTAGACAATTAAGGCCAATACCAGGCGCGCCTTTTCTCCTCCTGACATCGGGGCTACGGGTGACAGCGCTTCATCGCCATTGAAACCAAACCCTCCTAAGTAATCGCGCAACTGTTGCTCAGTGGCTTTTTCGTCAATGCGTTGTAAGTGCAACAGGGGGGTAGCATTGGCATCGAGGGTTTCCAGCTGATGCTGGGCAAAATAGCCAATTTTAAGCCCCTTTGCCGCATTAAATACCCCTTGCTTGGGCGCATGAACACCCGCGAGTAATTTAATTAACGTAGATTTGCCCTGACCATTTCGTCCCAATAAGCCCAGACGACTGCCCGGTACGAGATTTAATTTCACCTGTTGCAAGACAATATGCTCGTCGTAGCCCAGCTGTACTTTTTCCATCTGAACCAGTGGGTTAGGTAACGCAGCTGGTGGCGCAAACGAAAAGCTAAACGGGCTTGCCATGTGTGCAGGCAATAGCATTTCCATTTTTTCCAGTTGCTTAATACGACTTTGTGCCTGTTTTGCTTTGCTGGCCTTGGCTTTAAAACGCGTAATAAATGAATTTAAATGGGCGACTTTCTGTTGCTGCTTTTCGTACTCAATATTCTGTAATCGTATACGCTCTGCTCGCTGTGTCTCGTACGATGAATAGTTTCCGGTATAGGATATGAGCTTCTGATGCTCCACACTGACAATTTGCCCTACGGTATTGTCGATAAATGCCTTGTCGTGAGAAATAAGTAGCAAGGTGCCTGTATAGCGCTGCAACCATTTCTCTAACCAGATTACGGCATCTAAATCCAAGTGGTTAGTGGGTTCGTCTAATAGTAACAAGTCCGAAGGACACAGCAGGGCCTGAGCCAGGTTCAGGCGCATACGCCACCCACCAGAAAAATCAGTGACAGGTGCTGTGAGCTGGTTATTAGTAAACCCTAAGCCTGCCAGAATCATTGCAGCACGCGCTTCCACATCATAGGCACCTGCCTGTTCCAGCTGGCCGTGAAGCTGCCCGATTAGCACACCGTCCTCTTTGTCGTGGGCACCAGACAATTCACGTTGTAATGCGCGCAGGCGCTTGTCGCCATCTATGACATAATCCATGGCCGTGCGATCTGATGCTGGCGTTTCCTGTGCCACACTCACAATACGCCAATCACTTGGCACGCTGCAGTCTCCGGCATCCACCGCTAGCTCCCCTCGCAATAAGGCAAACAGCGTTGATTTCCCACACCCGTTACTGCCTATCAACGCCACTTTGTGACCGGGAAAGACTTGCATTGATGCGTCTTCGAGCAGCATTTTTCGGCCGCGTAGTAACGAAACGTGTGAGAGCTTTATCATGAATTACCTGCGATGGACTTCTAAGGGCGCGTATAATAGCAATTAGCACACGTCTTACACACCCTCGTACAACAACTTGTATAAGAAAAGTATGATACCAAAAACTTACGTTAAAAGCTGATCAACAGCGGTCTTTTCACGGTATAATATGCGCGAATTTTAACAAAGGTGTATGTATGTCAAAACGCATAAGACGTCGCTTTGTTGCGGGTGCCACCTGCCCCAAGTGTCAAGAGCAAGATACCATTTCGTTGTACTTTGAAAACAACGTAGAAAAGCTGGAGTGTGTAGCGTGTGGCTACAACGAAGCACAAACTGATGAAAAAGTCAGTGCCGCCACCCGCGCTAACGAAAATGTCATCGGTATTTTCAAACCGCACTAATGCGTAAATATTTCAAACACCGCGTAGAAGACGCAAAATAAAACTCTCACGGATACACCGTCATCGCCCAGCTTTGATACGTTTTGTATTGCTGTTGTTTTTTCGTCATGTGAGAAATCGCTTGAGCGTATAAGCAGCACGCAGAAAAAGGACGTAGCACAACGGTGTCAGTTTTAACCTCTCGTGAACTCTCAACAATCAATCTAATCTCTGCGGTCGCATTCTAGGTACGATTTTTGTACTGCTTTTGGTAAAGAGAGCTGAAGTGGTATATACAGATACTGGGTTCACAGGGAGGATAACTATGAAAATAACACGGCTTGGCACCACGCTACTCACACTATTTTTAATACTGTGTGCAGTACGCTTTAGTCTTCCGTATGCAGCAGCATGGTATATCAATAAGACGTTGAGTGAACCGGGAAATTACGACGGCCGCGTCGGGGACGTAGACTTAATGTTGTGGCGCGGCGCTTATAGCCTTGAACATGTGCTGCTGTATAAAGCCAACGGTCAAGTAGATCGCCCGTTGTTTAAGGCCGATTACGTAGAATTTACCCTATCATGGTCACAACTTATGGAAGGCGCAGCAGTTGGACGGGTCATCGTTAACTCTCCTGAAATTAATTTTGTAGACGGCAAAACCCGCGAAGAGAGCCAGTCCGGTAAAGGTGAAAACTGGCTGTCTATTGCTGACAGACTCTTCCCACTGCGCATTGATTCCTTGCTTATCAATGACGGAAAGATCAGTTTCTACAACCCAGACACCACCCCCGTTATAGACATTGCACTACACGATATCCACGTCGAAATCACCAATTTGGTCAACAGTGATAACTTGTCAGACTCACGTGTGGCCACGGGCACAGCTACGGGCCAAACGGCCGGTAAGGGCACCATAACAGTCAACGCTAAATTAAACCCGGCAACGCACGCCCCCACTTTTGATGTTGATGTGCAAGCTGATAACGTCGCCTTAGTTAACTTTAAGAATGTGCTGGATACCTATGCCCCTTTCGATCTTGAAGCCGGAACGATGACCCTTGCAGCGGAAATTGCCTCGAACAACGGTCAGGTGAAAGGTTATATCAAGCCTATCTTTCACGATGTTGAAGTGTTTTCTTGGAAAGGAGATATTGAGCGGGACGGTGACGGGTTTATCGGTGGTAGTATTGAGGCCCTCTCTGCGTTTATAACTGAGCTCTTTGAAAACCAAAGTAAAGATCAGATTGCCACCCGCATTCCCATTGAAGGTGATTTGTCATCGCCTGATATGCAAACTTGGCAAGCGTTCACTGCCATGTTGAAAAACGCATTCATCGAAGCATTCAGTGGCGAGGTGGAAGAAAGCATTGAACTTGAACAGCTAGCAGCAGAAGGATGACGGTAAGTAACCCATTTTGCTATTTACCTTGTGGTTAATAGTGAGGCGGTGGCGTTTCCTCAGACTGCTTCGCAATATTTGACGGTTCAATCGATTTCACTCTATCGATAACATGGCGCACTTTAAACATGAGATCATCTAATTGCTGCTGCTGAGATGACAACGCCTCGTTGAGTGCGTCAATGGTGTGCTCTTGAAACGCCACTTTAGTTTGCAGTTCCTCAATGTGATCATTGGCTAATGTTAACTGTTCTTGTAGCAACGCCACTGAAGTACTTTGTTGCCCGTGCTTGTCTGTCATCTCTGTCTCTATTTTTCTCGTAGCCATACTTCCGTAAGGCCACTACTGCTTGTAGTTACCATATTACCATCTGGCATAAAGGCAACGCCATACACAACTGCGGTCGGAGGTGAAACCGTTTCACGAGAGGCAACTTGAATAGCCTGCAGTTGATCGCCAGTCTGCACATCCCATAAGTAGGATTTGCGCGAGGGAGAACCCGTAAGTAAATACTTACCATCTTTAGAGAATTCGGCATCCGTAAAGATTTTTTGTCTGGAAATATAGTTCAATGCACTTACCGGTTGCCCCGTTTGAACATTCCAAATCTGCGATTTGTCCTGACTGTCTGCAGTAAACGCAAAGCGCCCTTCATCGTCAAGTGCCACTTTTGTCACTCGGGTTGGGTGAGTAAATGTATGGATAATCTGACCGGTTTCAGTACTCCACAAATAGGCGATGTAGTCATTTCCCCCGGTTAAGGCAAATTTGCCATTCGGTGAAATATCGATGGAGTTCACTTTTTCCTGGTGTCCCAAAAACTCCAACCGCCTTGACGTTCTCGGTTCGAAGTACATTACTTTGCCACTTGAACGGGCCACCAAAATGCCATTACCGTTGTTTGCTACAGCGACGTCCCGTATTGAAGACTCGTCAATGCGCCAAAATCCTTCAGGCTCACCGGTTTGCATACTCCACAGCGCAAACGCTTCGCGATCAGCGGTTACCACATAACGTTTATCCGCACTTATGTGCACGGCCATCACCGAATTATTGCCTTCCCCCTGATGCCCCCAGTGGTAAAGGGGTTCGCTGTCGCCAATACGCCATACGTTTATGCCGTTATTGACGCCTGAAACCACAGTAATTGTGCCGTCGGTAGATATATCTGCGGCATAAGCACCTTCTTCAACATGACGCCAGTGTTTTAATGGCGTAGTATCAGGTATCGAACATCCTATGGATCCGCTAATTAGTACGATGAGTAACACTATTCTAAGGAACATTTGGGCCCTAAACATAATCAAATGGGTTTCGCTTTGTAAACGCTAGGTTTAACATAGCACGGATCGCGCATCTTTAACTATCGTGCACACTGCCCTGGATGCAGCAGTATAGACATTAGACGCATGATGATAAAAATTTATGGAGACGTTTTATGCAGAAGTCGCTCGTTGCCTTATCTACCATCGCTGCGCTAGGCCTTTTCGCTTGCCAGCCAAATACCTCAGATGAGGCTGCTTCTAAAGGCGCTGATAGTGCAACCACAAGTTCTGTTTCTGCAGAAGAAATGACTGATTCGCAAAAGCAAGCTTATGCGATGGGCGCTAGTATGGGCCTATTTGTTAACAACCGTGCTGAGCAACAGGCTCAGTTAGGTCTTCCTCTAGACCAAGAAGCGCTTAAACAGGGCTTTAATGATGGTCTTGCTGAAACCCTGAAATTTACCCCTGAGCAAATTCAACAAATTGCTCAACAAGGTGAAGAACAGCTTCGCACTAAACAACAAGAAATGGCTGCGCAGGCTGCTGAAAAGAACATCGAAGCTGGTATCGCTTACTTAGAAGAAAATGGTAAGCGCGAAGGCGTTACCACAACTGAAAGTGGGCTACAGTACGAAGTATTAACTGAGGGTGAAGGTGCAAGCCCAGAAGCCACTGACATAGTGAAAGTTCACTATCGCGGTACATTGTTAGATGGCACTGAGTTTGATTCTTCATACAAGCGCGGTGAACCTGCTGAGTTTCCGCTTAATCGTGTCATTTCTGGTTGGACAGAGGGTGTGCAGCTGATGAAAGAAGGTGCGAAGTACCGCTTCCACATTCCTTCTGACTTGGCTTACGGTGAGCGTTCAACAGGTTCGATCACCCCTAATTCCACGCTGATTTTCGACGTTGAGTTGCTTGAAGTGGTTAAGTCAGAAGCTAACGACACCACAGAGTAAACGGGTTTAGTTGACTAGGGCGTGTTGATCTTTGCTGTACGAATTTTGGTCTATATGAAAGCATTTTAATCGCGAAACAGCCCTGCAGGCATAGTTGTTCTACGTCAAAGGGCTGTGACAAAGAGTAAAATGCTTTCATGACGACCCCTTCGGGCAGCGCTTGTGCGCCATTTATACTGCGTTGACTGGTTTTTGATTTAGACCCACTAGACCTGCAAACAGTCGTCTTGCCTAAATGGCGCACAAACTGCTGCAAAAGTGCACTGCAAAGATCAACACGCCCTCGATAAAAGTAGAAAGCCGACACGTCGCAGTGTCGGCTTTTATTTTTTTTGAGTCAGCGTAATCCTTGCCTACCTTTTCCCTACGAGCCAGTGGTGTTTCACCACGCGCGTACCCAAATAGTAAAGTGGGTTATTCAATATGCTTGGTGCCTCGAATCACTCTATAAGCATAGTTCAAATCCGCTAAAATTCACTGCTACCTTCCACTTTTCTTGTAACGATTTCGCCTTACACGCGAGCGCTTATACCGATTCGTTTTAAGGCGCCTTTTTCCTTTTTTTATTCAACGCGTTGTCACTTGGAAGTGACCATGAACAAAATTCATCCAATTAAAGGAAAATTCAATGAAAAATGGCGCAAAATAATTGGGTTTTTTGCTAACACCCACATAAAGTAAGGGTTAGCGTGCTATTAAATGACAGGATATTGTGAAAACACCACTGGTTACTCGTAAAGGTTATCTCAAACTCAAACAGGAACTCGACCAATTATGGCGCGAGGAAAGGCCAGAAATTACCCGCAAAGTGACATGGGCGGCCAGCTTAGGCGATAGAAGCGAAAATGCTGATTATCAGTACAACAAAAAGAAACTAAGAGAAATAGACAGACGCGTTCGCTATTTACGCAAATGTTTAGAGCACTTGAAAGTTGTGGACTACAATCCACAACAGGAAGGCAAAGTCTTTTTCGGTGCCTGGGTTGAGATTGAGAATGACGCTGGCACAGTCATGGAGTTTCGCTTAGTGGGCTATGATGAAATATTCGGCCGTAAAGACTACATTTCTATCGACTCCCCCATGGCACGGGCATTAGTGGGCAAAGCCCAAGATGACGAAGTAGAAGTAAAGACCGAAGCGGGAAGTAAACTGTGGTGGATAAACCGCATTTGGTATGACAATACCGACAGACTTTAACGTTAGAGCGAATTGCTGAAATAACGCAAAATGATAAGACGACTTTCAATACACCGCGGTGATATACTCACCGCGTTATTTTTCACCCAAAACGCTGTGTGCCCAGGGCATTTTACACATCGTTTATTCCAATTCGCCTAGCGCGAATTTTTAGCATTTGAGCGACCTATGATTATCAATAAAATTGCTGAAGAACTTGCCGTACAGCCTTCGCAAGTTAATGCTGCTGTAAAACTTCTTGATGAAGGTGCAACCGTTCCCTTTATTGCTCGCTATAGAAAAGAAGTGACGCAGGGTTTAGATGACACCCAGTTAAGAACCTTGGAGCAACGTCTAACGTACCTACGGGAATTAGAAGAGCGCCGAGAGGTGATCCTCAAGTCTATTGATGAACAAGGCAAGTTATCAGATGAGCTAAAAGCGAGTATTGCCTCAGCTGACAGTAAAACAACCCTTGAAGATTTGTATCTTCCCTACAAACCCCGCCGTCGTACAAAAGGTCAAATTGCCATAGAAGCAGGTTTAGCCCCGCTTGCAGATGCACTTTTCACTGACCCCAATACCGATGTCGACAGCACAGCTCAACAATACGTTAATGAAGAGCAGGGTGTGGCTGACATAAAAGCAGCGTTAGAAGGGGCCCGTTATATACTCATGGAGCGCTTTGCCGAAGATGCTGCGCTACTGGCGAAAGTGCGCCATTATCTAGTGGAAAATGCCCACCTTAAAAGTACGATGGTAACGGGTAAAGAAAAAGAAGCAGCGAAATACAAAGACTATTTTGAGCACAGTGAGAAATACAAGAACGTGCCTTCACACCGCGCACTGGCCATGTTTCGTGGTCGCAACGAAGGTATGCTGCACATTCAACTGGACGCCGATCCTCAGGCAGAAGAGTCGGGCTCATCTCACTGCGAACACATTATTGCCAGTCACTACGACATTATGCATCGAGGGCGAAGCGCCGATGATTTCCTTGCGCAAGTCGTACAGTGGACATGGAAAATAAAAATTGGCCTTCATATGGAAACTGAGCTTTTCAGCGCGTTGCGTGAACGCGCTGAAGAAGAAGCTATTGAAGTATTTGCTAAGAATCTCAACGATTTATTAATGGCAGCACCCGCTGGCGCGAAAACGACTATGGGACTGGATCCTGGTTTACGTACCGGTGTTAAAGTGGCTGTGGTCGATAAAACGGGTAAGGTTGTCGCCACAAATACCATTTTCCCTCATGCGCCTCAGAATCAGTGGGATAAATCAATTCGCACACTCAGCACACTTTGCAAACAGTACAAAGTGGATTTAATCAGCATTGGCAATGGCACAGGTTCGCGAGAAACCGATAAGCTTGTGGCTGAAATGTTGAAGAACGACAGCGATTTAAATGCACAGAAGATCATGGTGAGCGAAGCAGGCGCTTCAGTTTATTCAGCCTCTGAGTTAGCATCTAAAGAACTGCCTGAATTAGATGTATCACTGCGTGGTGCGGTCTCTATTGCGCGTCGTTTGCAAGATCCATTAGCAGAACTAGTAAAAATTGAGCCCAAGGCTATTGGTGTCGGCCAATATCAGCACGATGTCAGCCAAAGCCAACTGGGCAAATCACTTGATAGAGTAATTGAAGACTGTGTAAACGCGGTGGGAGTTGACCTCAACACGGCGTCGCCAGCGTTGTTGAGTTATGTATCAGGATTAAACAAAACCCTCGCCCACAATATTGTTAACTTCAGAGACATTAACGGTGCTTTCCCCGACAGAAAAGCCCTGTTGAAAGTGGAGCGATTAGGACCAAAAGCCTTTGAACAAGCCGCGGGCTTCTTGCGAATTGTCAATGGCACAAACCCGCTCGATGCTTCGGCAGTGCACCCAGAGGCCTATCCGGTTGTCGATAAAATCGTCGATACCACTGCGGTAGCTGTCAACGATATTATTGGTAACACAGACCTTCTTAAAAGTTTGTCGCCCGACACCTTTACAAGTGATGCCTTTGGTTTACCTACCGTCAAAGACATTCTAAAAGAATTGGATAAACCAGGGCGGGATCCACGACCAGAGTTTAAAACCGCGGTATTTAAAGAAGGTGTAGAAACCATCAATGATTTAAAACCGGGTATGGTGTTAGAAGGTGTTGTCAGCAATGTCGCTAATTTCGGCGCATTTGTAGACGTAGGTGTACATCAAGACGGCCTAGTACACATATCAGCACTTACCAACAAGTTTATCTCGGATCCCCGTGAAGTCGTAAAAGCCGGTGATATCGTTAAGGTGAAAGTGATTGAGGTGGATGTACCTAGAAAGCGTATTTCGTTTACCATGCGCCTAGACGATACTCCAACCCAGACAGCTGGCGCGACGAGTAGTACTCCGGCAAAAGGCCCGCGAAATAAGGCAGGTCAGAGCCCATCGAGAAATCAATCTCGCCAAGGACAAGGCAGAAATGGCGGCCAGCATCGCTCTGCTTCTCACAATAGCAATCCACAAAACAGTGCTATGGGTAACGCTTTTGCGGATGCATTCGCTAAAGCGAAAAAGTAAGAGAAATAGAGAGAATGACTGCTAGCATCCCTCGCTAGCAGTCTATTAGGCTTGCAATGATAGCCCTTCTCTTGCAGGGGTAAACGCTTGAGTATAGGTATTTTGGATACGGCCTATGCGTGCTTTAAGTTCATCGCCAACTCCTTGATCGCCAAAATCCAAAGACCGCATTCCACTGTCAGCAGCAACTGCACGCGTCGATTCGTTTAAAGATTCAGCGCGAGGAGATGCCGACGATGTTTCTTGTTGCGCAACAGCACTTTCAGAGCCATCCAAACTGCGCGTTGCTGGCTCTACGTCACTGTCGTTAGTATTTTCATCATTCGCAGAGACCGAAGATTCATCTTCCTCGCCCTGTTGTGCTTCGACATTCTTTGCAGCTATTTCGCTGCGTGCTTCCAATGCTTTTTGGGCGGCTTCAGCTGCTACCTTTAAATCTTGTGAAGACGGTTGAGCCGGCGCCAGTGCAGCCGCGCGTACCTGCTCCATTTTTCGCAGAGTTTGCTCAGGGCTTTGCGCTTCAGAAATGTCAATTGATACCTCACCGTCTGTGATGTACCGCTTGTTGTCTGGGCCAGTGGTGTACTCATATTGCGGCGAACCCGCATATTGCCCGCCTATCGCAGCATGGGCTTGTTCATGAGTTCGAACCTCTTGATCGCGGGTCTTTAATTGCTCAATTTCTTGCAGGTTCTGAAGTTCTTGTTGCTGCTGTTGTTGCTGAGACTGCTGTTCGCTTTGGGCATCCTGCTTACCTGCACTCTCATCTTGTGCCGAGTCTTTCTCTTGGCCCGTGGCATTGTCATTAGCGGCTTGCACATCAGCCTGTACCTGTGGACGTTCGTATGTTGCAGGTACTGGCGGTTGGCCGGGCGTTCTTGCTTTATCCGCTTCTGAACCTAGGCCTTTTTGCGACGCACCTTGCTCTGCATCACTGGTTGGGGGAATCGTTTCACGCTGAACGTTGTCTCGTCGCGCAGCTTCCGTATTTAAGTTTGCAGTGGGGTACGCTATGGCGTTAAGGATGGGGGCCACAATATTCATCGTTCCCCTACCTATGCTTTTATGTCAATGATAGTGCCCAAAGTATCATTAGCTACATCCAATACCCTTGCAGAAGCCTGCCCGTGTATTTCATTAACTTTGAGCGAAATAAGATCATCAGTGACACTCCCCGTGAGTGAGTCAGGGGTAGCGTCGGTATTGGAAGAAGAAAGGGTTTGGGTACTCTCTACTGTGCGTTGGGCAATATTAGACGCGGCTTGATCTATACCATTGCTGGCACTTTGCAAACCGTACTGCCCCGCTATAAATGCGTTATTAAGACTCGCATTGTTCACGCTTGTCATACATTACCCCTACTCTCCAATGCGTAATTATTAACCAATTTTGGAAAAATAGAAAGCATTTGTCACAGCATTAAAAATAAGCGTATGTCATATAAAGCAATTTTGTTCCAGTCCTACTATGACGCTTTTTGACGGTGAAGCGATGCAGCAAAATGAAACAAAATATCTGCAGTTTGCTGAGGGTGTGAAATAAACGGCGCATGGGACGCATGAGGCAACACCACCGCATCGGACTGAGGATGCAACTCACATATCCTATCAATGCCACTGGTAGGCACTAAACTATCCAACCTGCCGTAGAGGCGTAGTGTCGGCACACTAATTCGGCCAATGTCTTGGCGCATATCTTCACAAGATAGAATTCTAAGGCCTTTCTTTAACGCTTCTTCAGCGGGATCGGGGAATTGGGTAATGTGCTGCCGTATGGTTTTTATATCGTGTTTTGCCGTTTCACTTCCCATTGCCTGAATAGCTAAAAATCGCTCCACGGTTTTTTGAAAGTTCTTTTCTAACTGGTTTTCAAACAGTCCTAGCAGATCAGCTGCAATACCCGGCCACCCTGGTCCGGCGATAAACCGAGGTGACGAGGCTATAGTCACTAAACCGGATAACTTTTCCGGTGCGAGCAACGCGATTTTCTGCGCGACCATACCGCCTAGCGACCATCCAACCAAGATACATTGAGCAGGTAATTGATCAAGTATTGCTTGGGCGAGGGTATGCACATTGTAAGGACTGGGCACTTGAGAGGCGTTCTCTCCAAAACCGGGTAAGTCTATTGTAGTCACCCGAAAATTTTCGATGAGATACGGAATGAAAGACGTAAAAGCACCACTGTTCATTCCCCATCCATGGAGAAAAACCACATCCACACCTGTACCCTGTGTACGGGTGACAAGCGGGCCATTTGTATGCAAACTCTCCATATACACCTCCTCGGACAAAATGCGTGCTTTATGGACGAAACACGACATTATCTTTGCGTGCAAGCGCACTGGCCAACCACCCATTAATGGGCTCATCACTTTGAACCTGTCGTGCATGCTATGTTATCAGGCAAGTCCCACGCCAGTATGTCAGTGGTGTGAAGAAGACATGTTTTTTTTCAACTCACTGCTGCATGGTGACAATCTACTTCAATACGGTCCCGTTGGCCGTCACGTCAAGCACAACCACTTTGATGCGCTTAGTATTCTTGGCTTGCATGTGTGGCCAATGTCAACATTAATCCACCAATTCAAGTTTACCCATTCCCTTACTGCGGGCAAAGTACTTAGCGACTGGTTTGTCCATAAAAAGCGACATTGCACATTATCAGTGCCCGATCTACTTCTTCCTGTTCCTATTAGTGCATGGCGCATAGCTACTCGCCAATACAATCAAACCAGCGTGCTCTGCCACCACTTAAGCAGCGCTATGAAGATTCCTTATATCAATAGTTGGGCAATACGAAAAGGGCTAACAACACAGCACCGCTTAACCAAAAGCGCGCGAGCTAAGAATGCTAAACAGGTGTTTAGCCTGAGCCAGGGTGCTATAGACAAGGCTTATTCGATGCATAACACGCGCAGCCAACCTTATTGCGTAGCAATAGTAGATGATGTCATAACCACCGGTGTCACCGCGAACACGCTCGCGCAAATGCTTAAAACCCGTTATCGCCACATTGAAATTCAAATATGGGCGATGGCGTTTACACCACCACCCAAAAGCACATTATTAAAAGGCTAAAGTCAATTAACCTGTACAGCGAATGTATTTAGTCTGTCGTCTTTGCGTCTGCAGCAAGTGAAATGTCACTGAATAAAGTGAGACTGATAGATGGCATTAGCCAGCATCTTATTCGTCCCATACCAATAACCTCTAAACTGTGTATTGTCGGTAAAGCCAATCACAATGCCTTGTCCTAATTTGTTAGTCGTTACTGCCGTTGTGTCAGCCATCAGGGCAACCATCGCCGTATCGCTAAAGCCAGCCATAAGTGGAGACTGAGTATAGCGTGCAGGGGTCACGAAAGGTGATGAGTCAGCTTTGACAATCATGTTACTGGTTTTAAACATGGGAAGCGTGTTGTTCTGGTAGCCATAGAACAAAGGATGAGACGTATCGATAGAGGCTTCAAATACTGCACCAGCCACTAGTTTACGAGCATACAGTGCACGACCATCAGCATAAGTAAGTGTGCTCTCATCAAAGGCATTATCTATGGTCTCCCGACTAACCAGCTCCACATCTAACCAGTTATTGTCTGCAAACCACCGTATTGCCGATTTCTGTCCAATTACCACACCACCGGCTTTAATCCATTGCTCAATTTGTGATATTTCATTTTCAGAAAAGTGGAAACGCCCACTTGGGAAAATGAGGTGAGTGTAGTGAATTGACGCGTCAGACAAGGCGCGGCTTACGTTTTGCTGCTCCACAATACTGGCCGCTAAACCTACTTTGGTGTCAAAGTAGTGCCACATTTCCCCTACTTCGTATTCACTCGTGCCCTGTCCACCCACAATCATGATTTGTGGAAGCTTAACCGGTGCCATGCTGCGACTTCCCAGATCATTACCACTTGGGGTAAGACCACTTGAAAAACTCAATACTGGCACTTGTAACTGGATTTGCGCTTGCGCAAGTAACTGATGCAAATCTGCCGGTTGGGTCAGCCCTTTAGGGATCACTATGCTTCCCGCCGGCAGCGTGATGTTAGTGCCGTCTACTTGTAGCGCCGTAAACGCCTTCTCACTACTGCGAACCTGTACCCCAGCTTCGAGCAAAGATTGCAGCATAGCGGGCGCATAATAATGCTGCCAAGAAAAGCCATATGCATAGGCGTCTTTCGCAATATCCTGCAATGCGAGTTGCACCAATGAAGCCTGTTCTGTGCGTTTAACGTCCCGTGCCTGTCCTTTGTCCAATGCATCAAAATCCAGATTAAACGCCAAGGCCAGATTCCAGGTAGAAACATCATAAAACGTATTGTTTTCAAAAGAAGTTTGCGTGGAAAAGATTGATTTAACTAGGCGATATTGGGCTTGGTGAGTGGGTACATATATCGCGTGTCCCTTTTGATATGTATGCTCACCTACTTTATTGTCTTTATTCACAACCTCGTAGCGAATATGGTGCTGCTCAAGCAAAGACACAAAAGCACTTAGTCGACCTGCATCATGAGAAGTACCGACAATATAACCCACTGTATCATCATCTTTCGCTTCGGCTTTAGTCGCTTCAACAAAGTCAGATTGATAATCTAAAATGGCTGCTTTATTCGCCAACGCGCCCTTAAAGGTGCTCAATGACGTGGTGATTTGATTAGCTATAGTGTCGCGAAAAGCCAAATCACCATTGATTGATGATTGGACGTGGCCTCGTGAACTGGCCTGTTCAAACAAAATACCTATACTGCCGTGCAAGTCGGGATAGGTAGAGCCTTTTCCTGCATAAAAATCGTCGAAGGCCTCTTCAGTGAAATACAATTGACCTTGCTTATCGAAAGCCGCCGCATGGTATTTGGCCAGCACCTCGGTTAGCGTAACGTTTTGATCTGGCGTTAGCGGGTTTTTACGTGAACGTACGCCAGGCTGGAAAAAGTAAGTACTGTCTGTCCCCATCTCATGAAAATCCGTCAGTACATGAGGGCGCCATTTATGATATTGCTTAATACGGGCTTGAGACTCAGGGTGTGCCAACAGTAGCCAGTCCCGATTTAAATCAAACCAATAATGGTTCGTTCTACCAGAGGGCCAACCTTCATCATGCTCACGGTGTCGACTGTCAGAAACCAGTTGCTTACCTTTGTGCATATTTGCCCACTGCGCAAAGCGCGATAAGCCATCGGGGTTGAAAGCCGGATCGAAAAGCACAATATTGTCATTCAACAGGGCATCAATCTCGTCGCCTTGACCAGCAGTTAAATAATAAGCCAGGGCTAGAGCAGCATTAGAGCCGGAGGGTTCATTCCCGTGAATGCTATAACCCATGTAAAAGATAAGCGGTGCGTCATTACTCACTTTGTCGCCGCTTTCCATCGCGTTGATGTGTTGTAGGCGCCAGTTGTCAATATTGCTGCGATTTTTAGGTGCGGTAATAGTAAATAACAATAAGGGACGATTTTCGTGGGTGCGACCTGTTTCCTCAATTGAAACGCGATCGGATTTTTCAGCCAACAGCTTCATGTAGGAGACAAGCTGATCGTGGCGAACATGCCACTCGCCTATCTGGGCACCTAACACAGATTCTGGGGTGGGAATGGCAGGATTGTAACTCACGCTTTTAGGCAAATAGTCCTGCACAGATTGACCACCATGGTCAGGCGCTATTTTCAATGGTGCCCCTATTGCCGAATTTCCGGCGTATGTACCGAAGGTAAGCACGCTGAGTGTGAACGCCAAGGTGAGTGTATTCACCAGAGAAAAGGGTTTATTTTGGGCGCTGTTAAACAAATTTGCTAGCATCGCGTTTCCCGTCTTGTTGTTATGGTTGAGTTGGCGTTGCCACAGGCAATACTCTCAACAATTTCGATTTAGTGAAATAATTTATTTAATTAATACCTGACTGTTTTACTCAGGTAAATTTGATACAATAATCCAAATTTCAAAATATGTAGGACTTGCTGATGATTACTATATCAGAAGAAGCCCAGGCTCACTTCGTAAAACTGCTGAGTAAACAAGAGTCTGGCACGAATATTCGTGTATTCGTCGTAAACCCAGGCACGTCGTCGGCAGAGTGTGGCGTGTCCTATTGTCCGCCAGACGCAGTCGAAGAAACCGATACTCGTTTGCCGTATAACGGTTTTGACGCCGTAGTTGACGAAGAGAGTGCGCCCTATTTAGATGAGGCGGAAATTGATTATGTCACTGACCAAATGGGCTCTCAACTCACCCTTAAAGCACCTAATGCGAAAGCGCGTAAAGTGGCTGACGATGCGCCTTTAATTGAGCGCATTAACTACATGATTGAATCTGAAATCAACCCACAACTTGCTAACCACGGTGGTCAAGTGGTGTTAACTGAGCTGACCGACGACGGTTATGCGGTGTTACAGTTCGGTGGTGGTTGTAATGGTTGTTCAATGGTAGATGTCACACTAAAAGACGGCATTGAAAAGCAAATGCTTGAGCAGTTCGCAGGTGAACTCAACGGCGTTCGCGATGCCACCGAGCACCAAGCAGGTGAACATTCCTATTACTAGGCGGTGGTGTCATCGCTTAGTCGCACAGTAACGGCTATGTCTATTCCAAACATACATCAAAGCTGGCAACGCTTTAAAATAGGGTTGACTATTTTCGTTGTCGGCGCTGTGCTTCTTTTTTCCACTGGTGCACTTCACGAGGTGTTCTACTACCTCTCCTTGGTTGTTCTACTCGGTGGATTTGGCTATGCCATGTGGGGCTATATGGGCATTTTCCTACAGCGATTTTCCTTTATAAAAAATAAAAAATCCCCTCCTAAGTTTTAACCCTCGTTGTTCGATTTCTTGGTACTTTTCTACTTGTAAATCTGTCGAATTCACTTCACAGTAATTCCCACCTTCTTTTATTTGTAACTACATATTTAAAAATATGTGTTAAGCGCTTTGGAACGTTTCTCATTATGAAAACACTCGGTCTTATTGGTGGTATGAGCTGGGAGTCCACAGTTAGTTACTATCAAGCCATTAATCGCGGTGTTAACCAACGCCTTGGCGGATTGCACAGTGCCAAGCTCCTGCTAAGCAGTGTTGATTTCGCACAAATAGAACACCTTCAGCACAAAGGCGATTGGGCATTACTGGGAAGGTTACTGAGTCATGAAGCATTAAACCTGGAAAACGCAGGTGCAGACGCCATTCTCATTTGCACGAATACCATGCACAAAGTTGCCGAGGAAGTGGAAAGTGCCCTGTCCATCCCCCTGTTGCATATCGCCGATGCGACTGGCTACCAACTTCAACGGCATCAGATCACCAAAGTAGGCTTATTGGGTACGCAGTTTACTATGGAACAAAATTTCTATATTGGGCGACTAGAAGACAAATTCGGCATCGATGTTATTGTGCCAGATCCCCCCCAACGCAGCCTTATTCATAACATTATTTATGAACAATTATGCAAGGGGGTGATTTGTACTGAGTCTCGTAAGGCGTATATTGATATTATCAATTCGCTTGCTATGCAGGGTGCCCAATGGGTTATTCTCGGGTGCACTGAGATTGCGTTATTGGTACAACAAACACATACCTCTGTACGTCTGTTTGACACGACAACTATTCATGCCGAAGCCGCCGTTCACTTTGCACTTGAATAAGCGTTAAGTGGTCATTTTGAAGTATGGAAAGGTAAATTTAACAAAAGGACACAACTATGTTTAGCCACGTTATGCTTGGAGCCAATGACTTAGCCGCCTCAAAGAAATTCTATGACGCGATCCTGGGTGTATTGGGTTACGATGAAGGCGTTTACGATGAATACGGCCGCGTTTTTTACTATACGCCTAAAGGAATTTTAGCCCTAACCAAACCAATTAACGGTGAAGCCGCTACTCACGGAAACGGCACAACGTTAGGTTTAGCGGCACGTACTCCTGAGCTTGTTGATAAGTGGCACAAGGTAGGTTGTGACAATGGTGGTGTGGCTTGCGAAGATCCGCCAGGTGTACGTGGCAATGCAACGCGCCAACTCTATCTTGCCTATTTACGTGATCCGGCTGGCAATAAACTGTGTGCGACGCACGTCGTAAAATAACACCTTTGCGCTAAGTACGATAACGCTTCCACAAAGAGACTGACCATGTCGCCAGAACAAACTGCTAAGGCCTACGACAGTATTACTCATTTGTGGACGCGTTCCAATTTCAATCGTAAAAACGGGATGTAGGCCTACCTAAAAGCCCTATCTATCCTGCCCAACAGTTTCGGTTGTGGGATGCACTCGTTCACCGTTTCTCCGCTAGTCTCCCTTGTTTATCGAGTTGATGAAAAGACCACGCCAGTGTGGCTCCCCGCGCGAGTAAAAAAGCCAACAATGCATACCACAAACTTTCGTTTCCAACCTGTTGTGTGAAATACCACACGGGAAAAAATACGCCAAACGCGCTGATAATCATGGTATTGCGCATAATGCTTGCGCGGGTTAATCCGACAAATACACCGTCGTAAAGAAAGCACCAGTGTCCCACTAGTGGAAGTAGCACCATAAGGGGCAAGTAGGGCAGCGCTGCCGTCACAATTACACCATGTTCCGTTAGTAGACCTATAATCCCGTCTCCGAAACTATAAAATATCAGGCTATATATCGCTGCTATTAGCGTGGACCAAAGTAAACCCTGATAGGTACGTCGCCTGATTTCGCTGTGATTGTTTGCGCCCTTAGCTTCGCCCACCAACGCCTCAACACCATAGGCAATACCATCTAGTCCCAACGCGATAAGTACAAAAAACTGCATCAAAATTGCATTGACCGCTGCAGGGACTTCGCCATAACGGGCGCCTTGAATGGTTAAGAATGCGAGACACAGCTGTAACGCAAGATTGCGCAGCAACATATCACCATTGAGTTTTAGCAGAACTTTACGGGCTGCGGAGTTAAACCAGGCTTTGCGCAGACTGACACCTTTAACTAGTTGCAAGGCAACAACCAGCCCCATTATCGCCATTGAGTATTCTGCCATTACGCTGGCCAACGCAACTCCAGTGACGGAAAGATCAAAGCCAAAGACCAATAATAAGTCCAGAAATGCATTGAGAAGATTACCTACAATTTGAATGGTCATCACGGCTTTCGTCTTCTGCTGTCCTACCAGCCACCCCACCAACGCGAGATTAAGCATGGCCGCTGGCGCTCCCCACACCCGCACACTAAAATAGGCTTGCATGTGAAGACCTACTTCGCCATTGGGTTGAGCAAGACTTTTCCCCACCGCTAAAATAGGGGTTTGCAACACGACCACCACGAGGCCGAGTAATCCTGCTACCGCAATAGTTTGCCAAAGCACTTTTGCCGATTGTTCAAGGGCGTTTTCACTCCCCTTGGCCTGCGCGCTTAGTCCGGTAGAGGACATACGCAAGAATCCGCACACCCAATAAATTTGAGTCAGAATAAGTGCCCCGATTGAGGCGCCGGCTAACATAGCCGGTAGCACCATATGTCCCAGAACAGCAGTGTCCACCAACCCGAGCAAAGGTGTGGTAATATTGGCCAAAATCATGGGCACTGCCAATGCTAAGAGACGTCCATGATCGGTAAAAATAGAGTGCTGTGGATGTGAAAAGCGAACCATTAGCTGATCTCAGTCGCGTGACGACAGTTATAAAAGGGCATGGTGAGATTAGTTTACCATGCTAGCGCGCGTTGATCTTTTGGGTATGCGTTAAGTCATTAGAAGCAAGGCAACAGATTCTGATCAATTTAAAGAGGCAATCAATGGAAAAAACGCGATTCGCACCGCGCGCGGCACACATCTTTGCAACACTATTCACTCTTGGCAATAAGCGAGTCGGTGGGCGGTTTTTTAGTGTTGTATTTGCACTGATTGGAAGTTACTTTGCCAATTCGTCGTTAGTCAAAGCACAAGAGACTGAAGCCCAACCGACATCGAACACGCCAAATGCCGTAATATTGCTCTATCACCACGTGTCAGATAAGACCCCACCCAGTACCAGTATTTCGCCGACAAATTTTGTCGCCCATATGCAATACTTGAAGGAAAACCATCATATCGTATCGCTTCAAGAAGTAGTCAAGGCACTTGAAGACAATACACCATTGCCCGACAAAGCGGTCGCTATCACCTTTGATGATGGTTATGCCAATATTTTTGAAAATGCTCATCCCGTATTAGTCGAAATGGGATTTCCCTACACTATCTTTATTAACCCTGGCGAAATAGATGTTGGACCTCAGCAGCTTACCTGGCAGCAAGTAAAATTGATGCATAGTGAAGGGGTGACTTTCGCCAATCACACCCTGGATCACTTACACATGCTCAATGATGAGCAAAAATTAGGGCACACGGCCTGGATTGAAAATGTGTGGCATAACGTGACTTCGGCACAAGAAATAATTAATACCAAACTGGATGTTAATTTACATTATCTTGCTTACCCCTTTGGCGAGTTCAATCAAGCACTGACAGAAAAACTAAAAAAGAATGGGTACATTGGGTTTGGTCAACACTCCGGTGCAGTTGGTCCATACAGCGACAAACAAGCACTACCTCGCTATCCCGCTGCGGGCATCTACGCCAACCTAGACACGTTAAAAACCAAACTCAATAGCCTGGCCATGCCTGTAAGCCATGCTACACACAGTGAGCCACGCCTTTTCCAGCGCCAGTTAGACGACCCCGTAACACTCACAATCGACAGCGAAGACATTAGACTTGCTCAGGTCACTTGCTTTTTTGGTGGAGAAAAAATTGCTACCAAGGTCACTCACAATACAGTGGCATTTTCTTTAGATAAACCGCTACCCATCGGCAGGTCAAGGGTAAACTGTACTGCACCGTCATTACATCAAAAGGGGCGATATTATTGGTATTCAGTCCCCTTTTTCGTCGCAAATGAAGAGGGTCGTTATCCCGATTAAACTAGGGGCTGTTGATCGGAAGGTACGGGGTTTATACCGGGCGAGCAAACCGAATAAAACCTTTATTAATGGATTCTTCGGTAAAATTGAGTCGTTGGTAAAAGCGAATGGCAGCTATATTAGCAATTTCAACATCAAGCACTAGTTTGCGCTTCTTCAGCTTTTCTGCACGGCGTTGCATGGTGTCAATCAGTAAAGAACCGATCCCATTGCGTTGATTGTCTTCACTTACAGCAAGATGCCCCACCATCAACTCGGTATTCGTAGGCGGAGTGAGACCAACTGCCACCGTTTGGTTGCGCATTAGCACCATAATGGCCTCGTCGAGAGTGAAATAAGAGGTAATACTGTCTAACGTCGCTCGGTCAAATTGCACGCCTAATCGACTATGCCACGATGTGACCACTCCCAATACTCGCTCCCCCTGCACCGCGACCCAATGATTTTTATATCCATATTGCCCACCGCCTAATTGCCACGCATGGGAAAGGTAACCGTCAGCGGTTTTATCTCGGCTTTCGTCGAAAATACAAGTAAGTAATGACTCAGCAGCACTTAAAATAAGTGGTGCTGTTTGTGCGACATCAGACGCCGCACCCTGCCTGATTTTGATATCCATTTTACTACTTCGAGATTATCACTGGCATATCTTCCAGTATTTGCTGAGAATCACTTATCGACAGCTTTCCTGGCTCTCTTTTTGGCTTAAATCTTCCTATCACCCGTGCTTCGGGGTCGATAAGTACGACAGACGCACTATGGTCAACTAAATAATTTGGGTTATCGGTACTTTCCGCTATCGCATACATCATGCCTAAATTTCGTACAAATGGAAATAGCGACTTATGTTCACCCGTAATTGCAATAAACTCTTTATTAAAATAGCTCACATATTCAGAAAGTCTACTTATTGAGTCTCGCTTAGGGTCTACAGAAACAAAAACTACCCGAATGGGCATGTCGCTATCTATTTGTTGAAGTTGGGGGTAAATGGCATTTAATTCAGCCATGGTAGTAGGGCAAATGTCAGGACAAAACGTATAGCCGACGAAAACCAAACTCCATTGCCCCATTAATGATGAGCGAGTAAAGGGGTTACTCTGATGATCGGTTAACTCAAAAGGCGCAAGCGCTCTTGGCTCGGGGTAGGACTGAAAGTACTGAGGTTCTAGCTTTGATTTAAAGCCAGGCGGAGCGATATAAAGCGCTCCGACTATACCGGCGCAAAGTGCAATAAAGGCTGCGACACCGACTATTATCCGCTGATTCATAAACTTAATGGTATGTAATGGTCCAAGAGTAGTACCACAAACAATACCATGAGATGAATGATAGAAAACTTAAAAGTTTTCATCGCCGTTTGACTATCGGCGGCAAACTTTAGTTTCAGCGCATAATACAGGAAACCCGCATTAAGGGCAGTGGAACCGACAAGATAAATCAAGTCGCTCATGCCAACTAAATACGGTAACAAGCACACCAACTGTAATAATACGGTATAAAGCAACACGCAAGTCTTAGTGAATGCCACGCCATGTGTCACAGGTAACATGGGGACTTTCGCTTTTGCATAATCCTTTTCTCGGTGGATAGCGAGCGCCCAGAAGTGGGGCGGTGTCCAAGTAAAAATGATTAAAACCAAGAGTAACGCATGGGCGTGAAGTTCTCCGGTTACTGCGGTCCAACCAAGCATAGGAGGGGCTGCACCCGCTAAACCGCCAATAACAATGTTTTGGGGTGTAGCGCGCTTTAAATACATCGTGTAGATAAATGCATATCCGACTAAACTCGCTAAGGTTAACCACGCCGTAAGCATATTGACAAACAGTGCCAATATCGCAAATCCTACTACGCCAAGAGCAAAAGCAAACCACAGGGCGTTGGCGACACTCACTTTTCCTTTTGCCACAGGACGGTTAAACGTTCTCGCCATCATGCTGTCTATTTTGTGGTCAACCACATGATTAATTACCGCTGCAGAGGCTGACAACATACCAATCCCCGCCAACCCACAAACTAATATTGTTGCATCAACCCAATTGGCGGTAGCTAAACACATTCCCACAAGCGCAGTAAGCAATAACAACATGACCACATTGGGTTTGGTCATTTCATAGTAGTCCCGCCACGAAACTGCTTGAGAAGAACGGGCACTACGGGCGTGCAAAGAAACGGATTTAGCCATGGAAACCTCCAGACGCTTTAGTGATCGAATGAGAAGAATAAGAAGCAGAAGATGCATTTGCAGCCATAACGATAGGTGAGTTGCCCACCTTCGCGTGGCGCTGGCCCCCAAAAATAGATACAGAGCGCCTGTTACTCAGTGGGGTTAAATAATAAACTAATGCCAGTAATGAAAGCAGCAGTATGGCAGCAACGGCATTGTGCAGTACGGCAACCCCTAGAGGTAACATAAACACTACATTGCTTATTCCTAACGCCACCTGAAGGATTAAACTGCCAAGTACAAACTGGGCAATTCGTTTGATGGGGGCTGATGTACGTTGACTGAATAGCACGCTAATGCCGAGCGCCACAATGTAAACAAAGGTAACCAACGCACCGGCGCGGTGAAGTATATGCATGGTAACTCGCTCACCATAATCATGAGCACCAAATTCATAGTTTTCTGCTTCTGGCACACTGTAGGCGCCAACAACATCAAGCCTCTCTTGCCAGCCACTTTCACAAATGGGTAATTCGGTACATGCCAGCGCCGCATAGTTAGCCGATGTCCAACCTCCCAGGGCAATCTGTACCACCACAATGGCCACGCCAACTAACGCAAAGCGACGTAGTTTGTGTTGAGTGTGCGATATTTTTTCAACGTCATCTAACGGCACGGAATTACTATGCTTAAATGTAACAGCGTCAGGTTGATGGTCGCGTAACCTTAAATAGAGAATAAACAGACACGCCAATACGCTAAAGCCGCCCAGTAAATGCCCCATCACCACCACGGGTAACAGGTTAAGGGTGACGGTCCACATACCTAGTGCTGCCTGAAAAATAATTAGGCACAACAATACAACAGGCAACCTAACGGGTGTCCCGTTATGTCGTCCTTTCACAGCCAGTACCGCGATGGCAAGTACACATAAGCCTAAGGTGCCAGCAAAGTAGCGGTGGATCATTTCGTTCCATGCTTTAGCGGCTTCTACAGGACGTTCCGGGTATGCCGCGTTTGCCGCAGCTACTTTTTCTTCGCTCAATGGTACTGTGACGTGGCCGTAGCAACCTGGCCAATCTGGGCATCCTAAGCCAGCATCTGTAAGTCGGGTATATGCACCTAGTATAATAACCACCGCGGCGAGAAAAATACTGAATAAGGTTAATTTTCTCATCGTACTTACCCTATACGAGACAGTTTCAGAAGCTTGCGAATGTCTGCCAGCATATTGCGACTTTCCATCACGGCATCTTTCCTGTCGTCCTTCATATGATAGAAAAGCATGGCATTGTTTTGCGTATCGACAATGTAGACACTATTGCTGTCAAGTTGTGGCAACTTGGCACTGTTTAACGTTGCCACATGCGGGTATTCAGACAGTGCGTTAAGTGCAGCGCTATCGCTTTGATCAGTAGTTATGACCAAGGCCTCGGTGCGATCAGATTCCTTGCCTAACGCGAGCCATACTTGATTAATACTGAACAGTGCATTCTCGCAACTGTTGTCACACTGTGCAGGTATAACATAAAGCAAACGCCACTTAGGTTGTGTATCAGCCAGTACCGCATCCATATTGATCGTGGGCGTCAGCAATTGCCCTTTGTTCGTCGCCGCTTTATTAAACCAATCATTGTCTAATGCCAGCTTAGCCATAATCACGGGTATCACAAATACCCCAACCATCATCAACAGGGTTTTCTTTGAAGCAAAGTTATTTTGGGGAGCGACATCAGTCATTGCTACGTCCTTTTTTACTAATCGCAAAACCACCAATAGCAGCTGCAGCAATGGCTAAGCCAAACCATTGAACTGCGTAGCCTAGGTGCTTTTCTGGAGACATCACCACGGGTTGATAGTCCCGCACGAATAAGGGATCTTCCGTAGTAAGTTGAATTACAAAAGGGAGTAAGGAGTAACCCAGCCGCTGACTAAGTGTATCGATACTAATTTCTTGAATAACCGCCGGATAAGCCGTATTCCCTTCATTACTGTCTTGAATAAATGGGTTGTGGCCAGGAATAGTCACAACGCCTTGGTACATTGCGACCTGTTGTTCTAATTCCACATCGGGCAAACTGCGCGTTAAATCGGGAGCAGGCACCCATCCGTAATTGACTAATAGCCATCCCGCATTGGTGTTTACTGGCGCCAATACATCAAACCCTATGCGCTTGTTGTGGATTTGATTGTCCAGCAACAACACCTGTGAACGATCGACAACACCTTGAAAGTTAACCTCTAAATCTCTTGGCTCTGTGTGAGACAAGGCTTCAAGTAAACTCAGTCTTCCATTAGCTTGCTTTTGCGCTATGCTAGCTAAACGCTGTTGCTTTTGAACCATGCGTTCAAGTTGCCAAACGCCTAAAGCACACATTACTGCCACACTGATGCCAGTGAGTAAATAAGGTAACCATGTGCCAAAACGTGAAGCCATACTTAGCAAGCCTTACGAAAACCAATAATAAAAACAGAGGTCGTTATGTTGATAAAAATAATCCTTGTCGCACTCGTCATTTATATGATCGTCAATTTATTTCTTGCCATGCGGGTGATGATGAAAAACGATCCTAAAAATGGGCCTATGAGCAAATATATCGGTCGCCGTGTCCTTACCTCAGTCATTATTGTCGTTATAATTTTAATTGCTATTGGTACCGGATTGATTACGCCAAACCCCCGACCTTATTAAGGTTTGGCGCAATATTGTTAAAGTACGTAAACAAAGATATAGAGCATCACCCATACCACATCGACGAAGTGCCAGTACCAGCTCCCGGCTTGAAATGCGAAGTGATTGTCAGGGGTAAAATGCCCTTTTAATACTCGGAAAAATAATACGATAAGAATTATGGTACCCAGGGTCACGTGCATACCGTGGAAACCTGTCAGCATGAAGAATGTATTGCCGTATATGCCAGACTGAAGCGTTAAACCCAGTTCTTGATAGGCGTGAATGTACTCTTCAACTTGCAGGAATAAAAAGCCGCAACCCAACAGTATGGTTACCCCGAGCATCAAAGTAAGTTGTTTGCGCTTATTCTGCTCTAAACCTACATGCGCAAAGTGAAGGGTTACTGACGACACTAAAAGTATAACGGTGTTAATAGTGGGTAAGCCCGCTGCACTCATTTCCTGCGTAGTAATACCGCCAGGTGTGCTGACAAGGGGCCACATCGCCTCAAAGGAAGGCCACAACACTTCATTTGTCATCGCGTTGTTTGAATCGCCACCTAGCCAAGGTACGGCAATAAATCTGGCATAATACAAAGCGCCAAAAAATGCCGCAAAGAACATGACTTCAGAAAAGATAAACCAACTCATTCCTTGTCGATAAGAACGGCCTAGCTGATCGCTATAAAGGCCGGCCATAGACTCATCAATTTGATTTTTGAACCATCCGACAAGCATGACAAGTAAAACGGCAATGCCGGTAAACAGAATGTGGCCGCCATAACCAGACTCTCCTCTGGTTGCTTCCACCACAAAATTACCCGCTCCTACGGCAATGAGGAACAGCGCCACTGCACCCACGATAGGCCAGGGGCTTTGCGCGGGTACGTAATATTTTTGATATTCTTGCTGCATTTTTTCTCTCCTTGTCCCTATGCCTATTCACCTGACTGAGGTGTGTTTACCATAAAGGGATTCGGTTTAGTCGTTAGGTCACTGGCTCTCGCTGTGACGTCATAGAGTGTGTACTGCAAAGTAAAATACGTAATGTCTTTTGGAAGCTGAGGATCCACATAAAACTGCATGGGCATGTACGCTTCGCTCCCTGCATCTAGGGGTTGTTGGTTAAAACAGAAACACTCTGTTTTATTAAGGTACAACGCTGCCGTGCCGGGCGATACTGAAGGGATCGCTTGCGCCACGATATTGCTGGAAGCCGGATTTTTCACGTAGAAAGAAACGGTATTTAACTCACCGGGATGCACTTTTATCCGCTTAGTTTCCGCGCGAAACTCCCATGGCATTCCTGAGTTTGTGCGGGTAATAAACTCCACTGTCACTTCTCTGGAGTTATCAACCTCAACAGATTGATAAACCGCCGCCGTGCCTTCAGTTTTGCCATTAATACCCGTCACATCACAAAACACATCGTATAAAGGTACAAGTGCAAACCCAAAGCCAAACATGCCAATCACGATACCCACTAACTTCAAAACCATTTTGTTATTAGCATTTAACTGTGACATTAGCGCCCCCTACCGGCCGTCTTTAACAAGGGGCGGATGTGGTTGCGTGAACCCGTAGCCTATACCACAGCACGCGATTACACCCGCTCCTGTAAAATGTGCCAATTACTTCACCACAGGTGGTGTTTCAAACGTGTGATATGGCGCAGGCGAGGGGATCTCCCATTCCAAGCCTTCTGCACCTTCCCACACCTGAGCGGAAACTGGTTCACCTTGCTTCTTACACGCTTTGATAAGCAGCGCGAGGAAAATCAGCTGTGACAAGCCAAACGCAAAGCCACCTAAACTAATCCACTTATTGAAATCGGCAAACTGCAACGCATAGTCAGGAATACGACGAGGCATACCGGCCAACCCTACAAAATGCATAGGGAAGAACAACACGTTAACTGAAATTAGTGAGCACCAGAAATGCCACTTGGCCAAGGTGGTGTCATACATCTTCCCGGTCCATTTAGGTAACCAATAGTAAACGGCAGCCATAATCGAGAAGATAGCACCAGTGACCAGTACGTAATGGAAGTGTGCGACCACGAAATACGTATCGTGATATTGGAAATCTACCGGTGTAATGGCCAGCATCAATCCAGATAACCCCCCTATGGTAAACAGCACAATGAAGGCAATCGCAAACATCATTGGCATCTCGAAACTCAACGAGCCTCGCCACATGGTGGCCACCCAGTTAAAGACCTTCACGCCGGTGGGCACAGATATCAGCATAGTGGCGAACATAAAGAACATCTCCATGTACACTGGCATCCCCGTGGTAAACATATGGTGAGCCCACACCACAAAAGAAAGCAATGCGATAGACGCCGTGGCATAAACCATCGAAGCGTAACCGAACAGTTTCTTGCGTGAAAAAGTAGGTACAATTTGTGAAATGATACCAAAGGCTGGCAATATCATAATGTACACTTCAGGGTGCCCGAAGAACCAGAAGATGTGCTGGAACATCACAGGATCACCGCCACCCGCAGCATCAAAGAAGCTGGTACCAAAGAACTTATCGGTAAGCACCATGGTAACCGCCCCTGCCAATACCGGCATAACGGCAATAAGCAAAAACGCGGTAATCAGCCATGTCCACACAAATAGAGGCATTTTCATCCACGTCATACCAGGCGCACGCATATTAAAAATGGTCACGATAACGTTGATTGCCCCCATAATGGATGAGATCCCCATTATGTGCACTGAGAACACAAACAAGCCCGTAGAATCACCACTGTAAGTAGTTGAAAGCGGCGCATAGAATGTCCACCCAAACGCTGGACCGCCCCCTTCCATAAACAGAGAGCTCAATAGTATTAGAAAGGCGCCCGGCAGGATCCAAAAGCTCCAGTTATTCATTCGTGGCAGCGCCATATCCGGTGCACCAATCATCATGGGTACTAACCAGTTGGCAAGACCGGTGAATGCCGGCATGACAGCACCAAAAACCATGATCAACCCATGTACCGTGGTCATCTGATTGAAGAAGTTAGGATCGACTATCTGTAAACCCGGCTGAAACAACTCAGCGCGAATAACCATAGCCATCGCCCCACCCACCAAAAACATGATGAAGGCGAACCACAGGTACAACGTGCCAATATCTTTGTGGTTAGTCGTAAATAGCCAGCGGGTAATGCCCTTTGGAATGTGATCGTGATGGTCGTGGTCGTCGTGGTGCACAGATGAATCTGGCGACATGACCTCAGTTGCTTTGCTCATAATTCGCTCCTAGTTTCCTGTAGCCACAGCATTAACATCTTTTGCCTGCACCATATCGCCGGTATTGTTCCCCCACGCATTACGTTCGTAGGTCACAACAGCGGCAATTTCTTTTAAACTCAGCATCTTGCCGAAAGCCTGCATGGCGGTTCCTGCTTTTCCGTGCAATACAATATCGATATGGCCCTGCTGATCTTCCAATGCCATTTTGCTGCCTTTAAGGGCAGGAAAAACCCCAGGAAGGCCTTCGCCATTTGGCATGTGGCACGCTGCACAGGTTGCGTTGTAAACGCGTTCCCCTTCTTTCATGAGTTCATCCATTGACATATTCATCGACAATAGACGCTGCTCTTCCTCTTTCGCCAAACGAACCCGTTCTTCCTGCTCATTCATCCATGCTTCAAATTCAGCGGGTTCTTTTGCAATGACCACCACAGGCATATACCCGTGATCCTTTCCACAAAGCTCCGCACATTGACCGCGGTATATACCGGGTTCATTCACCTTAGCCCATGTTTCATTGATAAAACCGGGGTTGGCATCTTTTTTCACGGCAAAGTCAGGTACCCACCATGAATGAATCACGTCGTCTGAAGTAATGAGAAAACGTACTTTTTGACCCGTAGGAATAACCAGAGGGCGATCGACCTCTAGCAGATAGTTGTCGGTTTTTTCGAACTTGTTTTCAATCTGCTCCCGTTGGGTAGCCAGCAGTGAATAAAACTCAACGTCGCTATCCATGTACTTGTAGTGCCATTTCCACTGCGAACCCGTAACCAGTACTGTCATGTCTGGCTCGGAAGTATCTTCCATGGCTATCAAGGTATTCGCCGCTGGAATAGCCATAAAAATAAGAATGAGGAAGGGGATAACTGTCCAGGCAATTTCCACTTTTACGTTTTCGTGAAAATTGGCCGGCTTAGCGCCGCGGGATTTTCGATGCAGGTACATTGAGGCAAACATGACCCCAAACACAACTACGGCTATTCCTACACAGATGAAGAACATAAGCATATGCAAATCATACACTTGGCCACTTATGTCAGTGGCACCTCGCCGCAGGTTAAGGGAAGAATTCTCTTCAACCACCTCCTGTGCGAACAGAGAAAATGAAAAGGACAAAAGCATCAGACTGGCCAATCCTTTTGCGATGACGGTCGTAAGTTGTTTCACTCAGCACCTCCGTAATGGTAGAACCATTAACGCCAAATGTTGTTGCGCGCTGTCCCTACCAGATGGTTTGCGAACGATTGACCCATAACCGCAACTTGTAAAACAAGTTTAGAGTCATTGTTATTATTTTGTTAATCTCTGTATAAGAATTGCGCAATAATGACGTGCCGTCTAGTCTTTTCTGTTAAAATTTTGACGAAGTGCTCAATAATTAAGCAAAGTTAATCTCTGGTTCACCGAATAGAAAATACAATATTTAGCGTGATAAGGCTTATCACTTGAAGATATTCAAACGGCTATTTTGAACGTAGGCAGGGCAATATGTGCAGTAATATTGCTCAAAATATCAGTAGGTAAGATGGTGTTTTTGTAAAATTTCAAACAGAAGGCCTAAAAAAGACACCTCTAGCATGGCATTAAAAATAATATGTGTTATTGCTGTTATTAAGGAAATATTAGCCAAAATAACTTTCGCTAGTTGCGCAGAAATTTCAAGCAAACTCCCTTAGCGAGTAATTAAAATTGCAAAGTTAACTCGAAAAAAAAGCGGCTTGTACGCCGCTTTTGCTTAAAGGTCATAAAACTTTACATCCAGTCGCCATTTCTGATCACGCCTACTGCGATCCCTTCAATGGCAAAATGCTCGGTAGCCAAATCAACGCGAATAGGCGAAAACTCTTCGTTTTCTGCATGAAGTAGCACTTCACGACCGCGTTTTTCAAGTCGTTTGACTGTTACATCTTCATCGACTCTGGCCACCACAACCTGTCCGTTGTGAACATCTGTAGTGCGGTGAACAGCAAGCAAATCACCGTCTAAAATACCGATATCCTTCATACTCATACCGTTTACGCGCAACAGGAAATCAGCTTGAGGTTGGAACAAAGCGGGGTCAACTTTATAATGCGATTCAACGTGCTCCTGAGCAAGAATCGGCTCACCCGCCGCCACTCGGCCTATCAGCGGTAAACCTTCTTCTTCCTGAGTATCATCTTCTAACGGAATATTTAATTTAATTCCTCGAGACGTTCCTGGAAGAATTTCAATAACGCCCTTACGCGCCAATGCTTTTAAATGTTCTTCTGCCGCATTAGCGGAGCGAAAGCCAAGTTCACGAGCAATCTCCGCCCGTGTAGGCGGCATACCCGTTTCTTGCATAGTCGTTTTAATTAATTCTAAAACTTCTGATTGTCGAGCTGTGAGTGGGCGCATAAAAGACCTGTCTGTTCATACAGTTCCTGTAAGTATATACACCTAAAAGTAAATAACAAGCGCTTACTGACAAGCCAATGTAAAAAGGCGACCAAAAGGCCGCCTTTCATTATTTACTTACCGTCCGGCTTTATTTAATCGCCCAACAACTTAGTTTCATGACTTAGAATTGATATTGCACACTGATACGTGCATTAAGAGGTTCGCCCGTGGCAATGTTGTCGTTGTTATGCGCTGACGGGAAATAGTCTTTATCAAACAGGTTTTCTACGTTAAGTTGAACACTCAAGTCTTCGCTGTAGTCGTAATAAACTGCGGCATCAACGCGAGTGAAACTAGGTAGTTCAGTGGTATTGCTCAGGGTGGCGTACTGCTCAGACTGGTGAATAAGACCCAACCCTACACGCCACTGCTCGTTGAGCGCGTATTGGTTCCAGAGCGTTAACATGTGCTCAGGCAGTTGCGCCAATTCACGGTTAGCCAAACTACCGTTAACCACCCGCCCCATTTCCTCACCATCGAGGTTGCTGTACCCTGCGTTGATAGACCATTTGTCGGTCAGTTCACCAACGATCTGTACTTCAAAACCTTTGGTCTGTGTGCCCGTTAAAATTGAACGTTCAGGGTTATTTGGGTCTAGTGCAGTACCGTTTTCGCGCTCTACTTCAAAGGCTGCAGCAGTTAAACTCAGTTTATCAGTCACATTGTACTTAATACCGATTTCTTTGTTTTCAAACTCTTCAGCGTCTAAGGCAGCGCTGCTAAGTGATAACGTGAGAAACTGATCGCCAGAGCGCGGTAAGAAAGACTTACTGTAGCTGGCATACAAACTCATATTTTTACTCGGCTTATAAATCAAACCAGCACGAGGCGACACTTGCGAATCTGAACTGGCTAATAAGCCATTGTTACCGTCGTCACTGCCGTTTGCCACTTCGATAGTATCAACTACATCAATATCAAAATTGTCGTAGCGGAAGCCGGCTACCACAATCCAGTTGTCATTCAGTTTAATTTCATCCTGAACAAAGGCAGACGCAAAAGTAACGTCTGACGCTCTATCACGCACTGGCGATGTTAATGTCATAGAAGGAATAACCAGTGGATCAGTGAAAGCAAATGTCACCTGATCGTCCTGACTCACTTCAAAAAACGCATCGCGACGGGCATTACTGGTGTCCTGGCTGCCATATTCAAACCCGGTTAGCACGGTATGCTCAATGTCACCTGTGGTAAATTGACCGATAAGGTTCAACTGCATTAACACGTTTTCCCGTGATGTGGTGTCGCGGTAGCCATCAAGTGTCACTTCCACCGTATCGGCATTAAAGTTAACGGGATAAAGGTTTTGATAGGCTTTGTCGTAATCCGCGAACTGCAATGTACCGTTTACACTCCAGTTTTCACTCAGCGTGTGATCGATGCGCGCGCGGGCGATATGTGCTTCAAGGGTGGTATTGTTGAAATCTGGGTTACCAAAATAGGTATCGCGATGCCCTTCAAGTGGTGCATTGTTTAACGATGGTACGCCACGGTCCACTAAACGGTCATCGTTTACGTATTCGTAGGAAGTGACTAGGGTAGTGTCGTCATTTACGACCCATGTGTAAGTAGGATTAAGCGCAAAACGCTCACCGTCTTTAAAATCACGATGATTATCGATGGTGTCAAACACGCCATTAAAACGAAACGCTTGATTGTCATCGATGACTTTATTGGTGTCTACACTGATAGAGCCCGCAGAAAAGGTATCCATTGCTGCACTAAGACGCGTGAAGTCTTCAGTTGTTTCCGCCACTTTAGTCACACGGTTTACTACGCCGCCGCCGCCACCGCGACCAAACAACAACGCATTGGCACCACGAAGGATTTCTACACGCTCAAGGTTATAAAGCGGGCGGAAATACTGTACGTCGTCACGCAGTCCATCGACGAAGAAGTCCGCCGTTGTGTTTTGACCGCGAATAGTAATTTGATCACGGTGATCTTCACCCAAGCCAATACTGACTCCTGGGGTGTATTGCATCACGTCAGCTACACTGAAAAGCGCCTGCTGCGCAATTTGCTCTGCACTTACAACAGAAACAGATTGAGGCACATCAACAAGTAATGTGGGAGTTTTCACACCCGCGGCTGCCTGCTGGCCGAAAAAGGCACCGCGCACCGTAACGCGTTCAATATTTTCTTCTTTTTCTTCGACATTTTGCGCCATTGCTGTCTGGGTAAGTAGCAACGCTGCTGATACACAGAGTACTGATTGTTTAAGTCTCACCGATCACTCCAAAACTAATGCAAATAATAAAAATTCTTATTTCGGATAATGGTATAGAATATTGAAGAATATGTAAAAGGTGTTTTTAAAAGTTAATTATTTTTATTATTGACTGAATATTGTTCAAAATCACAACTGCGACTACCCACAGTCAATCCATGCCTGTTTTGACAATCGTTCTCCATTTAAATCGCAAGCGTAACACTTGAACTTACCACCACTCCCGTAGTCATTAAGATTAGTGCAAAACAAAACTATCGAGGTGCATTCCCCGTTTAACGCAACCTTTAACTTATAACCATATGTTTTTATTAATTAACTAAATGTGTGAAGCAACTATCTCTTATTTCGATTAAACGGCGTTTCTACCAGTCAGCTAAAGCCATCATTTCAAAAAGTTGTCTCTGCTGTATGTGATTACCCGTTATCCAAACATGCAAACCTCATCAAAACAGAGCATATCGATTGGATTGATAAAGGCGAAAGGCGAGATTAACTGCGTACTGTGTTACACTTCGCGCGTTTTTATTTCATAGGATTACATAATTCATGTCGTGGATGCGAAAAGCCCTGCTGTCGGTATTTCATTATCCTGTTAAATTACTGGTTAAAGCGCACAGTATTCCAGTTAATGTTGAAACCGAATTAGGAATAGACAAGAACAAACCCATTGTTTATCTACTCCCTACCAACTCTGTGACGGATCAACTGGCCTTGAGAATGTCGACTCAAGCATTAGGTTTACCTAGTCCAACCGACACATTAACCTTAGCGGGACGCGAGTATTCCTCCACGTTATTTTTAAGAAAAACCCAGCCTATTTTTCGTTCGAATGCCAAAGATACCGACATTGATGCGGTGTTTACTGATCTGTTCCACTTACATCGAGACCACGAAGAGCTCGACGTTCAAGTTGTGCCTGTCTATGTGACTTGGGGCAGGGCGCCGGGCAGAGGGAACCCGGGCCTTAGTGATCTAATTGCCGATAAAGCTGCGCCAAGTTGGCTAAGAAAATTATTTATCGTACTGTTTCTTGGCCGTGACAACTTCATTAATTATTCCAAAGCCGTCTCTGCTCGCGCCATGTCTAATCAACACGGCAGTGACCAAAGTATTGCCCATAAACTCGTCCGTGTAGCGCGTACTCACTTCCAACGAAAACGTCAAAGTATGACGGGCCCGACCTTGTTAGAAAGAGAAGAACTCAACAACAGTGTGTTGGGGTCAGATGCGGTGCGCCGTGCAATTGCCGAAGAGTCGCGTAGCAAAAAGTTAACCCACGAAGAAGCAAAAGAAATTGCACAATCTTATGTTACCGAAATAGCTGCAGATTATCGCGAAGGCCTGATCCGATTTGGCGATAGACTACTGACGCGTATTTGGAACAAAATTTACAACGGCATCAGCGTGGGACATGCCGATCGCATTCGTGAGCTGGCCGCTAACGGTCACGAAATCATCTATGTGCCGTGCCACCGCAGCCACATGGATTACTTGTTGTTAACCTATGTGATTTATCACGAAGGAATGGTAACCCCACACATCGCGGCAGGTATCAACCTTAATTTCTGGCCTGTAGGGAAAATGTTTCGCCGCGGCGGTGCCTTTTTCTTACGTCGCAGTTTTGCTGGCAATAAATTGTACACCGCGGTCTTTCGTGAATACCTTGAATTGTTGTTCAACAAAGGGTATTCCGTTAAGTACTACCCTGAAGGTGGGCGCAGCAGAACAGGTCGACTCATTCCACCCAAAACGGGCATGCTTGCCATGACCATTCAAGCCATGCTGAAGGGCGTGAACCGTCCTGTCAGTATTGTACCTGTGTACATTGGCTACGAGAATGTGATGGAAGTGAAGAGCTACCTCAACGAGCTTAAAGGCTCGAAAAAGGAAAAAGAATCAAACCTTCAGGTGTTTTCAGCCATAAGAAAACTCAAGAATTATGGACACGGTTATGTGAACTTTGGCGAGCCTATTCAACTTAGCCAATTTCTGGAAAACCACGTGCCAAACTGGCGTGAATGTCGCGACGCAGAACCCGAGAAGAAGCCGGCCTGGCTTACGCCTGCGGTAAATGAACTGGCCACCCATGTAATGACCAGAATTAACAGCGCAGCAGCATTGAACGGTATGGCACTGACTTCATTGTGTTTGTTGTCGTCAAAAACACAAACCATGAGTGAGTCTGAATTAACGCAAGCCATAAGTGACTTTGTTGATTTATTCAAAGCCGTGCCGTTTAGCGAAGATGCGACCATACCTGATTCTTCTGCAAAGGAGCTGTTACACGATACACTGAAGTTGGACAAGTTCGATATCAAAGAAGACGACTATGGCAGGCTAATTAGTCCACAACCTCACTCTGCGGTGTATTTAACGTATTATCGCAACAATATTCTGCATTTGTTTGCGCTACCCGGCCTTATCATGGCCTCGGTATTCGCTAATAAAGGGATCCACAGACACAAAGTACTTCATCTGATTGCTGCACTTTATCCGCTTTTGCAAAAAGAGTTGTTTTTGCACTTAACGCAGGATGAAGCGCTTGCGCACACTGATGCCCTTATCAACGCCTTACTCGACAATGGCCTACTACGCCAACAAGATGATGAGTTAGTGCCACCTGATGCCCATTGCAAACAGTTCCATTCTGCGTGGCTACTCAGTCGCTGTATGCAGGAAACCTTGCAACGTTACGCCGTGGTATTAACTATTCTCGATAAAGAAAAAGTGATCAGTCGCACCGCTCTAGAAAGAGAAAGCAAACAAGTTGCCGAGCGATTATCTGTTTTATATGGCTTAAGTTCTCCAGAATTTTATGACAAAAATGTGCTGTCCAGCTTTATTGGCGCATTAAAAGATAACCACTGGTTGGACTCAGAGAAAGACGGTAGCCTTAAATATTCTGAAGAGTGTGAAGGTCTTCGCTCAGACGTGATGGCGTTGATTTGGCCAGAGATGATGCAACATTTGGAAAATGTTGCCTTGCACTCAACGGGTGATTGATTGCCAATAGCAACGGATGGTGAATAATCGCCATCCCTCATAAAAAAAGCCAAACCCACCTATCGAAGGGTTTGGCTTTTTTCACCGCAAACAGATACTAACATTTATTCCATAGAGAGTGCTTTATATCGCCCCACAGTAAGCTTGCGCTTAATGTGAAGCGATGCAAAGCGAAACCTGTTTAATATCATTAACGATGAATGACATGGCATGTAACGAACATTCCGTTTTAGATTATGCTGGTTGAGACAAAAAGAACCGATATGCAGGGTTATCTGTCACTTCTTCTGCCTTATAGCCCAGTTCAGCGACGTGTTCATTAAACGCTGCACGACTTTCGGGCGCAATGTCAAAACCTGCCAATACCAAGCCTTCTGCCGCACCGTGGTTACGATAATGAAACAGCGTAATATTCCACTGCTCACCTAACGTATTTAAGAAGTTAAGCAGCGCCCCAGGGCGTTCTGGAAACTCAAAGCTAAACACCTGCTCGTTTAATAGTGTAGGAGGTCGGCCACCCACCATGTGCCGTACATGCAATTTAGCGAGTTCGTTGTCGCTTAAGTTAACGCATTGATAGCCTTTACTGTCGAGATCATTCTGAAGTTCACTGAATTCTTGCTGGCCGCCTTTTAACTTTACGCCGACAAAAATATGCGCTTCACTGTCGCTGGCGTAACGATAGTTAAATTCGGTGATCGCTTTCGCACCCACACATTCGCAGAATTGCTTAAACGCCCCTTTGGTCTCGGGAATTTTTACTGCAAACACAGCCTCTTTCTGTTCGCCCAATTCACAGCGTTCTGACACGTACCGAAGGGTATGGAAGTTAATATTAGCGCCACACAAAATTCCCCCCAGTTTTTTACCATGAAGGTTGTATTGCTTAGCGTATTTGCGAATAGCAGCGATGGACAACGCGCCAGCAGGCTCAGCTATCACGCGAGTGTCATCAAAAATATCTTTGATCGCGCCGCAAATCTCATCATTAGTAACGGTAATAGTCTCGTCCACCAAGCGGTCACATAACCTGAAAGTTTCCTGTCCCATTATTTTAACCGCTACACCATCGGCAAAAATGCCCACACTGTCCAGTTCAGTGGGCTTGCCCGCTTCTTTCGCTTTGATAAAACAGGCCGACTCTTGTGACTCAACGGCCACAATCTTTATGCTTGGCTTAAGCTGTTTTAGATATACTGCAATCCCTGCAGCCAAACCGCCGCCGCCCACGGCAATAAATAAAATATCGAGGTGGGGGTTTTGCTCAAGTAACTCGCGGGCGACTGTGCCTTGCCCGGCAATCACATCTGGATCATCAAACGGGGGCACAAATGTGTAACCGTGTTTTTCACACAACGCTTTTGCATGGTTGCTGGCTTGATCAAAACTGGTACCGTGAAGCACCACAGTGACATTTTCCCCACCAAAGCGACGTACCGCATCGACCTTGATGTCTGGGGTAGTTTCAGGCATGACAATGGTCGCCTGAATGCCTTTCATCTTTGCACTGTACGCCAAACCCTGAGCGTGATTACCTGCAGAGGCACCAATCACCCCCGCTTTAAGCTGTTCATCGCTAAGAGAACAAATACGGTTATAGGCGCCACGCAACTTAAAGCTTTTAACCGGTTGCTGATCTTCCCGCTTTAAAAAAATCTCGTTATCAAGTTCTGCTGATAATAACGACATGTACGACAGCTCACTAGCTACCGCCACATCGTACACAGGGGCAAGGAGAATTTTTTTAAGGTATTCGTGGTCGCTAATGTGCGCACTTGCCATCATAAATTTTCCAGCTTGCTAACATCTCGTACTGCCCCTTTGTCCGCGCTGGTTGCAAGGGCAGCAAAGGTTTTAAGCGATGTTGATACTTCACGTACGCGATCTTTCGGACGCCACGGTGAATCGCTGGCTTCCATCTTCACACGGCGCGCAGCAAATTCTTCATCACTGATGGCAATGTTGATACTGCGATTAGGAATGTCGATTTCAATTTTATCGCCATCTTCGACCAAACCAATGCCTCCGCCGCTGGCCGCTTCTGGTGAGCAGTGGCCAATCGACAAACCGCTGGTACCGCCACTAAAGCGACCATCGGTAACCAAAGCACATGACTTGCCCAATCCTTTTGATTTCAAATAAGAGGTAGGGTAAAGCATTTCCTGCATTCCCGGTCCACCACGAGGCCCTTCGTAGCGAATGAACACCACATCACCTGCTTTCACTTCACCGCCTAAAATGCCTGCAACCGCATCGTCCTGGCTTTCGTAAATACGGGCAGTGCCGTTAAAGGTTAAAATCGACTCGTCAACCCCAGCGGTTTTTACAATACAGCCGTCTTCGGCCAGATTGCCATACAGTACTGCCAGACCACCTTCCTGACTGTAGGCATGTTCAATTGAGCGGATACATCCCGTTTCACGATCGTCATCGGCGGTATCCCAGCGGCAATCTTGGCTGAATGCCTGCGTCGTACGAATACCTGCAGGGCCTGCGCGATAAAAAGTAATTGCGTCTTTGTTGTCGGGGTTGGTGATATCCCAATCGCTAATAACGTCCGTCAACGGTTTACCCAATACGTGATTCACATCTGTATTTAATAACCCCGCCTTATTAAGCTCATTGAGTATGCCCAAGACACCACCGGCACGGTGGACATCTTCCATATGATATTTAGGGGTAGAGGGGGCAACCTTACATAAGTGCGGTACTTTACGGGATAACCTGTCGATATCCGCCATTGTAAAAGGCACTTCACCTTCCATTGCTGCCGCTAACAAGTGCAAAATGGTATTGGTGGAGCCCCCCATCGCTATGTCCAGGCTCATGGCATTTTCAAAGGCTTTAAAATTGGCAATATTGCGTGGTAATACGCTGTCGTCATCATCGCCGTAATAGCGTTTACACAATTCGACAATTTGCTTACCCGCTTGCTTGAACAAGCCTTCACGGTCGGCATGGGTGGCAAGCATGGAACCGTTACCCGGTAGCGACAGCCCCAGTGCTTCGGTTAAGCAATTCATCGAATTGGCGGTAAACATTCCCGAGCACGACCCACACGTTGGACATGCTGAACGTTCAATTTCGTTCGTGTCGGCGTCGCTTACTTTGTCATCGGCTGCCGCCACCATCGCGTCAACCAGATCCAGTTTAATCAGTTGATCGGATAGCTTGGTTTTACCCGCTTCCATCGGACCACCCGAAACAAAGATAACCGGTACGTTAAGGCGCATTGAAGCCATTAACATCCCCGGCGTAATTTTGTCGCAGTTAGAAATACACACAATGGCATCGGCGCAATGGGCATTTACCATGTATTCAACCGCGTCAGCAATAATTTCACGGGAGGGTAGGCTATACAGCATTCCGCTGTGCCCCATGGCGATACCGTCGTCAACCGCAATGGTATTGAACTCTTTCGCCACACCGCCAGCCGCTTCCACACTACGCGCGACCAGTTGACCGAGGTCTTTAAGGTGAACATGCCCAGGTACAAACTGCGTGAATGAATTGGCAATAGCGATAATAGGCTTTCCGAAATCGGAATCCTTCATTCCGGTTGCTCGCCATAACGCGCGAGCCCCCGCCATATTTCTACCTTGCGTGGTAGTTGCAGAACGTAACTTGGGCATAAATCCTTCCCGTTTATATGCGGTCTTGCGACCTTGGTGAAACCTAAAAAATTACTTGTAAACTGGTGTTAACCAGTTCCATTTGTCTTCGGTAGTGCCGTTGAATAAACCAAAGAACATATCTTGTACCTGCTTGGTAATTGGACCGCGGCCGCCTGCACCTACTTGAATGCCATCAACACTGCGTACCGGTGTGACTTCGGCAGCGGTTCCACACATAAAGATCTCATCGGCAAGGTACATGGCTTCACGAGGAATGTTCTCTTCGCGAATTTCATAGCCCATGTCTTTTAGCAAAGTGATACAGGTATCACGGGTGATGCCTGGCAAAATAGCCGCAGTTTTCGGCGTGGTGCTGACCACGCCATCGCGAATAACAAAAATATTTTCACCGGCGCCTTCACTGATGTAACCATTGCGATCAAGGGCAATGCCTTCACCGTAACCGTGACGGCGAGCTTCCATTGAAATAAGTTGTGAAGACAGATAGTTGCCCCCTGCTTTCGCACCCGTTGGCATAGTGTTAGCGGCTAAGCGATTCCAAGAGGAAATACCGGCATCCACGCCATTTTTCAGCGCTTCTTCACCCAAATACGCCCCCCATTCGAATGCCGCAATAGTCACTTCAGTTTCTGTCCCAAATGGCACTTGAAGGCCCATACCAATGTCACCGTAAAACGCGATAGGGCGAATATACGCTGATTTAAGATTGTTCTTTGCGATGATATCGATGGTTGCCTGATTAATTTCTTCAAGGGTATAAGGAATTGTCATGCGATAAATTTTCGCAGAGTCGAAAAGGCGACGGTTGTGATCATTCAAACGAAATACACACGTCCCTTTGTCGGGCGTATTGTATGCGCGAATACCTTCAAACACTGACGAGCCATAGTGAATAGCGTGCGTCATAACGTGAACTGTCGCTTCTTTCCAAGGTTTGATTTCGCCGTTAAACCAAATGTGATCAGCAGGTTGCTTAGCCATGAGTTGTCCTTCCAAAAATGGGCGGCTTGCCCACACTGTGCTGTTTTTAGTTCAACACAGAAAATTAATACCGAGATGAATGATACATGACAGAGCGCAAGCGCCCAATACACTGGGAATAGCGAAACCAAAACGGACAGATTTTTTTACGGTTAATTTACAGTGGCATCGCCACTTAGCGTAAAAAGTCTGTGCGTAAACTGCTTACCCCAGATTTTAAGCTGTCGATGTGCCTAAACATCTTCAGCCGCCTAGCACGAAGGACCTAAAAACAAAGACTCTAGTGATAGCACATTGTTTTTAATGGTATATTTGACTCACAATGCGCAAATCCATTGGCACTGCAAAAATGAAATGTTGTTCGTAAGAGGCTATGGCTTAACCTCTTAACTCAATGCAAAGTGATTACTCCGCGTTGATATTGGCCAAAGAAATAGCATGAAACACAAGGCGTGATCAAGTATTTTGCCGTAATACCATGGGTTTTTAATGCACAACGATACAATGCTCGAAGGCTTTTTTCGACAACACAAGCAAAGGTAACAAATATGTTTGATTGGTTTCACTGGCTAAATCTGGCCGGGGTTGCAGTATGCGCAATTTCGGGCACCCTTATGGCGTATCAAAAGCGCATGGACGGATTTGGCGTTGTCGTGCTGGCCAGTGCCACAGCCATTGGAGGCGGCACCCTTCGCGATGTCATGCTTGACGTCCCTGTGTTTTGGATTGCTGATACCGACTATTTGTACACTACCCTTATCGCCGCGTTCATTCCGATCATCTGGTTGCGAGTAAGCCCGCGTTTTCCCTTCCACTACCTGTTAGTTGCCGACGCCTTCGGCTTAGCGCTATTTAATGTGGTGGGTATTGAAAAGGCGCTTGCCAATGACACGGGTATGGCGGTAGCAGTGGCTATGGGCACCATTACTGGCGTGTTTGGCGGCTTGCTACGCGATGTAATTTGTCGCGAAGTGCCGCTGGTGCTAAATGGCGAACTTTACGCCATGACCTGTATTGCCGGCGGCGTGGCATACGGTATTGGCATGGAGTTCAACCTAGCGGTTCAATGGTGTGGCATTGCAGCTTTGGTCACCACCGTACTATTTCGGTTGGGGGCCATGCGCTGGCATTGGCAACTCCCCGTTTTTTATAACGACCATCATTAAAACAGCTCCTCCACATATTTTTGTTCGGTTCATACTTTTAACCTAACACGTGCTAGCAGGCGCTTACAAAGCACCTGTTAGCCGATAATCATGTCTATCGTACAGTTTCGCTTCGCCGCGTTTGCTCTTACAGTTACCCTTCCAAATTAAACAGCATTACACGCAGTCTAACTTCACTTAAGGATATACTTAGCAATGGGCATGGCGGTTGTAAAAACCTTTGCGGGGCAAGGTGTTACTGCTCCAGAAGTCAGTGTAGAGATTCACCTTGCCAATGGATTGCCTGCATTTCAGCTGGTCGGTATGGCTGAAACCAGCGTAAAGGAAGCCAGAGAACGTGTACGAAGTGCACTTATTAACAGTGGCTTCGACTTTCCGGCTAAACGCATAACCGTAAATCTAGCGCCGGCGGATATCCCCAAATATGGCGGGCGCTTTGACCTTCCAATAGCGGTGGGTATTTTAGCGGCATCCGGCTATATCACTGATACAAGTTTGCTCAATATTGCCTTTGTGGGTGAGTTAGCACTAAACGGGGAAATTAAACCGGTAAGTGGCCTGATCCCTGTCGTCATGGCGGCTGCCAATGAAGATACGCCTCTAATTTACCCTGGTGACAACGACATTGAAGCGGCTTTGGTATCGCACGCGACCCGCTACCCTGCGTTTGATTTGCTCTCCGTTTACGAGCATTTGTCCGGCCATAAGAAACTTTCTAAGGGCCAGTCTTTTACTCCCTTAAAGCAACCTAAACAAACTACCGGATGGGACGATATTATCGGTCAGGCGCAAGCCAAACGCGCCCTAACCATTGCCGCCAGTGGTGCGCACAACCTTTTGATGGTGGGGCCTCCGGGCACAGGTAAAAGCCTGCTAGCCAGCAGAATGTTGTCACTTCTACCACCACTTAATGAAGAAGAAGCCTTGGAAGTTGCAGCCATTCACTCGGTTAAAGGCGAGCGCTTAGACGTAGAGCAATTTTTGACCCGGCATATGCGCTCACCTCACCATACAAGTTCAGCAGTGGCGCTCACCGGCGGAGGCTCCCATCCCGTACCCGGTGAGATCTCATTGGCCCATCATGGTATCTTGTTTTTAGATGAACTGCCGGAGTTTGGTCGAAAGGCTTTAGATGTATTGAGGGAGCCTCTTGAAACTGGTGATGTGCACCTATCGCGCGCGTCGGGCAGTGCCACTTATCCGGCAAATTTTCAATTGGTCGCCGCCATGAACCCCAGTCCTACCGGTGACATTGACGATAATCGCCTCACGCCACAGCAACAGCTTAACTACTTAAACCGCTTGTCTGGCCCCTTGTTAGATCGCATCGATATTCAAGTTGAAGTGCCACGGCTACCCGACTATGACTTACCCGAAGCGGCTAACAAGCCCAATGATTCTCTGTTTGACACTCATCAAGCGGTTGTCAAGGCCCGTGCCACGCAAATCGCTCGACAAGGTAAGCCAAACGGCGCATTAAGTGCGGGAGAACTGGCTACCATGTGTTTATTACAACCTGAAGATCTGCGTTTTTTACAGGCCGCTGCCAAACAGCTCAATTTATCCATGCGGGTGTTTCATCGCACCTTGAAAGTGGCCAGAACCATTGCCGACTTGCAAGGGAAAGACACCGTAGGCAGAGCACATATTGCTGAAGCTTTGGGTTACCGAGCATTGGACAATTTAATTAAGCAACTTAGTGCTAATTGATTGCGCGATAAATGCCGATGAACTCGCCTTTCCCAATTACTAAAGCGATTTATTTAACTGCATAAACGCATTGATAAGGGGTTCATTTTGCTTGTCTTGCAAACAGCACAACCCCAGTGCATACGGCTCAATGTCGTCCACGTGAATTTGCGTAACTGCACTTGCCATACTGGAGTGATCAAGTACCACTTTAGGCACAAACCCCACACCACACTCTAGTGCCACCATGCTAACAATGGCTTCGTTGCCCCCCACATAAGCGTAGACATTGGGCCGAATGCCATGCTCGGCAAACCAGTGATAAGCGGTACGTCGGGTAGGGCCCGTTTCAGGCATAATAACCTGGTGTTTGGTCCAATCAATTTGATTGAGCTGAGTTAATCGCCACTCTCTTGGCGCAATTAATACTAATGGGACATTGTCCAGCGCGGTAAAGTGAAGGTCGGTGGGCATGTCAGGGGTATAAATGGCAATAGACACATCACACTGCTTGCCCTTTACTTTTTCAATAGCAAGCGCGGGGTCGCCGGTAATAAGACGAATATCGACGCCGGGATGCTGCTGCCTGAATTGCCTTAACATGGCGGGTAAATGGCTTTGGCTAGCCGTTACCGAGCAAAACACGCTCAGTTCTCCTTGCAGTGCGTCATTGTCTTCTTTCAAATCCACTTTTAATTGCTGCCATTCTTTTAACGCTTGTTTTGAAAAGGCCAGCAGTTTGTGGCCACTATGGGTGAGCGCTACTTTGCGATTATCACGTTTAAACAAGGTGCAACCCAACTCATCTTCAAGGCGCTGAATAACCCGACTTAACGTAGAAGGCGATACATACATGGCTTCAGCGGTCACGCCAAAATGTAGGCTGGTAGCCAGATGATTGAACAGTTGAAGACTGCGAAAATCCATAAACATTTCACTATTTGCAACATTATCTTGCAAATATATCATTTTCCAAAACAAAAGAAATCTTTTAGTCTCAATACCAAGTCGTCATAGACGAGGTCTATCTACGCCAAGGTCGGCGTGTGATATTGACAAAAATGAATGTTGTTCGGAAATTTTTATGGCTAATTATTTCAACACCCTATCTCTTCGCCAGCAGTTAGACCAATTAGGTCGATGCCGTTTTATGGCACGCGAAGAATTCGCTGACGGTTGTCAATTTTTAAAAGGCAAGAAAATTGTCATTGTTGGCTGTGGTGCGCAAGGTCTTAACCAAGGCTTAAATATGCGCGATTCAGGGTTAAATGTTTCTTATGCGCTGCGTCAGGCAGCCATTGATGAGCAACGCGACTCTTACAAACGCGCAACCAGTAACGGCTTTACTGTGGGTACCTATCAGGATTTGATCCCTGATGCCGATCTCGTTTACAACCTAACACCGGATAAGCAGCACGCCAGCGTGGTTGAAGCAGTCATGCCACTGATGAAAGAAGGGGCAACACTGGGTTATTCTCACGGTTTTAATATTGTTGAAGAAGGCCAGCAAATTCGCAGTGATATTACCGTTGTCATGTGCGCACCGAAAAGCCCAGGTTCTGAAGTACGCGAAGAATATAAACGTGGCTTTGGCGTACCCACACTGATTGCGGTGCACCCAGAGAACGATCCACAAGGGGAAGGCTGGGATACTGCTAAAGCGCTTGCCAGTGCAACTGGCGGCGATCGCGCTGGAGTACTCGAGTCTTCGTTTGTTGCTGAAGTGAAATCTGACCTGATGGGTGAGCAGACCATTTTATGTGGAATGCAACAAGTGGCAGCCGTACTTGCATTTGAAAAAATGGTTGAAGATGGGATTGACGCAGGTTATGCCGGTGCACTGATTCAATATGGCTTAGAAGCCATTACAGAAGCACTTAAGATTGGCGGTGTGACCAACATGATGGACCGTCTATCGAACCCGGCAAAACTGAAAGCTTTTGAGCTTTCTGAGCAATTAACTGATTTACTCCGTCCACTGTTTGAAAAACATCAGGACGATATCATCAGCGGTGAATTTTCTCGCACCATGATGGAAGACTGGGCAAATGGCGATGCAAATCTACTTAAGTGGCGTGCAGAAACCGGTGAAACCGCGTTTGAAAATGCCCCTGCTTATGAAGGTGAAATCAGTGAACAAGAATTCTTTGACCACGGCATCTTATTGGTTGCCATGATCAAGTGTGGTGTAGAAGTCGCTTTCGACGTCATGGTTGAAGCCGGTATTCTTCCCGAGTCTGCGTACTATGAATCACTACACGAAACGCCACTTATCTCAAACACTATCGCCCGCAAGCGATTGTATGAAATGAACGTGGTTATTTCAGATACCGCAGAATACGGAAACTATTTATTTGCCAACGCAGCAATTCCGATTTTGCGCGAAAAGTTTATGCCTACTATTGATACATCGGTTATCGGCAAAGGGTTGTCTACTACCTCTAATCAGGTAGAAAACAAACGCCTTGTTGACGTTAACGAAGCGATCCGCGCCCACGGCGTAGAATCGGTAGGTAAAACCTTACGTGGCTACATGACTGACATGAAAGCCATTATAGGTTAAGACAGTTTCTGTCGTTAGGTGCTTTAACTAAGCCCTCTTGCCCGACCATTTTGGTCGGGCTTTTTTATTTGCAAAACTATTCACCACATTCGCGGACGCGCTCTGCGTAACGCACTGAAATGTAGGCTAACCCAAAAAATATCAAAAACCCAAACCCAATTGGCATTAAGTTTCCGTTTAAGAAGCTGTCTACGATCAGCGCGATTGGGACTGAAAAAAGGCTCGAAATTGAACCGATAATCGCCGCTCCCAAGCCGGCCATTTCGCCCAATGGTTGCATGGCCATAGCATTGAGGTTACCAAATAAGATCCCCACAAAGAAAAAGCCCACAAACATAACCGAGACGGTAAGAACAAGGGGAGGTAAGCCATCGTATGCATACAGTATGATCAAATACACCACGGCAAACGCATTAACCCCTTTGAGGGCAAAGCGACAAAGCTTGCGCATACCGAAGCGCATCACCATTTTACCGTTAAAATACGACGCCAAACCGATAGAAAAGGCCAAGGTCGCGAAGATATAGGGAAACCATTCACCCATGTCGTAAAACACAGTAAATATGGTTTGTGATGCGCTTAAGTAAGCTAAAAAGGCACCAAAGATACACCCCATTGCAAAGGTATAACCCATCACCTCAGGGTGAGTAAGAATAAAATGAGATGACTTAAAAAACTGTGCCCAGGAAAACCGCTTGCGCTTTACACGAGGCAGCGTTTCTCCTTGCCGTGAAAAGAACCAGATCCCCGCTAAGGTCGCGACCACCAGAAACAGGGTAAATATATGAAACCAAGAAAAAAGTTCCATTACAGTCTGCCCTATCATTGGCGCTAACATGGGGACGAGTATAAACACCATCATAATAAAAGACATGACCTTCGCCATGGCATCACCCACATACAGATCGCGTATGATTGCCATAGAGGCAATGCGCGGCCCAGACACCCCAAAGGCTTGAATAATTCGCCCTACCAACATGGTTTCCAAATTTGTAGCCAACATGCACACAAAAGTACCGAGAGCAAAAATACACAGACCGACTAAAATAGTTAATCGTCGACCCCGGCTATCCGCAAATGGGCCAAAGAACATTTGTCCAAACGCCATACCAACAAAAAATACTGTTACGATTAAATGGGTATCATGAGCCTGTGCAACGTTTAACGCCGTACCAATTTGAATGAGTGCGGGTAACATAGCGTCAATGCTCAACGCCACTAGCGACGTCATGGTTGCCATTAACGCAACAAATTCTGCTAGGCCAAGTACGGGCTTCTGTACTACTGCGGTATCCTCAGATACGCCATTAGATGTCTGGGGCATAAAGTCTCAAATTTGAATAGAATGGGGACGTTAACACGCGCAACGTAAGCGTGCTCTGCAGTATACCTTAAGTGTGGTTAAAAAGCCGCCAGCATCGACTCATCTTATCGTGAATACTGGCATCTTTAACGGCTAATCTATTAAATTAGTAGTTTGTGGAACTAAGACAACGCGTTAGCCTCAAAGGTTTAACGCAATGGGCGATTGGAGTAAACAATGTCAGACTTCATTATTTAAGCGCTCTTAGTATGAACATGCCGCTGCCAAAAAATAGTGCAATTATCTGATCTCTCATCGAACTTTGAGGATACAAATTGCAAATGTGGTATTATTAACCACATGCATAATATGGACTTTACCGTAACAAGGTAGTCGTTTAGCCCAGCGTAATCTTAAGGATTTTGCCTTTACATGCCTTCATTTTGGCTCAGGCTTGCCAGTGTGCAAGGCCTTATTTTTTTCCAATTTAATTTGCATCTTTCGAAAGCTGCCCTTGCTCTGGCATTTGGGTGCCTGACTGCGTCTGCGATTTGCTCCCACGCTTATGCCCAGGGCCCAATCTCTTACAACATACAAGGCGTTGAGCAAGATAAATTACTCAACAACATTCGACTTCACCTAAAAAGCCTGGATGTCGAAAAAGCGTTACTTACCGATCCCTACTGGCAAGACGAGGTTGGTGAGACCGTGGCAAAAGCTGTACAACCCTATGGGTATTACAATAGTGAAACCAAGATCAGCATTGAAGAAGGTGACAAAGTCACAGTATATGTAACGTTAAATACCCCTCTAACGATTAATAAGGTGACCCGGGAAATTATCGGAGCTGGTCGGGAAGACAAGGCCTTTAGAGAGCGCTTCAATGCCCTTAAACTCAAAGAAGGAGACGTGCTTGACCAAACCATATACGAATCCTTTAAATCCTCTATGTTTAACTACGCACTGTCCAATGGCTATTTCGACTACTATTGGCAGGCGACTCGACTCGATTTAGTTCGAGAGGTGAAACAAGCGAATGTATTGTTGATTGCGCAAAGTGGCCCTCAGTATCAGTTCGGTGAATTGAAAATTATCGGAGACGATAAGTCAAAAGCCCTCATCGAGCGTCTAAAGCCGTTTAAAACTGGCGATGCGTACTCATCGGCAGTCTTAGCCGACTTTAATCGCAGCTTGAATCAATCTGGTTACTTCACCCGCGTCATTGCGCGCCCTGTAGTAAGCGAAGCTGATAATTTACAGGTACCTGTTGAAGTGTCGTTATTACATCGCCCTAGAGACGCCTTTAACGCTTCATTAGGTGCTGCCACAGATACGGGTCCGCGAATTCGTCTTGGCTGGGAACGTCCATGGGTAAATAACCGCGGGCACTCAGTGTCATCTGACATATTCATTTCTTCGCCAGAACAATCAGTAACCGCTGACTACCGTATTCCGATGAAAAATATTACCCGCGACTACGCCAGTATCGAAGCGGGTTATCAGTTTATCGAATACAGCAACACGTCTTTTCAAAGTGAAACCTTGTCGCTCTCTGGACATAGATACTGGCAAAACGACACCTCTCCGTGGCAACACGATGGCTCAGTTACCTATTTGCGGGAAACATACGACCAAGGTTATTTGAGCAGCAATACCACTTCAATGGTGTTACCCGGTTATTCCATTACATTCCGTGAAAAAGACGGTGAGTTGAACATAAATAACGGCAGCTATATTCAACTTCTCGGCCAGGTGGGTAAGGAAGGATTTGGCTCTGACATCGATTTTGCTAAGGCCGTGCTGGAAGCCATGTATATCCGCACCTTTGGCGATAAACATCGTATCTCGCTTCGCGGAGAACTTGGCGCAATCAAAACCAATAGCTTTGATGAGGTACCTACGTCACTGCGCTTTTACGCTGGCGGCGATAAAAGTGTAAGAGGGTTTGAGTTTCGAGAAATATCGCCCACCGCGGAAGTCATCTCCCCAGACACAGGCGAACTGGATATTGACTCGATTGGCGGAAAATACCTCGTTACTTCTAGCGTAGAGTACGCTTATCGATTTGCCGACAACTGGCGTGTGGCAGCGTTTATCGACGCAGGAACAGCGACGAATGAACTGAGTACTACCTTAACCTACAGTATTGGACCAGGCTTACACTGGTTATCGCCTATTGGACCAGTCAGGTTTTACCTAGCCAGAGGCTTTGCCCCCGATGATAGAACCTTTCAATTTCATCTTATGTTAGGGCCTGAGCTATGAGGAAACGCACGGTTTCAGCCATTTTGCTTTCACCGGTATTTATACTGGTGGCTATTTATGCTGTGCTGATCAGTCCACTAGGTGGACCCGCGATTAAAGTTGTGGCAAACGCCTTCGTGCCGGGGTTATCTATTGACAAAATTGAAGGCAGTTTTGCAGATACACTGGATATAACCCAATTACATTGGCAAAACCCTCAGTGGGAAGTGACGGCTCAACACCTCTATATTGACGTGACATGGCGCTGTTTTTTTGAACCTAGGGTGTGTGTTAACGATGCTTCCTTAGATAATGCCTCTATTGTGCAACTTGCTACAAGCCCTGACAGCGAGCCTACGCCTTCTTCAGCACAAGTGGTACTTCCTTTACCGATTGAAGTCACCTATTTATCACTTAGCCAAATCCGTGTTGAGTTATTAACTACCACTGTAACTATTGAGGCCCTAGAGCTCTCTGACTTTTTCGGAAGTGATAAGTTAGTATTGGAAGATCTGGCGCTTAAAGGGTTGACCATAGCATTGCCTGACACGCAGAACAGTGTGTCCAATGCGCAAACCAGCCAACAGACCGCGACAACGCTGCCCACTTCCTATTCACTGAGCTATGAAGTACCCAATCTACCTCACATTACTACGCCCATTCCCCTTACACTAGGCAACTTACTGATTGAAGATTTCACTTTTATTCAGGGCAGCAGTAAGCAACACCTAGCCACTATTTCACTGTTGGATTCCCAATTTAAAGGGCATGGGGTCAAAGTGGATCAATTCGCCTTGACGCGAAAGGACGGTGAGCTAAAAGGGGGCGGAAAAGTAACCTTAAAAGACAACTACCCACTTTCACTCAACCTCAATGCGAGAACACAGGTTGAAGAACGGGAACAACAGATAAGCGTTCGCGCCAAAGGTGCGCTGGATGCACTGGAAATTTCGCTTGAGGCCCAAGGTGCCGTCAACGCCAATGCTAGCCTTTCAGCTGACATACTGAATACTGCGCTACCCCTTCAGTTTAACGCTACCTGGAAAGAACAACCCATTCCGACTATGTCGTCTGCCGTTTTAAAAGCTGGCTCGCTTTCCCTTACAGGTGTGATGGGCGATTATCATCTGACAGGCTTTGGTGCGGCGACACTTCCTGATATTGGCAATATTCCCGTCTCACTGGACGTGGTACTTAAAAAACACAATATCTATGTGAATGAGGCCAATATAGAGGCTTTAGAGGGACAACTTACTAATACGGGTACCCTATACCTCAATGAAGTGATTGCATGGGAAGGAAAGACCACATTAACCGGTGTTTCCGCTAAGCAATTCAGTAAATACGCTCCTACTGAACTGCATGGCGAAATAGACAGCATATTGCAATATTCTCAACGCAAAGGCTTAAATATGAGTCTTCGCAACCTCAATCTTTCCGGCTTACTTCAGGAAAAACCTTTTCAGGTAACCGGCAGTGCCGTTTATGCTGGCCCCAGTGATCTGCTCGTTACCAATATAAACATTAAGCAAGAACAGAACGCTATTCGCGCTGTAGCCCAGGTACTCAATAAGCGACATTTAAATGCCGATATAAATATTAACGCTACCGCGATCGAAAACATGTACCCAGAAATATCTGGGGCCATAACAGGAAATATTAAGGCTGTCGGCCCTTGGCAGAATCCCACTGCAACAGGGCAGTTAAGTATAGATAACATTTCTGTGTCGCCTAAATTGTCCTTACAAGCAGCGCAATACGGCCCGATTAATGGTGATATAACAATGAAGGGCGCCTTCGATGATCACAGTGCCACCATTAACCTCGCCATTCCTGATAACACCCTCTCGCTACAGCTCAATGGGGCATGGGAAAAACGTCACTGGAAGGGCACCATCAGTGATACCAAATTAAAATTGGCGAATATGCACTGGACGCTATCTAGCCCCTTTTCTCTGGATATAGGTACAGACCCCATAACGGCAAATATCACCGCCCATTGCTGGACATCAAGAAGAGAAGGAGAGCTGTGTGTTTCAAATATTAATTACCAACAAGCACTTGCCAGTTGGGATGTGAAAGCCTCTTCATTACCTGTTGGACTGTGGGCTCACGAGATTGTCCCCCACATAATCTCAGCCCCCTCAGAAGCCACGTTAACAATTAACACAAAAGGGAGTTATTCCACTAGCGATCCTATTGATGCCACATTTACCGCCTCGCTCAGTTCAGCGACCTGGCAATTAAGTGACTCACGGCCTTTTAACTTAACCATTAACTCCATTGAAACTGAAGGTAAAATTAAACAAGGTGCCCTGTCCTCGACATCCCTTATCATCAGTGAAGATATTGGTGATGCGACATTAATCTTTAATACCCGCCCACTAGATGAGCGCAAACCGCTAGACGGGCGTTTAATCATGCGCGATCTGGATGTTGCCCCCTTTAAACCACTATCACCGGCCATACGCACCCTAACAGGAGTGCTAAATGGCGATATTACCTTGCAAGGCTACCTTGACGAGCCATCCTTATCCGGTGAACTAACCATTACAAACGGCGCCATTGATATTCAAGATACGCCTGTCACGTTAGCTGACTGGAATCAAACGGTGACACTCGATCACCAAACTGCCCAATTAGAAGGTAGTTTTGTGTTAGGGGGCGGTGAAGGTACGCTGAGTGGCAACTTAAATTGGTCGTCTACGCCAAGTGCTAATTTTACCCTTAGAGGTAATGCATTTGAGGTGAGACAACCCAACGTAAGATTGCGCCTTTCACCCAATATAGATATTGCTGCGACCAAAGAGCGTGTAGATGTCACTGGCGATATCAATATTCCCTGGGCACGGATTGAAATAGAATCGCTCCCTGAAAGTGCCGTATCGCCGTCAAAAGATGTGCATTTGCGAGGTGAACCAGACAGAGAAGAGCCGCTAGATATTATTCACGCCTCGGTTATGGTGTATATCGATAAGGCCAAGACACAAGATGTGAAACTGGATGCATTTGGTCTGACTGCTAGCCTGCACGGGGGCATTCAGGTAAATACTCAGCCAGCACTGGTAGGCTATGGCGATCTGCAAATATTAAATGGCCGCTACAGTGCCTATGGGCAACAGCTCATTATTCAAACCGGTGAAGTGCAATTCAACGGGCCAATCGATCAGCCACTTTTATTAGTTGAAGCCATCCGAGACCCAGCTAAAACGGATGACGATGTTATTGCCGGTATTCGCATTGATGGTCCTGCGGATTCCCCCAGTATTAACTTATTTTCCAAGCCCGCCATGGATCAACAAGGGGTATTGTCCTACTTGCTAACAGGTTCAGGGCCAAATTCAGGTACGCAAGACCCCAACTATGCCGGCTTGTTACTTGGATTTGGCTTATCTAATACCAAAACACTGACAGGCCAGGTAGGTGACGCATTAGGCATTGACGATTTTAGTTTAAGTACTAATGAGAATATGCTGTCTGTTACCGGGCAAATAAACGAACGCTTGTCTGTTGAATACAATGTGGATGTGGGTTTGAGTAACAACGATGCCAATAGCACCTTGCGGCGACGACAATTACCCCCAGATCTGGCGCTCAAGTACCAGTTGTTACCCAGTTTATATTTAGAAGCCATTCAGACAACCCTAGAAGACCAGTCGGAATTTGCTTTAGATCTCTATTACGAATTCTTTTTAGGTGATAACAGGGACAAGGACGAAGAAGAGGATGACACAGAATAGTCAGCAAACGAGGTAGGGTTAACTACCTCTGTTTTCTTCCATTTCTATCAATGTCTGTAATTGGCGTTCGAAGCGCTGTTGTCTCTTATGTGCCCAAACGAACCAAATGAGCATTCCAACACTAATCGCGCTCATCACTGCGCCCATTCGCAGCAGTTTCTCAAGTGCCACTTCGCCAGAAAAATAGCGCTCAAGTAAAAACACTATAAAAAATGGAATGACAATCAGTGCCGAGTACTTGTTCAAGCGGGCTATTTTGACATTGTTGCGAATTTGCTTGGTGAATTGTTGTAGATAGTCGAGCGTGTGTGACTCTTTTTTGCTAAACGCTGCAACCCGGCGAAGCCATAACTGGTAGGCCAAGAAGGGAAGAGCAAAAATAAATACAATAACTTGAATGACCTGAGCGGCAAAAGACAGTCTATCCCAAAACGTGATCAACATATAAACAGCGGGGATAAAGGGCAATAAATCGATAACAATATACAGACGCTGCTTTTTTTGTTCGCTGTAAAAACTCTTTTTCACGGCATCTATATCGATAGGACTAACCGACTGGGTCTGCCATAGCATGGCTAGATCATTACCTTGTTGCAATTCGTTATCCTTGTGATGTTGATCAGCCTGACCGCAATCGTTTTCTTGCTTATTCATGAGGTGTCTCCTGCATGATAGTTTGTTTAGCGCGCTTTAAAATCACCCCCACGTGGTTACGCGTTAATCCGCATACTTCGGCAATTTCGTCGTAGCTTAACCCTTCTAACGAAAGCGTAAGTACCTGCCGAGGTTGTAGAGGTAAGGCACGAACGGCCTTAAGTAACCGCGAAAGTGATTGCTGTTGACTCGAGACCAATTCAGGAGAATGACTTTCACTCGACATCTGCTCATTGTGCTCCGTCACCTCATCATATTGATGTGTATCCACACGCTTTACTTGACTGGCCACGTGAGTCACAGCTCGGTTGTGTGCTATTCGTAAAATATAGGTTTTCACACTGCTATCACCTTTAAAACGGGACAACCCTTGCCACACGGCTATCGCTATCTCTTGTAGAAGTTCTTGCTGTAACGCGTAATTGGCTTCATAACTGTTGGCTACACGACTTAATAGCGCACCGTATTGTGAGAAAACCTCTTCAAACCCCTGCCCCAAAATGTAATCCCTAAACCTAAAATTGTTTTTATTTTACAAGCTATTAAAACTGCATTCGCTAACTTTAGTCACGACTTTGATTGTTTTATTACACATTTTTTTAAAAATTTGTGTAATTAATTTTTCTAACCACAGACTAGACATAGGCAAGCGTGATAACACACGCCATAACCCCACTTTACAAATTGAGAGGAAACATTATGTCTACTTTAAGTCTTTTTCTATTGATTGGCGGCATAACTTCTGTCGCGCTGTTAGCTAGCTATTTAGACGCTAAATTTCAATGGCGACTCAATGACTGGATGAATGGAAGTTGCAGTAACCCGTTCATAAGAAGTGAAACCGATCAGCAGCAACGACGTTTAAAGGAAAAGGACGAAAAAATTGAACAGCTGATGGCGAGAATAGAAACCTTAGAAGCCATTGTGACTGAGCCTGCTTATGAGTTGAACAAAAAGATTAATGCACTTAAATAACTGCTTTAAGTAAGGGATGTTAAGGGATTTGTTCAACGGGTATTATAGCGATAAAAATGCTTAAACCGGGGTCGATGGGCGACGCATAAACCTGGGGATTTTTCCCATGGCAATAGCGTTGCCTATCAAAACAATCACCACGCCTATGACTGACAACAGCGACCAGGTGTAGCCTTCAAAAAATGTCGAAATAACCAACGCGACCATTGGGTAAACCAATACCACATAGGCCGCTTTGTCGGCGCCCATTTGCTTGAGTAACTTCATGTAGGCTCCAAAAGCAAACACTGACCCAAATAGTGCCAGGTATAATAGCGAGAGGTAAAATTCTGTACTGGTAGGGATAATCAGTTCCCCAGGCAACAATAAAGAAGTGATAAATAGCAGTATCATTGCGTAACTCATGGCGTAGAAATTCATTTGAATAACCGGTGTCCCCAGTGACAAAACGCGCTCTGAAATCACATTGCCCGTAGAGGCACAAAAAAAGCTCACAAAGGCGATGGCAAGCCCCATGGCAAGGGCTGCATCCATAGACACCTTGGAAAATTCCGGCACAAATAAACATATGATGCCAACTAAGCCAAAGGTTGCTCCCAATACCACCTCTTTGCGGATTGGCTCGCTTAACCACCAGCGTCGCAGCACCACATTGATATAAATAATGCATGAACTCATCAGGGCCAGTAAGGCACTAATAATATGCGCCTGAGCGAGGTAAAGCAGCGTGTAATTTAAGCTGTAAAGAAATAAACCTACGGCTGCCATTTTTACGTGAATATGCAAGGGGAAGTGAAGTGGCAAACGCCTTATCACGCAATACCCACCCAAACATAGCGAGGCGAGCAAATAGCGCAATGCAATGGCAAAGGTTTCTGAGGTGTGGCCAATTTGGTAAGTAATGGCAATCCATGTCGAACCCCAAATTAAGCAGCATAAGGTAAATAACGTCGCGTTGTTCATAAGGCAGTTGTGTCAAGAAACGCCGCTAAATGAGCGACTGACCTATTCAAAAGTGTTTGTCTCGCCTGTTTACCGATCCACGCATTGTGAGGCGTAATCAGTAAGTTAGGTAAGGTATGCTTCAGCAGGATGTGATCACAAGGAGGCGGCTCCTGACTCAGCACATCTAAGCCTGCGCCGGCAATACGCTGGCTAGCTAACGCCTCATATAAAGCCTGTTCATCTATCAGGCCGCCGCGGGCAGTATTTAACAAAAAGCAGGTCGGTTTCATCAACGCCAAGGTATCTGCGTTAATTAATTTGTCGGTATCTGCTGTAAGTGGGCAGTGCAAACTCACCACATCGGCATCCGGTAAAAGAGAGGTAAGCGATGGGCGAGGGTCGTCGGCCTTGCCGGGGCGTGCAGCAATTGTCACTCGCATACCTAGCGCTTTAAATAACCCCTCAACCCGTTTGCCAAGCTCGCCGTGCCCTACAATCACTGCGTGTTTCCCAGCCAGTTCCATCACAGGGTGATTTAACAAGCAAAATTGAGGAGATGACGCCCACGCACCTTGTGCCACATCACGACGATACTGCACAAAATTGGTAGCAAGATTTAGCAGCAGCATTAATGTATGTTGAGCCACACTGTCTGTACCGTAAGCTTCGACATTTTTGACCGTAATACCGCTATCACGACAATAAGCAAGGTCGATGTTGTTCATCCCCGTAGCAGTGACACCAATATACTGTAAGCGAGGTACTGTCGATAACACCTTGGCACTTAATATAACCTTATTCACCAAGACCCCGTCTGCATCTTTTAAGCGCTCTGCCAGTTGCTGTTCAGATGTGTGCGGATATAGGCGAATATTGGCGTTAAGTGCCTTTAGCTCACGGGTATCCAGGGTGGGTAAATCAAGGGTATCAGCATCTAAAAAAACAATATTTTTCAGCGTCATAACGCTTCACAGATCGATTCTAGTGCGGCTTTGATCGAGGCCGGAATGGGAATGGCTTTGTCCGTTTTTCTATCGACAAACACATGCACAAATTGCCCGTGCGCCACCCGGCGCTTGTTTTCCCCTGCGTAAACCGATAATCCGTACGTCACTGAGCTTCGACCTATTTTAATCACCCGCAACCCGACGAATATGTCTTCTGGATAGGCTGCTGGAGCAATGTACTGACACTGGCTACTCACCACATAAGCGACCGACTGACCATGGTGAATATCTAACCCACCTTCTTCTATAAGAAAGCGATTGACCGCGGTATCAAAAAAGCCGTAATACACCACGTTGTTTATATGTCCATAGGCATCGTTATCTTGCCATCGACTGGCAATAGTAACGTGATAGGGGTAATCGGCTAATGTCGGCGTTATATCAGTCATGTGCATCCTCATCATTATAACTGGCTTCGCCATTCGTCTTTAATAAACTGGGCTAACCAAGTGAGTAAGTACTTGCAGACAGGTGAGCTCAAGTACTAGAGGAGCACCATGTCATCGCGGTGCACCACCACCTCTGCAGTTTCATAACCTAACACACTGGCGATATCTTTCGACTTTTTCCCTTTTATGAGGCATAAGTCCTTTTTGTTATACAAGCTCAGGCCTTTGGCTATAACGCGACCGTCGTTAATAATTTCAACTGCATCGCCCTGCGCAAAATTGCCCTCTATGTGTGTCACGCCCGAAGGCAACAAAGAGGCGCCTTTTAGCACCAAGGCGTCTTTTGCTCCTGCATCCACTTCAATGCGTCCAGCGGTTCTCAAGGTATGGGTGAGCCAAAGCCGTTTGGCACTGGCCGGGGTACTATTGGCATTGAACAGTGTGCCGGGCACTTTTCCTTCTAACAATGCGTCAAAGGTCTCGCCTTTTCTGCCATTAACAATAAGGGTTTGAATACCACTACTGGTGCACTTGTCTGCTGCTTCTATCTTGGTTCGCATGCCACCAGTCCCTAAGGTTGTACCTGCACCACCTGCCAAGTCATATATGGATTTATCAATCTTAGTGACTTGAGGGATAAGGGTAGCTCGGCTGTCTTTGCGAGGGTCTGCGGTAAATAGCCCATCAATATCTGAACAGATAATAAGTGTGTCGGCCTGAGCCACTAACGCGGTATACGCACCCAAGTTGTCATTGTCTCCCACTTTTAGCTCGTTCACTGCCACCGTGTCGTTTTCATTCACAATCGGCAGTGCATGGTGATTGAGAATTTCACGCAGCGTGTTTTTGATATTGACGTAGCGGGTTCGGTCTCTCAGATCGTCAGCTGTAAGCAATACCTGAGCACAGGGAAAATCGAAAAAGCGCTGCCAGTTGGCCATCATCAAGTTTTGCCCTATCGCGGCCATAGCTTGCTTTTCCGCAATGGAGGCATTGTGGCGTACTTTTACTTTACTTCTTCCTGCTGCCACGCTGCCAGAGGAGACAACAATAATTTCTTTCCCCGCCTCGCGACTAGCGGTGATAAAACGGGCAAGTGAAAGTAAATAACGTCCACTGCACTCATCCCCGTCCGGTGCGATAAGGGCACTGCCAACTTTGATAACGGCGCGTTGCCAAGAAAAACGATTCATAATGGGAAGAAAAAAGAAAACAAGAGGTTAAGAATACGACAGTTAAAACCAGAAACAAAACCTTCTGTTACAGTTTTTTGCGTTAAAACAAGGTTAGTTTACGGTCAAAAACTGGATTCATTTGGTCAGCCTTATATACTATGGCCGCAAATTTATAATTATTACATTTACACGTCCCAAGGAACCTGCATGAGCACCGCAAAACGACATCTTTTCTGGCTTGCGCCAGTGTTGTCTATGCTGATTACTCTTCCAAGTGCTAACGCCGCCATTAAACAAACTAAAGGCGACTTTGAAGATAAATTTCGTCAGCTAGATGAAGTTTTACCCACGCCAAATGTTTACCGCAACGCCGCCGGTGAGCCGGGTCATCAGTATTGGCAGCAACAAGTAGATTACGACATCGACGTAAAACTACTTGAAGACAAGCGCCGTATCGAAGCAAAAGAAACGATTACTTATCACAACAATTCACCGGATACGCTTAAGTATTTGTGGATCCAATTAGATCAAAACAAATTCCGCGACGACTCCATGTCAGCCCTTACCACCACATTTGGTGGCATTGGCAACCGCGGTCCGGGTACGCAGGCAGCCAGTGGCGATGCCCCTGCCAAACTAAGTATGGGCGCACTTAGACGTCAGCAGTTTGTTGACGACAACGAATTGGGTTACACCATTTCCCGTGTTGAAGATAAAGCAGGCAATGACTTACGTCATACTGTGGTGGGCACGCTAATGCGTGTCGATCTTGCAAAGCCTCTTAAGCCGGGTAACAAGGTTACTTTCGACATCGACTTTGCTTTTAATATTGTCGAAGAAGATGCAGTATCAGCCCGCGCAGGTTACGAGCACTTCCCCGATGACGAACGCGAAGGTGGCAACGACATCTTCTTGTTAGCGCAATGGTTCCCGCGTTTAGCCGCGTATACTGACTATGAAGCGTGGACCAATAAAGAGTTTATCGGCCGCGGTGAGTTCACGTTAGAATTCGGTAATTACGAAGTGGATATTACCGTTCCTGCTGACCACATCGTATCGTCAACTGGTGTACTGCAAAATCCGAAAGACGTGCTAACCAAAACACAGCGCGACCGTCTGAAAAAAGCAGAAACTGCCGACCGCATCGTGTTCATTGTTTCTCCAGAAGAAGCGATTGAAAACGAAAAAGAAGGCACCTCTAAGCTTAAGACTTGGACGTTCAAGGCAGACAACGTGCGCGATTTCGCCTGGGCTTCTTCGCGTAAATTCGCCTGGGATGCGCGTGGCTACCAGCAAGGTGGCGACACACAGCCACTGGTGATGGCCATGTCTTTCTACCCCAAAGAAGGGGGCGAGCTATGGCAAAAATATTCAACTGAGTCGATTATCCATACGATGGATGTGTATAGCCGTTTCAGCTTTGATTACCCCTACCCAGTAGCACAATCAGTAAATGGTCCGGTTGGCGGCATGGAATACCCCATGATCACCTTTAACGGCCCGCGTACAGAATTGCGTGATGACGGTTCACGTACTTACTCACTTGCTGAAAAACGCTTCCTCATTGGCGTGGTGATCCACGAAGTGGGACACATCTATTTCCCAATGACAGTAAACTCTGACGAGCGTCAATGGACATGGATGGATGAAGGTCTAAACAGCTTCTTGGACGGCGTTGCGGGTCGCGAATGGGATCCAACAATCCCATGGGGAGTAGAGCCACGTGATGTTGTAGGCTACATGAAGTCTCAGACGCAGGTGCCTATTATGACACAGTCTGACTCGGTACTTCGCCTTGGTCCAAATGCTTACACCAAGCCAGCCGTGGCGCTGAACATTCTTCGTGAAACCATTCTCGGCCGTGAGCTATTTGACTTTGCGTTTAAAGAATACGCGCAACGTTGGATGTTTAAACGCCCAACGCCTTCTGATTTCTTCCGCACAATGGAAGAAGCCTCAGGGGTTGATCTGGATTGGTTCTGGCGCGGTTGGTTCTATACCACAGACCATGTAGACATTAGCTTAGACAGCGTGTACAAGCTGCGTTTAGATACAGAAGATCCTGATATCGATTTCGCCCGCGAACGCGACGCTGAAATGGAGAAGCCTAAGTCACTTACCGATATTCGCAATAACGAAGAAGGTAAAAAGCTTTGGGTAGACCGCTTCGAAGATATCAATGACTTCTACGACGAAAACGATCGTTACACCGTAACTAACAAAGAGCGCAACAAGTACAAGAAGTTCTTAAAAGATCTCGAGCCTTGGGAGCGCACAGCGTTTGAACGTGCGGTAAAAGAAGACAAAAACTACTACGTGCTAGATTTTAGCAACAAAGGTGGTTTGGTCATGCCAATCATTATCGAGTTGTCATTTGAAGATGGCACAAAAGAAGAAGTGCGCATTCCTGCGGAAATTTGGCGTCGTACGCCTAAAGCAGTGAGCAAGCTGATTGTGACTGACAAAGACAAAGAGTTGGTTAGCGTAACGGTTGACCCACACTGGGAAACCGCTGACGTAGATGTGGAAAACAACCACTATCCTCGTCGTATCATCCCTTCTCGCATTGAAGCGTATAAGAACAAGCCGCGTAACACCTATGAGTATCGCGACTTAATGCACGATTCAAAAACAGAACTGGATGAAGATAAAGACGACGAAGAGGAAGAAGGTAAAGATGACAACTAAGTCGTTTTTATCTCGCTTACAGCAGAGCACACGTGCTCTGCTTGTAAGTGCCGTGGTAATACTGAGTGGTGTTTCATCACTGACCTATAGCCCTGTTTCATACGGACACCAGATTAAAGCCGCCATCACCACGGTGTTATTTAATCAACGCACCCAAAACATTGAAGTTATGCATCGCTTTAATTTGCACGATGCAGAGCATGCCGTGAAAGCACTGTTTGATAAGCACGCCGATATTATGGGTGACGTTGCAACCCAACAAGCTTTTGCCGATTACGTCGCCAAGCACTTTGCCATTTTAAATAGCAATGCTCAGCCGCTTGAGCTTGCTAAAGTTGGCTTTGAGCTGGAAGGCAAACACTTCTGGGTATATCAGGAAACGGCTGAGCCACCGGTGTTAGAAGGGCTTAAAATACGCCATGATGCACTGCGGGATTTGTGGCCCGATCAGGTCAATACACTTAATGTGGAAGGCAAAGGTGACATCAAAACACTGACTTTCTCAGACAGTGTCAATTTACTTGAAGTGAGCTTTTCCAATAATCATCACTAGTTTGCACACTCGTCGCTAAACAAACAAAGCCTGTAACGTCTTTAAGATGTTACAGGCTTTTTACTCCCTATCTCGCTGTTATCCCTTCAATACGAGAAACCGCCTTTACACACCTGAGACCGAAGTCTTATAGTGTTTTAATAGTTCATCTATTACCTTAAACTAGGGGTTATTGATCGTTGGTATACAGTAAAGATCAGCCCCCTAAGGATAATTATCAACCAAAGGTTCTATTATGAGTAACGGCGCCACTGACGCATTAGCGAGTGATTCAGACAAAAGCAAAATCTCGCATAAGGGCAGGCAAGACCGCAAGAAGCGCGCAGCAATCGCTGAGGCGCGTAAAGCCGAAGCCGCAGATCTTAGCGACAATAGCAAGGCCGAGCCAGCCAAAAAAGTAAGTGGTTTTGCTGATAAAAAGAATATCATGTGGGTTATTTTAAGTGGTGCAATGGCCCTTACCTTTGTGGTGATGTTGTTTCTTCCTGACTCAGGTATGGGGACTGGCTTAGTGTCCACATACTCAGCCATGCTATGGTGTGGCTTTTTCGGTGGCGCTTTGTGGCGATATCGCGAGGCTAACGGCTGGGCAGGCTTTGCTTACGGCAGTGTAGTGGGCTTACTGATACAGTTCGCATCTCAATTCGTTTAATACGCTAACACCTTTTTACGGAAGCATATTTACGAGTAGGTAATCGTCTTTAGCTCATTTGTCGTATAGTGTTTTATACCGCTATTTCACATTGAGATAGTGTTGACCTAACGACACAAGAGAGAGCGAATGCCAACTCGACCTACTTCACGCAATTCTAAAGCCATTCCATCCTCTCGACTTTCACGCATGGGGAGGTTGGGTGCACTGGCCACAAAAGTTGCCGGCAATGTGGTCACTCAAGGCGCCGGGCAGTTACTTAAAGGCGAAATGCCCGCACTGTCCTCATTATTACTCACACCTAAAAACATTACTCACATTGCCGATCAACTGGCCAGTATGCGTGGTGCTGCTATGAAATTAGGGCAGCTTATATCCATGGATGCGGGTGACCTTCTCCCCCCTGAACTCGCCGCCATTTTAGGTAGATTGCGAGAAGACGCCGACCCCATGCCTAAGTCGCAGGTTATCGAGGTTTTAGATACCGCTTGGGGGGTAAATTGGCAACAAGAATTGCTTTATTTTTCTTTTGCACCAGTGGCCGCAGCCTCCATAGGGCAAGTGCACAAGGCCATAACGTTAGACGGTAAAATGCTTGCCATCAAAGTGCAGTACCCGGGTATAAGCAAAAGTATCGACAGCGATGTCGACAATGTTGCTACCCTCATTAAACTTACTGGATTGTTACCAAAGTCACTCGATATAGCACCACTGTTAAGCGAAGCAAAAAAGCAACTTCATCAGGAAACAGATTACGAACGAGAAGCGGTCATGCTAACGCAATATCGCGAAAAATTGTTTGCGTCACAGGCCAAACCGTACTTTATCGTACCTGAAATTTACGCGCCGCTAAGTACCCGCACAGTACTTGCTATGGACTATATTGAAGCCGCTGATTTAGATAGCTTACTTGACGCACCTCAAGCGATTAAAGATGAATTAATGACAGCCTTGATGTCACTCTTTTTTCGTGAGGTATTCGATTTCCAGTTGTTACAAAGCGATCCGAACTTAGCTAACTACAAATACAACAGTGAAACCCAACAGCTCGTTTTACTCGACTTCGGCGCCACCCGCGAAGTGCCCGACGACATTGCACATCTCTACAAAGCCATGCTCATTAGTGCGGCCCAGTACGATAGAAGTAAAATGCAACAAACGGCCTTAAAAATTGGGTTAATTGACGACAGCCATACGCCTGCACAAATAGAAGCGGTGGTGGATATTGGTATGGAAGCCTGTGAGGCTATTCGCTGTGAAGGCGCCTATGACTTTGGTGAAAGTGACCTGATCATCCGGTTACAAGACAAAGGCATGGCACTGACTACCGAGCACGATTTTTGGCATACCCCACCCATAGATGCCTTATTTATCCACCGAAAACTCGGTGGCTTATTTCTACTCGCGAAGCGTTTAGGCGCCAAAGTGGACATGCGAGTAGCTGCCCGTGATTGGCTTGATTGAAGGTAAGACACGACATAAGAACTTGCGTTAAAACTGGTTCAATATGTCTTTAATAAGGCAATGCCATGCTAAACGGCAGTGCCATTTGCTGGGCACTTTTGGGTGGGTTACCAATCATTTCATCGTACGGGGTATCGTGTTTCATCACAGCTTTTTGTACCGTGCAATGGGCAAACGCTTCTCGAATATGCCCAGCACTAAAAAAGCGCATGGGTTTATCATGCTTGTCATACACCATGGCGCTTTTAGTACCAATAGAGAGATAAACTAAATACACATTCATCTCATAGGATTGCACTTCCAGATACGTAATCAGCGTGGGTTTGTCTTGAATGTCATGAAAATAGAATTTATGCATTAGTACCTCGCAGTGTTTGCGTACTACTGTCCATGTACCACAAAAACAGAAATTAAGAAGGTCATCGCGTCGTAGCCAGCAGTAAAACAGCACTTGAAGGCACCTCACGCAATGTCATTTTTTAATTTTAAACAGTTTATGTTTTGTTTTTACGGCACAGACGCAAGAGGAGTTCATTCAACTATAATAAACTAATCACATTAAACACTTGCTTGGTTGGTTGTGGATTGACAAGATAAATGAGAGGCAGAGCATTGGCGATAACGACGCTTGCCAAAACCAATCGAAATGTGGCTGTTTTGCGTTAAAACTATGTGTGAAATAAGGAATTTACAGTTAAAGGGAACATTTCTCTTGATTGAATTTCTAATATTGGGTGTTATCTCTGGTAGTATTACCGAAAGGAAATTTTTGTAGCGGAGTCATTATGAGCGAGATGAGCGAGTCATCAGAAAAGAAATCATTAGCCCCACACTTTATTGTTGTTGGCATTCTTCTCATTGTTATTCTGGCCGTTGTTTTTTGGCCAAGCAGCGAGGAAACTGATTCTGTCGTTACACCTGAACCAGAAATAGTGGAACCGGAAGAGTCTACACCGATTGAGCCAGAAGTATTTGAGCCAATCCCGACCGCACCTGCAGTTGAACTTGAAGAAAAAGAAGAGGTAGAGCCCCTTCCTGAGCCTGTAGTGGTAGATCCAGAGCCTTTGGACGTCAGTGATCCCGCGGTAAAACGTGCGTTACTTGAAAGTTCAACGTCTGACGAAGACACCGTTAATAGATTATTGGTTAACGAGGGCCTTATTCAACGTTTTGTGGTGTCTGTGACCAATCTTGCCAACGACGAAATGGCGCCGAACCATCAGTTACTAACCCCACCTGAACAGAGCTTTAGAGTATACTCTCAGGCAGGAAAACAGTGGATAGATGCGGCTAGCTATAAACGCTACACGCCCTATGTGGATATGCTGGAGTCTTTCAACAACGAAGCGTTGCTTAATATTTATGACATCTATAAAGATGACATTCAAAGTAAATACGCAGAAATTGGTAGCCAAGGTAAAGACTTTAGTACCGTACTTCTCGACGCTATTGACCAGTTATTAGATACCCCTGAAGTACCTGTACCTGTCGAGGTATATACTGATTCAGTTGCATACAAATATGCAGACGAGCGCTTGGAAAACCTTAGCGAGCCACAAAAGCAACTATTGCGTACCGGTCCAGACAATATGCGTCGGATTAAAGCCAAGTTACGCGAGTTGAAAGCCTTGATTGAATCTCGTGGATCTCACTAGGTTTCAGCAACAATTAAAGGGTACGTCGTCAAAGGCGCGCCCTTTACCTCCCGTAGAGCAGTGGAACCCCGCTTTTTGTGGCGACATAAATCTGACCATCGCGCTGGATGGAAGATGGTTTTATGAAGGTAGTCCCATTGGCCGAGCAAGCTTAGTGGCACTCTTTGCATCTGTGTTAAAACGCGAAGGTGATAACTACTACCTGGTAACCCCAGTGGAAAAAGTGGGCATAACGGTAGAAGACACGCCTTTTCTTATCACGCAGTGGCGCCAAGAGACAGATAACGATACCGGCACAACATGTGTTGTCTTTACCACGCAAACGAATGACGAAGTTCGTTTAACAGATGTATCTCAACTTGAATTGCGCTCTCCACCAGCTGCCATTCAAGATCCAGAGGCGACACCTATCCCCTACGTATGTGTACGCAAAAACTTATGGGCGAGGGTGCATCAAAATGTCTACTACCAGCTACTCGAGCAAGCCACTCAGGAAACAGATGCATGCCAAACTCGCTTTATCCTACTTTCTAATGGCAAGAAATTTGTTATTGGACAAGTTGAGCAATAACGCTATTCATCATTAAAAACCCACCACTGATACCGCATCACTTTGCGTTAATCATTCAGCTGTTTTACATTCGATATAGTCTACTTAATCATCAACAAGAAGAACTATATTATGAAAAAGACCCTAATATCACTTACCGCATCATGCGTATTCCTTTCTACGTCTTTACAGGCTGCCACGGTAATTCATGCGGGAAATGCGTTTACCGGCACCTCTGACACCCTTGAGAAAAACGTCACGTTAATTATTGAAGACAATAAAATTAAAGCAGTAAAAGCGGGCTTTGTAGCAGGTGAACAAGGTGACACTGTCGTTGATTTAAAACACGCTACCGTGATGCCAGGGTTGATGGACATGCACGTACATTTGTCTACTCAACACGGCGGCCCGCAAACGTACTTAGAGCGGTTCTCACTCAACGAGGCTGACTATGCACTTCGCGCAGCCGACTACGCGGACATCACATTAAAATCGGGGTTTACCACAGTGCGTAACCTTGGTGACAGTTACAACGAAACCATAGCGCTTCGCAATGCAATCAACAAAGGGTACGCCGAAGGGCCGCGTATTTACACCGTGGGAAAATCCATTGCCACGACGGGTGGACACGCTGACCCCAGCAACGGCATGGCCCACCTTTTACGCCCTGACGTTGGTCCCAAACAGGGCGTAGTAAACGGCGAAGCTGAAGCGCGGGAAGCGGTGCGTACGCGTTATCAGGACGGTGCCGATCTCATTAAAATTACCGCCACTGGCGGCGTTTTAAGCGTGGCGAAAAGCGGTCAAAACCCACAATTTATGACCGATGAACTTGAAGCAATTGTAGACACGGCCAAAGACTACGGCATGACCGTTGCGGTGCACGCCCACGGTAAAGAGGGAATGAAGCGAGCCATTAGTGCTGGCGTTGATTCCATTGAACACGGCACCTATATGGACGATGAAATCCGCGAACTAATGAAAGCCAATGGCACCTTCTATGTGCCAACTATTCTAGCGGGCAAATTTGTGGCAGATAAGGCCAAGATCGACGGCTTTTTTCCTGAGTTGGTAAGACCTAAAGCCGCTGCCATTGGCCCCCTTATTCAAAATACGTTTACAAAAGCCTATAACGCAGGCGTAAAAATTGCTTTTGGTACTGACAGTGGCGTGTCTGCGCATGGTGATAATGCACAAGAGTTTTCACTTATGGTTGAAGCGGGCATGTCTGAGTCAGATGCCCTGTTAAGCGCAACCAAGCATAGCGCTGAATTGCTGGGTATCAGTGATATATTGGGCACCTTAGAGCCAGGTAAGCTTGCTGATATTGTGGCAGTAGAAGGCAACCCACTTAACGATATTTCACTGATGGAAAAGGTGTCTTTTGTTATGAAAGACGGGGTAATTTACAAACAGTAGAGGTTACATGGCACTGGGTTTTGCCCCCATCCTTTCCCTAGGGATATGTAAGCGCGGGGGCGACCCAGTTATCGCTGACCTTATTCATAATAGCAACCGTTGTGGCTAGGTCGTTGCGATACTTTGGCTTGGCTGCAGTGGTATATTACACTGGCGACAAAGCCGAACAGCTCATTAAGCGTTATAGAACGAAAGCCGTCATTGGCATAACCTTAATAGTGCTATTGCTGTGGTGGATATCAATCTTAGTTGCCTAGCAAACACCTATCCCTGCTACACATTCTTGCAAGCTAAATGAAATAGATAGCAGTCGATGACAGCAATCGATTATTTCAACTTTACATTTGATAATGATTCTTATTTGCATTAATGTATTAAAAAACAGGAGGTGCTTATATGAATGTTCAGCGTTTGTGTCCGATGTATCGCAAGTGGCTACAACTCAACCCCGGTAATGCCCGTCAACACCGGCTTGCTTTGCAAGCGCGAACACAACTAGCACATCAGCAGGGGAGGCTGACTCGAGCCAGAGAATTGGGCTACCAAACGTTCGAAACGGCAAAAGTGATATTAACCGCGTTACAACCCACCTCTGCAGAAAAAGTCAGATCGGTACAAGAAGATGTACTGGCATTTGGCACCATGGCAATGTACCTGTCGTCTCTACTTGCCAGTGAACAGCGAAAAGCGGAAGCTCACAACATATTACAGGAATGTCAGCAGCAACTTATTGCCATTATGCCGCTGCACGCCACGTCCCCGTCCGTGTGTCGGCTGATTACCGCTATACAATACTCGCTGGAACAATCTTTTCACCCTACCGTGCCCCATCATACAGGCGAGTTAACGGTACACTAGCAGCTTATTTTTGGAGAGAATTATGGCCTTCAATCCCTCTCAACATCCAGAACACTATGTATCGCTAAGTGTCAAAGCCTCGGTGCTTCAAAAAATGCTCTGCGGTGAAAACTTGCATATGAGCGATATTCACTGCACCTGTGCCGACAGCAAAAAAATACTCAAGCAATTGCTTATGCAAGCTGTAGTTAGCAGAAGTGAGACGTAAGCTTTCTGTTTGCTATAAATAAGCTAGCAAAACAGTCCTTTGGCCCCTACCTTATAGCGGGTGTGGGAAGTGGCTTTGTAATGTTTGGTTTGTACTGTGCGTTAGCAGCGAAATACCGACACATTTAAAAGGCGCTCACTCGCGCCCTTTCTTAATGACATACTGATACGGCATAGTATCGGTTTGAGCCGCCACCAGCGTGTGCTCCATAAAGCGACAAAAGCTGGGAATATCGCGAGCAGTCGAGGGGTCGTCTGCAGTGACCGACAAGGTTTCTCCGTCAGCCAGCTTTCGGATATTCAACCGCACCATCATTACCGGCTCTGGGCAGCGCAGTCCCAGCGCGTCTAAATGCGCGCTGGCCTCACTAAATAGACGGTCAAATTCAGATGCCATAATTCTCGCGATAGGTATTAATTGCACTGATTTGAGCGTCGTGCCCCCCTTTCTCGGTAAGGTAGGCCACTACGTCAGCCAATGACACAATGGAAATGACCGTAGTGTTAAAATCACGCTCAACTTCCTGTATTGCCGATAGCTCACCTTTACCGCGCTCTTGTCTGTCTAGCGCAATCAATACCCCGGACAGGCTAGCCTGTTGTTGCTCAATCAACGTCATTGATTCGCGAATAGCCGTACCCGCGGTAATCACGTCATCCACTAACATCACACGCCCTTCAAGCGGACTGCCCACCAAATTACCGCCTTCACCGTGGGTTTTAGCTTCTTTTCGATTAAAGCAGTAAGGCACGTCTTTATTGTGATGATCAGCCAACGCCACTGCGGTAGTCGTCGCAATAGGAATGCCCTTATAAGCTGGGCCAAACAATACGTCGAATTCCACACCCGCATCGACCAAGGCATCAGCATAAAAGCGGCCAAGCTTGGCTAGGTCGCCGCCACGATTAAACAGCCCCGCATTAAAAAAGTAAGGACTTACTCTTCCTGACTTTAGTGTAAATTCACCGAATTTAAGTACACCACGCTCAATAGCAAACTCGATAAACGCACGCTGAAACGCTTTCATGGTCACCTCTTTATGCCAAAGCGGCTTTTTGAATATCAAACAATTCCCGCAAACCGTGCTTGCCAATAGTGAGCATTTCGTCAAGCTCTTCAAACGAGAACGGTTCGCCTTCTGCGGTACCTTGTACCTCAATTAGCTTGCCGGTTTCTGTCATAACAATATTCATATCGGTTTCTGCTTCTGAGTCTTCGGTGTACTCAAGATCGGCAATAGGTGTACCGTTGTAAACCCCCACGGATAGCGCAGCTATCATGTGCTTAAGTGGGTTGGTTTTAATAATGCCTTTGCTGCGCATATGAGTAAGCGCATCAACCAACGCCACACATGCCCCCGTTATAGAGGCTGTACGTGTGCCACCATCGGCTTGGATTACATCACAATCCAGTGTGATAGTGTTCTCACCAAGTAGTTTTAAATCTACCGCGGCGCGCAACGAACGGGCAATTAAGCGCTGAATTTCAAGGGTGCGACCGCCTTGCTTACCACGCGCCGCTTCACGACCGCTTCGCGTGTGGGTAGCACGAGGTAACATGCTGTATTCAGCTGTGATCCAGCCTTTTCCTTGCCCTTTCATAAAGCGAGGCACACCTTCTTCCACTGTCGCGTTACACAACACCTTGGTATTACCGAACTCGACAAGTACCGAGCCTTCTGCATGACAGGTGTATTGACGAGTAATAGTAACAGGGCGAATTTGACTGGCGGTTCTGCCGCTTGGACGCATAGTGTTCTCCACAAGGTAAAAACTGAAATTAAGTGTACTTTCAACAACGTTAAGGTTTATACCTTCACCATAACGGTGAATGCTTTGGTTGAAAACGACATTGAAAAGCAAAATTGTGCGTAAGTATAACGCAATACCGCCATGCGATAAAAACGAACTTTGCAGGTAATGCTTAGGGAAGTATGCAAATGTGCGTTACTATAAAATAACAAGAAAACCTGCCCGCGATTTTAACGTATACAACACGACGTTCGGGTTGTTTTTGCAGGCTTTCATCTAGCATTAAGGATATTTATGATTTACAGCATGACAGCGTTTGCACGCGTTGAAACAAAAAAAGACTGGGGCTCTGCCGTATGGGAAATACGTTCAGTTAACCAGCGTTTTTTAGAAACCTATTTTCGCTTACCTGAGCAATTTCGCGCACTAGAGCCCATGCTACGTGAGCGTTTTCGCAAGAAACTCGCAAGGGGTAAAGTAGAGTGTGCGTTGCGTTTCACCGCCAATGACGCCGCCGTTACTAAGCTTAGCCTTAATCAAGAATTGGCCAAGCAAGTGCTGCATGCTGCAGATTGGGTACAATCTCACGGCCAATCCACAGGCGTGAACCCTTTAGATGTGCTGCGTTGGCCTGGGGTAATTGCCGCTGAAGAAGCAGACATGGACGCCATTCACGCAGATGTAATGACAGCCTTCGATCAAGCCCTTAACGACTTCATCAGTGCCCGCGCTACCGAAGGTGAAGCACTAAAAGGCATGATCACCCAACGTTTAGATGCCATAGAAGTAGAAGCAGAAAAAGTGGCTGCACGCATGCCTGAAATAATGGTGTGGCAACGAGAAAAAGTACAAGCCCGTTTTGAAGAAGCCAAAGTTGAACTGGATGCCGGACGCTTTGAACAAGAAATGATCCTGCTCGCCCAGAAAGTCGACGTGGCAGAAGAATTAGACCGCCTAAACGCCCATGTAGCGGAGACACGCAACATATTGAAAAAGGGTGGAGCCGTAGGCCGACGCCTAGACTTTATGATGCAGGAATTCAACCGTGAGTCGAACACGTTAGGTTCAAAGTCTATCAACACTGACATCACCCAATCAGCGGTAGAATTGAAGGTGTTGATTGAGCAAATGCGCGAGCAGATCCAGAATATTGAGTAAAGGTTAACCTAAATTAACCAAGGTTAATTATCTGAATAGATTCAATACATTAACCTTGGTTTACCAACTTAATTAAATTTACTTTAATCTAGTTTAATTAAACTCTGAGTATGACATAGGGTTTGACACTCCATTTTAAAATGATAGCTTAGTCAACTTATGTCATACTTAGGAAGTTGCATTGAATAAGAACGAGAATAGCCCTGACAAAGAGCTCACTAAAGAGGACAAAAAAAAGCTGCATCTTGAAGTATTAGATAAGATGCGTGCTAATAATAAAAGCTTCTCTGCTGCCATAATTCAACAGCTCATTAATATTGGTCATCCATGTCTCACCAGGATAGAGCCAAACTTGTACCTTCGCATTACCAAACCGGGTACTGGCTTTTGGGTCTATCAATATAAAATACACGGTAAGCCAAAACGCATGGCTTTAGGCAAATTCGGTAAAAAGCCTGCCAATCTTCCATTAGCCGACGCTCGCTCAGAAGCCGCTAATGCAAGAGGTTTAATCAATGAAGGAAAAGATCCTTTAACAGAGAAAAACCGTGCGAAAAACAGTGACTACAAAACTGTCGATCACCTTGCCTTAGACTGGCTTAACTTTATGAAAACCCAGGTTAAGCACATTAAAACTCCAACCAGAATATACAACCAAGAAATCCGGCCGGTTATTGGAGACATTGCCTTAAATGATGTCACTGGTTTAGATATTAGGCGGGTTTTAGAGTTTACTAGAGAACGTAAGAGTACTCCTAGACCTACAATCGTTAATGATACGCTGGGGTATTTAAAACAGATTTTCGACCATGGGATAACATTGGGGGTCACACACAACAACCCAGCCAACTCCTTTAAAACCAAACATGCGGGGGGGATAGAGAAATCTCGTACTCGCGCACCTTCTCTAGAAGAGTGGTCAACCGTATTTTCTATAATGAGGGATAATCAGGCTCATTTTGTGCGAGATAATTATTTAGCCGTTGCACTTTTACTGGTACTAGGACCAAGAAAAGAAGAGTTAATAGGCCTTCCATGGGATGAATTAGATTTACAAAACAAGGTTTGGTACCTACCGGCTGAGCGAGCAAAAAATGATTATGCGATAGACATACCGTTACCTGATCAAGCAGTTGAATGGTTCAATGAGCTAAAAGTTAAAGCCGGTAATTCAAAATATGTATTCCCAGCAAGAAGAGCAAGCAAAAGCGGATACATTAGCCATGACACCCTTAATCATGCGTTAACAAACCTATTTGGTAAAAAAACAGGTAAGTTAGAAAGCAGTACTGGTGATGTGCTTGGAGAAGCAGGGATTGAATACTTTCGTATCCATGATATTAGACGCTCCACAAGAACTATAATGTCCAAAAATAAAGTGCGATCTGAAGTTGCTGAAAAGTGTATTAACCATGTGAAAAAAGGCGTTGAGGGTATATACAATCAAGACGCATATTTTGATGAAAGAGTCGCAGCCCATCAGCAACTAGCAGACCAAATTGCACCCCTTGTGAATCAATAAACGGTGTAAATTATGCTTTGATTTATTTGTAGTAGCTCATATCTTAACTGATAGTCTAGATGAATAACTTTAGAGCTTATTATAGCGGCTGCTACAACTAACGAGCGCTCAGTGTATTCTCTTAAATCATCAACAATTTTCAAAATTAGGTGAAGAAATGGATAGCTTGTATCACAAATCAACAGTTATTGACTATGTTTGGTTATATTCGAAATACCTTGGTAACCAGTTGGCGTATTTGAAAGAAATAGAAGAAAACGGTTCAGCCTCAATTGTCTATTTGCTGAACCTTTTAGAAACTATTCACAAAGCTCACGTCGATGACTATGAATCTAATTTTCAAAGTGTTGTAAAAAAGACCTTCGAGTCAGGGGTGCTGTCCCAAGTCGAATATGAATTTCTAAACAATAAAGTAAATGGTGTCCGCAAACTAAGAAACATATTTGCTCATGCAAATTTATCCCAATATAGTTTCACCCTTAATGACAGTGAAGTTATTTACCCGTTAACTGAAAACGACAACTGCCAGCTACTGTATTCGAAAATTTCAGATATTATTTTTAACATCATTCTCAAAATTGCTATAGTTCCACTGGATGTAGATATAAGTGTTAATACAGATTCATCTATAAAAGCTTTAAAATATACAATAATTACATTGACGCCTGACGAAATATTAAGAGATAAAGGTATAGATCTAACAAATCTTCATGGTTGGAGTAAATTGACAAAAGCTGAGCAATATCGCCATGCTGAAAATGCATCCAATGTAAATATACTTGCTCGTATATTTTCCGGCTTAAAAGAATCGGAATAAGACCCTAATTCTGTTAAATTAAGCCTTCTTTAAATTTGGGTTAAAATATCATATTTAAGGTTTGTCCGTATCATCGTCATAAATGCGTACTCACTACACAATTTCTTTAACGCTACGCTAAAAATTGTTGCGTTCGTTGTTTGAGTACACAATTAGTCTGAACTAATGAAATTGAGGCCTAGAGGTTTGAGTATTTAATTGCCGCCGTAGTTGAGCATTGGTTGCATTTAGTTCTTCAATCATCCTGTTCAATTTGGTAATTTCAGTCGCTTGTTGCGTTTGTAAATTCTCGACAATTGTATTGAGTTTATGTTGCCAAGCCTTAAAATCTCGTGGTGATCTTTTTGAGGGGCTGAGGTTTAAATCCTCGGCCAAATCATCAGCCTCGTTCAATGCGCCATAAAACTCAGATACTTTTGTATGATGCGCTTTAGAGCCTCTTAAGCCTCTTTCTAACCCGAGATGCTTTATTGACTCAGCGTATGAGTCTTGAATATCTCTGAGTTTATCAGCACCTCCAGTGATAGCTCTGGCGTTTAGTCCCCACTCTCGTTTGCCAGATTTACGGGTTTTTAGTTCAAAAACATGCAAGCAAACATGTGCATGTATATTGGATTCATCGCAATGCAAATGAACACTTAGAACACGGTCGCCAAAATTTTCTTCAAGCCAAATCTTGATAGAAGTGATCCATTCATCAAGCCGTTTTTTTGCATCAGGAAGATATTTACCGGTTTTTTCATCACGTAAATATTCAGGTGAGAAAGCTAATAACATTTCTAAGGCCAATACGCCATTTTTACGAAATTTTTTTATGCCTCTTCTTTCGACTTCCTGCTTAAATCGTTTGTAAGGGTCAAGAGACCCCATGAGAACACGGTTATATTTCGTTCTCTTGGGGTTAGCATTAGGCGTTGGGTTTTCTCTTCTCCAGTGAGCTGACATTGCACAAATAGCCGCCTCAGTTTTAAGTTTCTCAATCCTTAAGATCCCCATTTTTTTCTTGAACATATCATCACCAGTTACTTCGCTGAAAACTTAGAATATTCTGTGGGTTTTGGTTCGATCTATTAGTTTGAATTTGTGAGTTAGGCTCTAGGATACAATACAAGGGAGTAACGATTACTTCCGCTTGAAGATATGAGCCAATCGGACGAATTAAAGCGTGCAGGCGGTTCCTATTAAAAAACTCTGCCATCAAAAGGGTAATTCCGGATGGAATTCTTTCAATTTTTTGTTTCTCTTCATATGCTTCAATCCAGTTATCAAATTTATCACATTTAATTTGGGGCTCATTGAAAGTGCCTTTGAAAACTTTCTTATTTTCTGATGGGGTTAATTCTATCTCGCTGCAACCAGTTACATTGAATTCTTGATTGAATAAAAAGTTATCCGATGTAACCTTTATTTCATCAGTTGATTTAATTTGATAGCAAGGTAATTTCTCGCTTTCTAAAGTCCAAACACGATGCACTTCAAAGTTAAAAACTAACGCTTTAATTTTAGGGTTTTCCATAACTACCTCCATCCATTATAAATATGATACTAACATATAGAGCAAGTTTGGTTTTCTTGTATGCTATTGAAATATAAAAATAAATAACTGAAATCAGCAAAAGTTCATATTTTCATGAAGTAATTTACAAAGAAAAAATACTAATTTAGTAATATTCGAAGATGATATTTCTTTTTTTACGAATCAAATTATAGGTAGGCAAGTCGTTCCAAACGACTCAATGAATATCTAGAGAGGGAGGGCTTAAGATTAAAGCCGAGAGCACAGCCGCATCCTTGCAGCTAAGATCATATTAGCTTATTTTTCTAATTGATTTAGTAAACGCACTAGCGCTCGTCCCATTGCTGCTGCAAGGTTAACTGGAACTGCATTTCCGATTTGCTTATATTGAGCATTTAGTGAACCTTGAAACTCCCAATTATCAGGAAACGTCTGTATTCGAGCATATTCTCTTACCTGTAAAGGCCGAGTTTCGACCGGGTGACACCTCTCAGTCTGCTTTTGAGCCGGTGAAGTGGTCAATGTTAAGCTAGGTTCATTCATAGATAATCTTCTAGCCATACCCGTTTTACCTCCTCCTAGGTAATAACTTCCTTTCATATACTCTCTCTGTAAGCTATCAGGAAGGTTCCTCCAATACCCACCTTCTGGTACGTTTTCCATTATCTTTCGCTTATGTTCAGGATACACCTGGCCATTGGAGCTAGGAACATCAGTATTGTAGAGCTCACCTGCTTGTAAAGCATCTTTCAGAATTAATGGTTTATGATAGTATGATGGCCAGTTAAATTGTGCCTTCGCTGCTAAGTCATTTCTAATCGCAACTAAAAATAATCGTTCACGCTTTTGTGGCACTTTGTAACAAATTGCCTTTAATACCTTTGGTTCAACTAAGGTGTAGCCTAGCTCTTTAATAACGTCCCTAATCGTCTTGAGGGTACGTCCTTCATCATGAGTTAAAAGAGCTCGAACATTTTCAGCTAAGAATACCTTTGGCTGAGTTTCCTTAATCGCTCTAGCCATTTCAAAGAATAAGGTTCCCCTCGTATCTTCAAAGCCTAAACTTTTTCCGGCATAAGAGAAGGCTTGGCAAGGAAAGCCTCCAGTAAGAACATCAACTTTTCCCTTATAGGCTGTAAAATCAACCTTGGAAATATCCCCTTCTACAACATTCCAGTTTGGCCTATTGTGTCGCAAAGTATTGCAGGCGTGTTTATCCAACTCATTTAGAAGGACGCTATCAAAACCTGCTTGCTCCATTCCTATAGCTAGTCCTCCTCCTCCAGCAAATAACTCAATAAGTGAGTAGTTTCTATTAGGGGTGATTTCAAGTTCGCGTTCCCAGTTAGACTCTACAAATGCTCGAACTGGTTCATAATGAAGAACTTGCTTTGCCGGAATTAACCCCGTGGTTTTACAAGGTTTTATCTCGCCTTTTTTAATCTTAGCTTCAATTACTTTCTTTGAAGTAGAGAGCATGTCAGCAAGTATGCTCGGTGTGTATTGATAAGTATCTTCGTGGACATCATACATTTTGACGCTTCCATCCTGTTTATCATGTTACTAATACTGATCAAGTATACAGTTTATTATTATTAAGGTCCAGCAAAAAATTAAAAAGTTGAAAATTAATTGCCTTTTAAAATTCCACTTTCTTCAATTTCCTTTGCAAGTGCTTCACAACCTGCTGTCAAAAAGTCGTCCGTAGGCAGGCTAAATATTAGTTTATCTAATTCAAAAACCAATTCATTGTAGAAGTCCTCGTGACCTGTCAATCGATGCCAAAACTCCTGACCCACTATAACTGGGTAGTGTTCATTAATTGCCATATAATGCTGACTCAATTCAGGTTCAGTGCCATAAAGCACACCCATGATTAAGTCGCTATTATTTAGGTTCATCGAGTTTGTTCTTGCTAAATTGGTAACAGTAGAAAACTTTCGTAAAAGCGGTTTTACATCCTCAGAGTTAATTGTATTCGGTCCTGCCTTTAGCTGACACCACTTGTTTCGACCATCAATCTGGTCTTCGAATTCTATGTCCATGCCTTTTATTAATGAGCCTCTAGCCAACCCTAATTCAACAAACATTTTTTGGATGCGATCGCCAAACGATGTGTTGATAGAAGTTCCCAAAACTCTTGGGTAATAAAGGGCTTTTGCCACCCCCATGGGAGTAAATCCATCCGCAAGAACTTTTGATAAATATCGAACGACGATTGGGTTAATGTTGTATGATTTTAATCGGGCGTTTTGTTTTAGGGATTTTTCTTTATGGTTTAAGAATATTTTCTGCTCGAAGTATTCAGTTATCTGGTTTAATAAAAATTCTTTGCTCAAAGAGTTAGCCTCCATTCTAATTAGTGGAGTTAATATTACCCTTTAAAGTCAAATTGATCATCAGTACATAAGAAAGGTTCTGAAAAATAATGCTTACTGCAACTGGTGCAAAGTCTCTGTTTAACAATGAAGTAGCGAAGGGTTATCAAACTATTTAGTTATGATTATTAGGCTGACATTACTGACATCACTAAAGTATGTCAGTAATGCCAGTACAATATTACCCGACAAAATCTGGGTGGATAGCGTAAGAGCTCGAAACTCGACCATTTACTGATTTTTTCAAAACCTTTAAATGACCCGTTTTCAGCAAGATTTGTAGTGCCTTTTCACAATCTGCTGTTGAGCTTAGATTACGCCACTTTTTCCTAACCAAATCTCTCTTACTGAAAGGGTTAGGCAACTTTGCTAAGTTAGAAACCAAAGTTTTCGCTGCCGAACTATCTTTGTCAGCGTTAACCAAATTCATAAGGCGTTTGTAATGAGATTCAAGCAATTTTGACCACTTAACCGCTCGCACGACATGCTCCTTATCAATTGTTCCAGAAATGTTTTCAATATCATTCTGTGAAAGCATATGAAACACCAATGCCAGCTTTGCACATAACGCAGGATATTTTCCCAGCAAGGCTTGTGTAAGCTCACTCTCATTACTCAATCGTTGAACGATAGACTCAGAGAACGATTTCCAAGTTTGATAAGCATTATCAGAAAACTGAAACCTAGCTTTCTCGTTCGACACTCTGAACATTTTCAAAAGCTGAAAAGTGTTCTCTAAATCAAGCTCTAATAATGGATTTCTAGCCATATCAACAAACTCAGGATTAGCATCAGGAAACACCATAAGTTGCATACGCTCGAAAAGCCCATCATTTGCCTTACCTTGGTTGCGAGATTTCAATAAGGGAAGTAGTAAGCTCGGTTGTATGCCGCCTAGTACAGATATGATCAAAGGCTCAATCTCTATTTTATCTCGAGAAACACGATCCTGAACAAATCGACCTGAGCCATTAAATGCCTGTAAGTAAAATGCTCTTTCAGCTGCTCTCTCTTCCTTGTCTAAATTGATTAACCAGCCGGCCAACTCATCACGATAGAGCAAAATACCTTTCGGGTTTTCTGCCAGAGTAATGGCGACTGCCTCAGGCGTGACATCATTAATTACAACTGTTTCTTCGCGATCCTTAGCTTTATCCTTTGAGAATATGTAATTTGTTCCAGCCTCAGCTGAAGGTGTCTTCATAAGCGAAGGTCCTCCAACTAAGGCTCCCCAAAGGGTCGGTACCACAGTCCAATCAGTATCATCACGCTTAGGTTGTATGACGGCACTCCCTCCAAGCACCGCAGCTGCTGATACTAGTACAGCTACAGCAACATATTCGACAGGTGCATTATTTAATCGTTTTGCTTCGGAGAACACATACTCAGAAACCCTTTCAGGAAGATATTCTGGTGTCATTTCTTCGACGTTAGAGCATTCATCAGTAATAGTACTAGGCTCTTCCCAGCTGAAAATGTCATCTGTTGTTACTTCTGATTCAGCTTCATTATTCAAATTTGAAACAGGCTTTTTGTTTTGCTGTTGATTTATCAGATTAATTAATGAGTCAAAAATCTTTTTCATACACATCCTTTGTAAATATGGTGACTATCCAGTTCACCAGGTTGTTGGCTTTTAGAGCCTTGGTTGTCATTAGTGGTTATGCTTGTTGCGTTTCAAGCCACTCGTTTAGAACCGCACTTGGCCAGCCGATGAACCGGGGGCCAAATTTAATTGGCTCGGGTATGATCCCCTTGCGACGCCAATTCCAAAGAGTGACCGTGCTAATTCCTAAAGTTGCAGCTACCTCTGCTGGTCGAACGATCTTTTGCTGAAAATACATATGAACTCCTTTTTCATTTTCACTTCAAAATCTGATTGATACTTAAGTCAATCGAAATCTATGTTAGCTAGGTTCACTTTTTTGGGTTTTTATAATCGTGTATTATATTGATTTCTAATCGGTAGTACGCCATAAAAAAGGGCTAACACATTGACACATAGGGCTAATATGAATTTTGATTTTTGTGTTTTTTGTTGGCGTACTGTTGCCAATACTAGAATGCGTAATGGCAGAACATTGTATTTTTGCAATATTCACAAATCGACAGGAAACTCAAAGAGCCAACATGAACGGGATAAAAGGCGAATACTATTGATGTTTGAAAAAAAGAAGGTGGCATTAAACAAGAATGAAGCTAAGCACCTTTATTATTCTCAGTTATCCTCAAACTTGCTGAAAGTAACAGAGACACCCTCTGAAGCTACTGTAATCAATAAATACCCGTTTCAACACTCAGGCATAGTAAAACAAACACAGAGTCTTTATAAAGCCATCTCATGGGCTTATCCAATTACGTTCAACAAAGTTAAGCTAGCATTGTCACTCCAAGCTACCAACAACGTTGAGTTAGTGGAAAGGATCATAAAATCATTAATGAATTCAAAGGATATGGGTATTCCTCCAATAAAGCCCCATCATCTGAAAATCGAAAAAGATGCGAGTGTTTGGTATCCACTTTTAATTCAAATGCTGGCTAGACATGAAGCGTACGAGAAATTACAGGAACAAAAGTTGAAACCTGGAGTATCAAAAGATAAAGAGTTGAGGGGGGTCATCAAGGCTGTAATCAGCGAATACAATAGGAAAGGTAAAAGATTAACGCAACGCGAAATTTCAAGGCTAGTAGGTAGATCAGAGCAAAGGGTATCTGTACTGATGAAAGAAATGAAACTCAAGGTGTGACAATAGGTATTACAATGTAAGCTTATTGATATATAACAACCGTACATACATATGATTCATAACAATAATTTGTTTTTGCCCAATTTTCAGATCCAGAATATTGAATAATTTCTAATACATTCCTGAAAAAAGTCATAAGCCCAGTTTTACTGGGCTTTTTTATGAGAAACAATTTTCAAGCTAGGTTAATTTATAAAGTGAAGCGGTACATTTACGCAAAACCAATTTTAATAACTTAAACAAACACGTCTTTAGTTTTAAACCAGAATTTATTGCCATTTTTTTCAGCGATATCGTATGCCCAATTTGCAACTTGCGCGATACGCTTAGCATCACAAACAAAATACGCAGAAAGCTCTTTAGTTATTTTATCTTCGTGAACTACTAAGTTTTGATCTTGCCAGTTTTCCCTATGTAATGGGGCGGCTAAATAGTCGCGCTTATTGTTGTTACACACTCTATGAGCAAGAACAAAGTTGTGAGCAAGATCGTTATTGTATTTGGTAAATGGAATGAAGTGATCAACTTCCGCTTTTTCATTAAGGGGTTTGCCACAATAGAAGCAATTACCATGTTGGATGTCTTTTAACAAATCAGCGGCTATTTTCAATGAATTACGAGAAGTCCCAAATAAGAAATCCGAGAGCTCACCAGCACGCCCAATTACTGACTGGTTTTCTTGGATTTTAGAAACTTTTTCAATCCAGCCCTGACGGGCAAACTGTACAACTAAATCATGGAACTGGCGAAAGCAGTCGGCTATGCCGGGATTTAACTCTATGTAGTTACGATTCTTTATGTGTGGAAATAGGTAACAATCTTCTTGTTTAGATAATATTTGTAAGCGCCACAATGGGCCTTTTTTTAGGGTATCCAACGTATTGCGATAAATTTGCGGCCAAAATGTTGATGCTTTTGCCTGAGTTAAATTGCGCGCTCCGCTGTCTTGAAGTTCAATGATATCAGCTATGATCTTTGCTTGTTTACCTGAGTTCTGTAATAAGATTCCACCTTGTAACTGTTCTCCTTCGACAAAAAACGGCTTAGCGTGTTGCCAGTACAATAATATGAGCTTTTCAACTATTTCATCAAAGCTAATTACCAATTGGCCATTGCTTGGCACATCTCGTTCAATACAGATATCAGCCAATGCATGTAAAAATGCAAACTTATAGGTCGATGAAAAGTCACCTTCTTGTAATAGCCGTTGCATGTAGGAAATAAAATCTATTTGATGTTTATAAAGCGCTTCCACTGCGTTCCCTCTATTTTTTTCCTAAAACAACTGTCTGCCACACTACTTTTCCACGACCCAATTGATCAGGATTCAATTCAGTTTCTAATAGTGGATTTAAGCCGTTTGCATCTGCTAATTTCTTCACTTCGTCAACACTTATTGGAAATGCACTCCTACCATCAGAGAACTCTCCATAGCGCAGCGTTATAACCAACTTACCACCAGCATTAATTAAAGAGGACATGTTCTGCATCGACAATATTCGCTCTTCTGGTGATAGATGCATCCAAACCGCACTTAATAGAATTAGCTCAAATTTAGTTCCAAGTGTTTTAGCTTCATAGAGGGCTGGCAATTTATCCTGAAACCAAATGATATCGTGATCGACAGAGTTTTCTCTCGCGCTTATCAGTAAAGACAAAACAGGCTCAGCAGCAAATACTTTTAAGCCTAGGCTAGAAAGATAACGAGCGTCCCGACCGGATCCCGCACCTATATCAAGAACAGCACCTTTCGATGGTATGTATTCCAACCAGTCTTTATGGACAGACTCAAAGGAAACGCTATCGTATTGTTTTATTAAGCTGTCTTTATTTCGTTGATAAAAGTTTAGGTTAATATCCAATTTTCCATAATTATTCTTACCTAAGCCAAGGCCAATTTAGCGGCTTGTTTCCACATAAATGTAGGCATTGTATTTCGTGACTTCCAAGTAATGTTCATTGGCTGACTGCCTGTATGGGATACGTATTCAACTTCACCAAAATTTACAAACCCCATAGTTCTGCCATATTCGTCCTTGGTTTGTTCACGCACAAATAAGAAAAGCCTTTTGCCGTTTTCTTTATGCACTATGTACTCTAAACCTTTACCTCGATCAGGTCTGGCTGAATTTTGACTTTGCCAGTGGAAAAGATTCTTATTGATCGCATAGTCGTGGTACATGGTGGTTGGCGAAAACTGTTTTTCATTTTTATTCAAAGTAACAAACAACAATTCGATATTTTGCTCTTTAATATTAAACACACCTTCTCTTGAATTTGGCTGCTTCTCAAATGTGGTAGCACCAAAACCAACTAAAATTTGCTCACGAGCAGACCTTTCCCCCAAACCTAAAACCAATTCAACTTGCGACAAAATCCTTAAAAATCATTTTTTTATCTTATTAATTTGGTTTAAAGATCAAAGTTTTGTTTTAACTGTTCCAATTCCGCGTTACGCTGGCTCGCTCTCTCTTCATCTTCAATGCGTTTTTCTTCACTTTCTGCATAATCTATAGCTTGAGCTATATTTTTAATATCCTTTATCCAATCTCCGTTTTTGAACGATGTAATGTTACACGGTTCAAATTCTTTATCGACTTCAAGGCCATAACGTATGTCATATTCATAGGGGCATGTGATACTTGATAGGGGCTCTTTCTTTTCATTTTTAAAAGTGTACGTTTTGTGACAACTTAAGTAGGTATCATCTGGTGTCCAGCACTCCTTTCTAACATTAAGATACTCTAAATAATAAGTAGTATTGTTAATCGTTATGGAAATAATTTCTTCACTATGGACTTCTGAGCTACTTGTTCTGGGCATTCTTTCTTCACTAATCTGAATGCCAAACAAGTTACATGCGTACTTTTCCAATACCCAGTATTTGTCTTGTATTTTTTTTATTATGTTATGAAGGTTTAACCCAATAAAACACTTCCGCTTTTCTTCCACTTGAACCTGAATTTTTTTATTGTTCAAATCTGAAGGGGTACTCCCTAATCGTTCAGTAATTTGCCGTAATACATCTTCCTGAAGTACTTTTAAATCATAGACTAAAGACTCAAACCGCCTTTCTATGTCGGAGTCCTTCTTTATTTCATCAGGTATATTAAATTTAGAGATATCACAGTCTGAAATTGAACATAGGCAGGTAATGACTGACTCTGAGATTACAGTGTTCAAAAGCTGATTTGGCTTTGATTCATAGGCCGATATTTTTGCTTTGAGTGCGTCAACTTGTTTTTGTAAATCAGCTTCGATACTATTCGCACAAGGTTGCAATGTAAGCTTATCTTTGTTTTTGTTAATGTTTTCTTTAAATTGATTGATAATATCAATTGCATCTTGGTACTTAAGCTGGGTAGCTAGTTCAAGAGCCGAGTTACCCCAATAATTTTTGTTTTGTTCTTCCGCACCACGTTCTAACAACCATTGAAGAAGCCCTGCCTGCTTTGATTTTATTGCAATATGAACTATGTAATCCTCACAGCTATCGGGTGTATTAAGCACAGCTTTTAATTTAGGACTAGAATAAATAGAAAGATTTTCTTTGAATTCCTTTATTTTATTTTCGTATATCAGTGCTGCTAAGTTATCTATTAGCATACTAGTATTCCTTTTTAAGTTTAATCTTCAACCTGTTTTTACTATACATTTGTGTGATAAACATGAAAGGTATAAATGAGTTGGAATACCGTCAGAAATGCCTTTTAGCGTTACTTGCTAGTAAACTAAATTTTAATTGCACTAAATAATTTGTTTGAAAGATCTTTAAATTGAAACCGATTTCGCCAATTAATGTGGTATTGATTTTAGTACTGAGACCAATGGCTTTACTTATTCTTTGATTAACCGATATTAGAGCTTAAAAGTCAGAGAGAACAAATAAAAATGGTTAACAAAGTCACTTGTTAGCCACAGCTTGACTTAATAGACCGTCATTTGAGAGGACTTTTTAATCATCATCGCCAACAATTGACGGAACAAAGCGGATTCCTGATGAAAAGTGGTGTTTGAAAAGCCCTTCATCATCGACGTCATCAGAATTTACATTTTTTGCATAAGTAGCGCTTTCATTGTATTTGGAGAACTTCTTCACAACAAAATACAACGCTAAAACTGCCGCTTCACCGACAAACAATACAAACCAAGTTACATCACCGCCTAAAGTGGCCAGCACGATAAATGGCATTAATAGTAAACCCAACAATAAAAATAGCATTTCAACCTCCTGATTCTTCAAATTTGTACTAATGATAACGCAGGTTATCTATGGCGCTACCGTTTAAACAGGATTGTTGTTATTTATCTAGGTAAGCTTTATCTCTGGGATCAATCATGTCGGAATATTATATGATCTATTACCTGTACGGCTGAACCTCACCCACTCGTAGGACGTTTTAAGTCCAAAAGATCTAGCCGTTTCTCTGGCTTCCTCGAAAGGCAAGAAATTACTGTTTCAGCATAGCAGAGAATTCCAGCCCTCAAATTCATCTCCATAAAACACTTCAATATTGGTTGGCACATGCTGCCCAAACATCCCGTCTTTCAATGCACTTTTGAATTCTGTTTGAGTACGAATACCCAGTTTTCTAATCGTGCCTTTTAATTGCATATATGAAGGCACTTCCATAGCCGTAATACCGTGTTTTTCAAGGTAACAGCGTCCGTCTTCTAAGAACTGCTTTTGCGTTAATATAAAGGAAAAGATAACGCTGCGTTTCTAAATGACTCGAATTTGTTCTTAAAATGTCTTGTAGGGCTTGCTGAATCTAAGGCGCTAACACTAAAAGCCCTGTCACATCAGGGCTTTCTTCACTAATTACTTTATATTCTCACCCCAAATACTGAGCTAAAAACGCGTCATGTGACGGGAGCTTAGCCACATGGTTGTCCACCTGCTGCTTTAGTCCTGCCATAAACTGTTTAAGCGCTTGCTCACTCATTTCATCGGCCACACGGTGATATTGTTTTGGCATCATGCCTTGCCCCATTAATACTTGGGTCCAGGAGTCGACTCTAAAAATATCGCCATCGTCGAGAAATACGCGTCCGGTTTGTTCAAATAGCGCCAGCTTGTGAGTCAGTGACGCAGGGATATCCATCCGCTGGCATTGTTGCCAGAAGGCACTGTCATGCCGATCTGTGACTTTGTAGTGCATTACAATAAAGTCGAGTATGGCGTCCATTTCACTGGTAAATTTGTTGTTGTACTCATCAATGGCACTTTGCGTTACACCATCAAATGGGAACAGGCGCATTAATCTGACTAACCCTGTCATAATCAAATGAATACTGGTGGACTCTAAAGGCTCGATAAAGCCGCTAGCTAGCCCCAATGCCACACAATTTTTGTTCCACCCCATTCTGCGTTTACCCGGCGTAAAACGGATCACTCTGGGTTCGTTAATAGGGTTACCGACCACCTCGTTGCGCAGTGTATCTATCGCCTGCTCATCGCTCATGTAACGGCTACAGTACACCAAGCCATTGCCCATGCGTTCGCGCAGCGGAATTTGCCAACGCCACCCTGCCGAATGCGCCACACTTTTGGTATAAGGTACGGGCGGCCCGGCTAATTCTGTTTGCATGGCAACGGCGCTATCGCACAATAGATAGTGGCTCCAATTGTCGTAGCCAGTGTGCAGCGCGTCTTCAATAAGTAAGCCTTTAAACCCGGTACAGTCGATAAAGAAGTCGCCCTGTATTGCATTGCCATCGGCCAGAGTAAGTGACGTAATATTACCGCTTTGCTCACACACATTAACCTGACTGATATCGCCTTCAACATGCATTACACCCGCGTCACACGCTAAGGTTTTTAAGTAGCGCCCATACGCCACAGCGTCGAAGTGATACGCAAAATTCAACGGCATGGATTCTGAGGTGGCAAATTTACCCTGCTTGGCTGCCACCAGTTCAGGGCAGTAGTCGCCAAATTCGTCGGCAAAGCCATACTCTTTTGCTCTTAACCAAAAATGGTGAAATTCCCCTGCCCAGCATTCCCGCCCGGTAATACCAAAAGAGTGAATATAGCTATGGCCTTGCTCACGCCAGTTTTGAAACTCGATACCCAATTTAAACGTAGCCTGGGTGGCGTTCATAAACGCTTTTTCATCAATACCCAGCAATTTATGAAAGGTTCTTATTGGGGGAATGGTGGCTTCGCCCACCCCCACTATGCCAATGTCTTTAGACTCTACGAGGGTAATAGAAAGCGACTTGCCTAATAAGTGGGATAAGGCGGTCGCCGCCATCCATCCTGCCGTGCCACCACCGGCTATCACCACGCTTTTTACCGGTTTTTGTGGGTGCGCTGAAGCCGAGCCCATGCCGGTCAATTTATCTGAAGCCAATGAGGTCACGCTTTTGTTCCTTATTATTGTTGTTTGCAGCATGTTGCGCAGCGAGGTGCGTTAACAGTTCGCGGTTGCTTGGTAGTCCGTGTAAGTAAGCCTGCATATTGTGGCGCATTTTCTCGCGAATATCGGCCGCTTTACGCGCTGTGCTCTGGGTCATTTTAAGCGCGGTTTTGCGCGTGCAGTATCCCATGCCGTAAAGCACGTATTGATAACTTGCCGATGGAAATATTTCTTCGTTTTCAATTAAATCTAAGCGAGAGGGGCTTTGGTATTGCCAAAGGTCTAACAGCTCACTCAGTGAGGCAGGAATTGTGTCAGGGTGGCGCTGTGCACGCCAATAGGGCTCTTCGCGATCGCTTAATACATAGTGAAGTTTAAGAAAGTCAATAACCCGTTCCCAGCGGTAGGTAAAACGCTTGTTGTAGCGCTTACTAACGTGCTCCATATGGTGAATAGAGTGGGGAAAGGCTTCACAAAGCATGCGTAGCCCCAATTCCACCATTGCAATGGCAGAGGCTTCTAACGGCTCTACAAAACCCGACGACATACCTAAACTTAAGCAGTTTTTAACCCAAAACTGTTGTCGGTATCCGGGCGAGAATTCCAGGTTTCTCAAGGAGAGTTCAGCCGTATTTACCGCAGGATAACGCTGACTGGCTTGCTTTAACAGGGTGTCTTCTGCCTGCTGTTTTTCTAAAAAGTCACTGGCGTAAACTAACCCCACACCGCGTCTGTGTTGCAAACCGATGTCCCAGGTCCAGCCACTTTCTTGGGCGGTCGCCACTGTGGTACTGGCAATTGCATCATCTTCTTGTGAATAAGGCACTTGCACAGCCAGTGCACGGTTGTTCAACATGGTGTTTGCTACCGACACCCAGGGTACGCTGAAGTGTTTATCGATAAGTAAGCCGTGGCTACCCGAGCAATCGATAAACAAATCACCATAAATTGCATCGCCACTATCGGTCACTACATGATCGATATACCCGTTTGCGTGTGGGTGAACTGAGGCAATGTGCGCTTGCTTGTGATGCACCTTCAATTGCTCGGTACAATGTGTTTTTAGCAGGTTTGCCAGCGCTGTGGCATCAAAGTGATAGCCATAGTTAAGTACATGGGCATAGTCGGGGGTTGTATTTTGCTTTGGCGCTTTGCCCGCCTTACACATTGCAGCCTGCAATGAAAACGCGTCTTCATAGCGCTCTTGCGGCGCAAACGCTTGCCAACACGCGTGCGTATCTAATTCGTTGTACGCAATAGGCACGGTAAAAGGGTGGCAATAGCTGTGTGGCGCTGCTGATGTACTGCGCCAGTTTATAAAAGAAGAGCCTTGTTTAAACGAGCCATGACAAAGGGTTAAAAATTGGGTTTCATTAATGCCTATGTCCATCAGGGTATCGCGTAAGGATGGCCACGAGCCTTCACCTACACCGATAGTGGGTACATTGGGCGATTCAATGAGGGTGACAGAAAAGTCGTTGTTTAGTTTAGATGCCAACACACCTGCTGATAACCATCCAGCTGTCCCACCGCCTATGATGACAATGCGTTTAATCTGTTGTGCATTATTATAATTGGGCTGGGTCATAGATATACTTCAATGGTTTTTTATATGAGCGTGTGTGTTTAATTGGTCTCACTATGACAAAAAAACCCGCTAAAGCGCAACCCTATACGCCTTAGCGGGTAAACACACCCTAACTCTTAGAACTTGTAGCGCACAGCTAAGGCGTAACGTGCACCAAGTTCGTCTAACTTCCACAACATTGCACTGGTTCTACCGTGACGGCGAATGTTCTCATCGGTAATGTTAATCCCTTCAAACGATACCGTGAGATCTTCGGTGATATCGTAAGAAACGTTAAAATCAATTTGAGAATACGCTTCGGTATAACCCGGCTCGTTCACATATTGTGATGTGGTATCAAGGAACTTATCGCGCCAGTTGTAGGCGATACGTGCCTGCAATGCATCTTTTTCGTACATCAAGATAAGGTTGGCAGTGTCACTTAACCCAACTAGTGCAAACTGAGTGATTGAAGGATCGGCATTGTTGTCAAAACCAATGTCACCGGTCACTGTCGTATAGTTGGCAAGTACACCAAACCCGGTATCGCTGAAGAAGTGCTGCGCCGCTAACTCAAACCCGTAGATGTTAGCCGCTTTGTTGTTAACCGGTTTTGAGTTAATGAAGGTTAGCAATGGATCGTCACTGTTAGGCAGCACATCGAATTGTTGTTCGAACTGCTCATCGGTCAGTGAGTCGTATTCGATACCGTTTTCCATTGCCGCCACCATGTTAAATAACGAGGTATCGTTAACCGGTATGCCTCTCGCTTCTAGCTCTGCGCGTGCAGCTTGCGCACGTGGTCCTGCCGTGGCATCGCGAAGGCCAAAGATGTTCTCTTCAACTTGCTCGTTACCAATAAAGTTTTTAACGCGCTTGTCGTAGAAACCTACCGATACATAGCTTGTCTCATCGAAGTAATATTCGAAAGAAAGGTCGACGTTGTCTGATTCCAGCGGAACAATTGCCGGGTTACCCGAACTTGCTGTCGCTGTCACACTGTCGGTGATGAGCGTAGGTCCACTTTGTGGTGATACCGTCGCAGCTGCACTTAAATTGTTGTAAGTAGGGCGAGCTATGGTTTTGCTATATGAGAACCTAGCAATCATGTTCTCAGCCACTTCAATATCAAAATCAAGTGCTGGTAAAACGTGATCGTAGCTTGTTTTAACTTCAACGTCTTCCATTTCACTACCAAAGCGCACGTTGAAGTCGTTGTTACCTTCCCACGCAATACCACTTGGTAAGCTGATGTTAGCAATTGATGTTACATCGGTATTTTCATAACGAATACCGGCAAGAAGGTTATATTCCATACCATTTAATTCACCCGACAGGTCGAATTCGAAGTAAAGGGCGGTAATGTCTTCTTCAATTGTGCGGTTCGTGGCATACGGGTTATTCGCTAAGAAATCAAAACCGTATTCCTGAGCGGCAAAGGCACCAATTTCAGCCACGCTGCCGGTAAAGCCTTGAGAGAAAATACCATCAGTATTGAAGTCATTAAATTCACTGGCCAAATCAAGCGGCGTTAGTATTCCAGCTGGTAATTCACCTGGGTTTTCAATACCCCAGTTACCCATGGTATGGCGGGTAAGTGATTGCAGAGAAGTACTTTCCATCGCACGTGACTCGATACCAAAATTAATGCTGCCGGTATCCATTACATAGGTACCATCAAGACGCGCTTGGGTAATTTCGGTATCTTGAGATGAGAAGTTCATATCGAGAATTGCCGTGCCTACGTCGTCTTGGTCAAGCACGCCATTGCCGTTGAGGTTGTCGCGTGAAACGTCGTCAAAATCAACCAGCATAATGGGGAAGTCACCACGGAAATCTACACCTTGACCGCGAACTATGTTGGCACCAAGACCTAAGTTGGTCCATGTACCATAAGGGGCATCAGGTCGTCCTTCTGCAGAAGAATTATGTACGTCTAACACCAAGGTCAAATCGTCATTAACGAAATATTCAAGGTTAAAGCCGATGGACTTATTTTCGTTAACCTGATTTAGCTCTTGCATTGCAAGGCCTAAGTCACGTGGTAATAGATCACGACGCTCTTGTGTGATGAGTACCGGTGTTTTTACCGTCTCGTCATCAAACGTTAACTCAGTGAAATATCTGTCGTCCATCCAGATAGATTGTTCAGCACGTGCTTCAAATAGATCTTGCTTTGAATAGGTGTAATCCAGCGTTGCTGTCATTTTTTCAGATGGTGCAAACTGTACCGTTAGTTGAGCATTGGTTCTTTCACGCTCTCTATCCGCCATGTAGTAACGAAGATCTGATGGAATAGCAAATAGCTGACCTATTGCAGGCGCGTTGTTTAATACAACAGGGTCACCGCTTGCGGGATTTGCTGGATCTGGTGAATGAGGTACCGTGCCATCAAATGGGTTCACGCGCCATTGGTTTACAAAGGCACCTTGCGCTGCACTGTCACGCTGCTGGAAGGAACCGGTAAAAGTAACACCAAAGGTATCGTCTTCGCTTAGGTAGTTGATAAAGCCAGAGACTTCAGGTGTTACATCATCGCCTACGCGGTTAGTGGTATCGTGAAGTGCCTTTGCTCCAACACTTGCAGTAACACCGTGATCAGCGGCATCAAAAGGTCGTGCAGTGCGAATGTTAATACTTGCACCAATACCACCTGTTGCAATGCTTGCGCGACCAGTTTTGTATACTTCAACAGCTCTTACACTTTCAGAGGCCAAATCAGAGAAATCATAAGCACGTGAGTTAGCTGCACCGCCACCACCAGGTAACGCAGAGCCAGGCATAGTACGACCGTTTAAGGTCACCATATTAAAGTCAGGGCCAAAACCACGCGCAGTAACCTGATTACCTTCACCGTTATTTCTACTAATTGAAATACCCGTAATGCGCTGCAAAGATTCTGCTAAGTTGGTATCTGGAAATTTACCAATATCTTCAGCAGAGATAGCATCAACAACCCCGGCAGAGTCGCGCTTGATCCCCATAGATTCCTGAACACTACTGCGTATTCCCGATACTTGAATGACTTCGATGTCTTTGTCTTCAACCTCTTGTGCGAGTGCAGGCGTAATTAAACCAGTTCCAAGAATCAAAGACAGACTAGCTGCTAATTTACTTATGTGCGGTGTTGTTTGTGTCACGGTCTTTCTCTCTTTAATTGTGCTTTTGTGTGTGTAGCTCATCCGTTTGCGCTCCAAGAAAGGGCTTTCTTAAGAAAAAGAAACAACACAGCCCACGCAGAAGAAAGCGCTTTCCGAACATTAATGCAACAAAAGTATTAGATCAACACATTTTTTACAAATATTTCACAGGACTGTATTTGAACGTAGTTGCCAAGCCTATACAAATAAGTAAATAGGCAATATTTTCATATACATAAAACAACAACCCTAAAACAGTCAAAGCTATCTGTAAGACGAGATATATTTACGTTTTTTTACATCTGTTAACCTTTAAATGACAATTGAATGAGAAAGCGCTTTCTAATTGCTATTTTTTTATGCTATAAACCGACAAACAAAATTTCGTTCATTCTGCGTGTCTGCGTTGCGGCGACGTTGCATGCATAAACAAAGGTTTTTTCTGCACTATGAATAGCATTTCACTACCCGCTAACAGCCCACTACTGAAAAAGTCATTTGTTTATGGCACTGCTACCTCCAGTTTCCAAATTGAAGGCGATATAGCGCATAGATTGACGTGCATTTGGGACAAGTTCTGTGAACAACCCAATGCCATTGCAGATCATTCAAATGGGGATATTGCATGTGATCACGTTAATCGCTGGCGCGAAGATTTTGAACTACTTCTGGATTTGGACGTTGACGCCTATCGCTTCTCGATCGCCTGGCCCCGTGTGATGACAGAGACTGGTGCACTTAATCCACAAGGTGTGCTTTTTTACCAAACTCTGATTGAAGCGTTAAACAGCAAAGGCATAAAGCCGTTCGTTACTCTTTATCATTGGGACTTACCGCAATATCTGGAAGACAAAGGTGGATGGCTTAATCGTCAAACTGCCTATGAATTTGAAAACTATGTTGACAAAATATCCCTTGCCTTAGGCGAAACAGTCTATTCTTATGCGACGTTTAACGAGCCGTTTTGCAGCGCTTATTTAGGCTATGAAATTGGTGTACACGCGCCAGGTAAACACGGTCGTAACAATGGTCGCACGGCTGCCCATCACATATTGCTTGCCCATGGGCTTGGAATGAAAGTGTTGCGTAAGAATGTTCCCGGTAGCCAAGCGGGAATTGTACTTAATTTTACGCCTTGCTATCCCGCGTCTAACAATGCTGAAGATATTGCTGCCACAAAGAAAGCAGACGAATATATCAACCAGTGGTATATGCAACCAGTAATGGAAGGCAGTTACCCTGATGTTATTAATGCATTACCTGAAACGGATCGCCCTCCCATTGAAGCGGATGATATGGATATAATATGCCAACCTCTTGATTTTTTAGGAGTTAATTTTTATACCCGCCTTCATTATTCAGCGCCAAAAGAGGCAGGCGAATTGTTTTATGAACATGAACACAGGCAACCTACTACTGATATTGGCTGGGAAATATACCCTCAGGCACTTTATGAGTTGCTAACGTCACTGCATCAGCGCTACACCTTGCCTCCCATTTATATTACTGAAAATGGTGCTGCCATGGCTGATAAGTTAGAAAATGGTGAAGTAAATGATGATGATCGCGTCGCCTACTACCACCAGCATTTGAACATGGTTCACGAGGCCGTTGAAAAAGGTGTGAAAGTAAGTGGTTACTTTGCCTGGAGCCTTCTAGATAACTTTGAGTGGGCAGAAGGTTACGAAAAGCGATTTGGTCTAGTGTATGTCGATTTTGATACGCAAAAGCGCACCCTTAAAAAAAGTGCAAAAGCCTATAAAGCACTCTTGGCAAGCCGACGTTAATACAGTTGGTAATTCTACAGGTAATAACAGATTGTGATGAACCATAAATTATCTTTAAAGGAAAAAGTCGGTTATGGCATGGGTGATGCCGCCGCCAATTTAGTCTGGCGTGGAGCACTGGCTTATCTCGCCGTTTTTTATACTGACACGTTTGGCATTACCGCTGCCGCCGCGGCAATGTTATTTTTAGTGGTTCGCCTTTCTGATGGTGTGACTGACATTATCATGGGCATGATTGCCGATAGAACCCACACCAAAATGGGTAAATTCAGGCCGTGGATTTTGGGTTCAACCCCTTTTCTGGGGCTCTTCATGGTACTGTGTTTTACCACGCCTGACCTTTCTTATTCAGCAAAGCTGGTTTATGCCTATCTGACGTACATCGGTTTGACGTTGGCCTATACCGTAAATAACGTGCCGTATTCGGCATTAATGGGCGTGATGACAAGCGATGATAAGGAGCGTACGAGTTTGTCAGGTTATCGCTTTGCTGGCGCCTTTCTAGGCGGACTTTTGGTGATGGGGTGTTTGCCCATGCTAGTAGAGTGGTTCGGTGAAGGGCATACCGCACGGGGTTATCAATACACTATGTGGCTATTTGCATCTCTTTTAGTCATATTAATGTGTATTACCGTATTCACCACTAAAGAACGGGTAACATTGCAGGCAGTTCCAACAGACTCGCCGCTCACTCCTCCTGGTGCCACGTTGTGGACTGAGTTAAAAGACTTGTGCAAACAACTACCGCTCATACTTGTTCCGCTTTCAGCAATTACTGCGTTTTTCTATTTTAGGGACGTTTTCACTGGTCTTATTTTTGTGTTAGTAATGATTGTGACCACCTTGGCAATCAAACGTTTAATAAGGCGTCCACAAGAAAATAATAGCCGCTCTCAGCAAGACATTATCGACCTCCTTTCCAATAAACCATGGCTAATACTGCTTGGAATGGGGTTTCTCACCATGATGTTTAACGGGATAAAGTACGGCGTAATTGCCTATTACTTTAAGTATTATATGGGCAGTGAATTGCTAACCGGTTATTTCTTTATCGCCCTTTTGATCGTGTCCATATTTGGCGCACTTTCAACGTCATTTTTAGCCACTCGAATGGGAAGAAAACAACTTTTTATCGCGGCATTATTGGTAAGTAGTGTGCTTACTTCAGCAATTTACTTTGTTCCTAAAGGCAGTGTGATTGGCATTTTTGTGTTGGGCTGCGGGGCTGAATTTTTCGCCGCTATCCTTCCTACGCTGTTCTTCTCTATGCTCGGTGATGCCGCAGACTACAGTGAATATAAAACAGGTAGGCGCGCAACCGGTTTAGTATACTCAGCTGGCTCTTTCGTACAGAAAACGGGGGGCGGATTTGCAGGGGCATTGGTACTTCTCGTCTTAGGAAGCTATGGATACAATGGGTTGGATATCACTACCATTGAGCAAACGCTACCTGGAATGGTGTCATTGATGAGTTGGATACCCGCGTGTTTCGGCTTTGCTGGCGCCGCGCTTATTTGCTTATACCCACTTAATGACAAGGAACAACAAGAAGTTACTCAAGCTTTGCTGGCTCGACGTAGCGAACAGCCGCCGTTAACGGCATAATGCCTTTGGCTATTTTTATCATGTAAAAAAACGAGGTTGTATTACGTGGCTACCATTTATCAAGTTGCAGAACGGGCAGGTGTATCGCTGTCCACAGTATCTCGTGTGCTAAATGGTAAATCCACGGTTAACCAAGCGCTTAAAGAACGGGTGGAAAAGGCGGTAAAAGAACTTGATTACCGTCCCAGTTCGGTGGCGCGCTCACTGGCGAACAACCGTTCAGACAGTGTTGGGGTGCTCGTACCAGAATTAAATTCTCCGTTCTTTGGTCATTTAATGCAAACGGTTGAATCTACAATGCGGGCGGCTGATAAGCACGTCATCATCACCGTCGGACGCAATTGCTTAGCAACTGAAAAAGACGCAGTTGAGTTTTTAATTAGCCGCAATTGTGACGCCCTTATTATGCACGCTGAAGCGCTGTCTGATGAGTACCTTATAGAGCTCAACGAGAAGAAGTTACCGATTGCTTTAGTCAACCGGCAAATTGACGATTTGCCTGATGCCTGTTCCAGTTTAAATAACGAGAAGGGGGGCTATCTTGCCACCCAACACCTCTTAGAGCTTGGTCACAAGAATATTGCCTATATTTCTGGGCCAACTGAGAAAAGGGACGCAGCACAACGATTAGAGGGGCACAAACGCGCACTAAATGAAGCTGGGATTGCGGTAAATACTCAGTTAATTTTTAACGGGGATTATTCTGAAGAAGATGGGAAAGTTGGCCTGTTAGAATTATTGGCGCGTGATATTCCCTTTTCAGCCTTGGTGTGTGCTAACGACTGGATGGCTTCTGGTGCCATAAGCTGTGCCAGAGATCTTGGTATGAGTTTACCTCACGATCTTTCAATCGTAGGATTTGATGATGTGGTTTTTGCTCACCATGTCTTTCCTCGTCTCACTACTGTCAGTAACCCAATCGACAAGATGGCCAAAGAAGCGGCCAATTATATTTTAAACAAGGTCTACGGACAGAATAATAAGCTTCAGCATTTGTTTGAGCCTTCGTTAGTCGTCCGCGAGTCAACTATGCATCATGATGCATAAGCCAATGCTCAGCTAGCGTCTTTTATTTTCTGACTCCGATGACTAAAAGCCTAGTTGTTTTATGGCTTTAGATATACTCCCTGCGCTTTACACTGCATAATGCAAATTATCTCAATTACTTTGATGGCGTACTCATGAAACACCTTTTGGCCTATGTTTTCATTCTTTTTACTGCAGCAGCAACAGCTGACGACCACCGTCAAGCTGTTAATACAGTACTCGATGCGTTACATCACAATGCCGCCACGGCAAATTATGAAGGCTACTTTGATTTATACAGTGACGAGGCTGTGTTTATCGGTACAGATGCATCAGAAGTGTGGAGTATCGAAGAATTCAAAGCCTATGCGAAGCCCCATTTCGATAAAGGGAAAGGTTGGACTTATATCCCCAGAAACAGGCATGTTTACTTCGCGAAACAGGGTAATGTGGCGTGGTTTGACGAGCTACTTGATAACCAAAAGTTAGGAGAAACCCGGGGCACGGGTGTTTTAATAAAAGAAGGGAATAGGTGGAAAGTGTCCCAATACCACCTAACGATCCCCATACCAAATGCACTTGCTGATGATATTGCCAACCAAATTCAGACCTTCAGAGCGCCGCAATAATAATTCCAACTATATTAGCGTTGAACGATTAACGACTGAAAACGCCCCTTGAGCAAGGGGCTATTTTCAATACTGTGTAACACTCTTAGGTATTCGATTGTGTCAGTGGCTGTATTTCCATCTCAACACGGCGATTTATTGAACGGTTAGCAGCGCTGTCGTTTGGTACTTTAGGGGCGTATTCACCCATGCCTACAGTAGTAATTCTGGTAGGGTTAACATTGAAATTGATCAACAAATTCTTAACCGCACCCGCTCGGCGCTCAGATAAGGCCTGGTTGTACTGTTCAGAGCCAGTATCATCGGTGTGGCCTTTAATCATCAACACCGTTTTCTCGTAATTGTTCACCACTTTAGCGACGTCCTGAAGAACGGGATTAAAGTTAGGGCTTATGCTTGAACTGTCTGTCGCAAAGGTAATGTCGCCCGGCATAATCAGCCGAAGATTGTCACCTTCACGAATAATTTGGACGCCAGAATCAGATAATTCACTGCGCAACGCTTCTTCCTGCTTATCCATATAGTTGCCAATTGCCCCACCAGCAATGGCACCTACTGCAGCGCCCCAGGCATAGCGGCTCTTATCATGATCTCCGGTAGCCTTACCCAGTAGTGCGCCGACTACTGCACCTATTGCGGCTCCTTTTTGTGTATTGTTTGGGTCATTGGCACAACCCGCTACTGTTAATGACGCAGTAATTAATCCTATAGCCAGTGTTTTTTTCATAACATCCTCTTATCTCGATAGTCGAGCCTTATGTACCAAAAATGAGTGACGCGCACGTTCTGGTAGAAAACTTAAAATTGATACAACGCGTGATAATGATTCAGCAAAATATGTTCCAGTGAGATATCGCACCTGTAAAAAAGTTCCTGTGCCTAGGCATAAGGCTTTTCACTGTATAAGGCGCCTAACGCATACCCCAACAACGCGTTCAGCTTACTCATCTGTCGCTGATTATCTACACTTAATTGTAGATAGCGAAGCTGAATGGAAGGTTAACAATGGAAGTAGTTTAGAGAGTAGTTTGGTGGCATGCCCTGTAAAAGCTACAAAGGCAGTTACCCAATGGAAACTGCCCGCTCAAAAAAGGTGTTGATATCAATGTTGTATTCCGCCGCCGTAACGGCTTTTACAATAGAAAGCGATTTTTCTTGGGAAAGATCTAAATCTTTTGGTGTGATATACGAACTCTGTCTAACAGAATAAAACACCTTAACAATGGGAGTCAGGGGATATTCGTTTTGCTGCAGTACCAATCCCAGTCGATCGTTGGAGAGTAGCACCACACTACCAACAGGGTGAATGCCCATACACTTAATAAACTTTTGCACTAAATTTACATCAAGTCTTTCAGGTGCATCTTTCATTAGAATCGAAAATGCTTTTTGACTTGACATTCCTGCTTTGTAGACGCGATCAGCGACCAGTGCATCATACATATCTGCGATAGCCAACATGCGCCCTGCATGGCTTATATCGTTACCCTTTTTACCCATGGGATAGCCCTGACCGTCCAAGCGCTCATGATGTTCACTTATGGCTTGAATGAGCGATTGTTCTATGTCTGTTTCTTGTAGATGCTCAACGCCGTATTGCACGTGCATTTTCATCACCTTCATTTCACTGTCGGTCAGTTTTCCCGGTTTGTGAAGGATCTCATTGGGTATTTTAATTTTTCCGAGATCATGTAAAAAGCCTGCATATGAAAGCTTTTGTACATCATCTTCTGCCATTCCCAAGTATTTAGCGAAGTTAGCCAATAATATGGCCACATTTAATGAATGCTCTAACAAGTAATCGTCTTTTTCGCGGATTTTAGTTAGGCAGAGCAGGGCGTCTGGGTTTCTGTCTATCGACTCGACCAATTTGTTCGAAAATTCCTTTGGGATACTGCTATCAAAAGGCATTTCTTTCTGTACAGCTTTTAATAATGCTTTTTGAATAGCCTTACCTTGCTTGTGAAGTGCAGTGGCTCTGACTAGTTCACTTTCAAGTGAAATCGTTTTCGCCTTTGGGGAGTCTACTTTTGTAACGGGTACTTCTACTTTTTCTGGCAACGTCGCTTTAGGCTGTTCCCCTGCATTTCCATCGGGGTCAAATGCTTTTTCAGTATCAATAGCTAACGTTAACACACCTCGCTTTTTCAGCGCGTTAACGATGTCCTTAGAGGTCACACGCCCCTGATTAGTTATTGATAGTGCACCCTTTTGCTCCAATATCTTATGAACAAACATTCCCGGCTTTAACTGATCAATCGATATTTTTTTTAGCATACAAAAAGCTTCTGTTCCCACAAAATAGTATGTTTGACACCACTGTCAATACTCAAGCTCAGTTAACATGGTGTGCAGATCTGGCTTCCAGCCAAATTCTTTCATATTGATACGTTGGTTTCTCACTATAACGCCTTCTTCTAACAAACGCTCACGTTGTTCATGTGCTTTTTCAGAACCCTCAGGAAACGCAATTTTGCCATCCGCTCTAACTACGCGATGCCAATTGAGTTGCCCCTTTATTTCACGCAAGCATTTGCCTATCATTCTTGCCCGTCCCGGAAGGCCGCATAAATCGGCTAGTTGTCCGTAGCTCACTACGACCCCCTCCGGAACCACGGAAAGCGTTTTTTTAACTCTGTAGTGTACAGCGTGCTCAACCACGTCGTATATAATCCTAATTGATGATATTTGAAAAGGAGCTTGGTATGCGAAAACACTGTAAACACTGCCAATACCCTCTTTCAACCTGTATTTGTAGCTATATCTGTCCCGTTGAACTCGATTTTGAAATTAAGATTGTTCAACACCCCAAAGAAGCGACACACGCCAAAAATACTGCTCGACTTGCAGCGTTAAGTATTCCGACAGCGCGTATTATCAATTCAGCCGACGGCGCTGCAATGGATACGCTAGCAAATTCTTGCGATCACCGTTCCACTTTACTTGTCTATCCAAGCGAATACAGCACCCCCATTGAAACGTTGGCTGATACTACAAAGCAAGCTGTTACTACACTTGTGCTGATCGATGGCAGTTGGAAACAAGCATTTGGGATCGTGAAGCAACACCCTTGGTTACAGTCACTGACTTCGGTTCATTTCACCCAAGCCCCCCATTCAAACTACCTGATTCGGCACACTTCGCTTCCACATGCGTTATCCACTTTAGAGGCGACAGCCTATAGTGCATCGTGTATTAGCAAACTCGACATTTCAAGTCTATACCGCTTACAGCGCGCCATGCAAGACAACTGGCAGGGGCCACTTACGCACCGACGAAAAGTATAATAATCAGACTTTATTTGTCACTTTTCACCGCTCATTGGCACAAAGCCTTTGTACGCACGGATCAAGTTTAACCAATTTCTTATCGCTGGGTATGCTGACAAGTCAAATCCCCCCTCATGCGCAACATGGGTGTAAGCGAATAAAGAGATATCTGCCAAGCTCAGCGCGTCACCTAACAAAAAAGGCGTTTGTTTAAGTTGTTGCTCCATTACAGCTAATGCGCGATATCCGCCAGCTTGCTTTGATTCAAACTCCTGCCGCTTATCCTCTGGTAACCCCAGATAAATATTTATATAGCGCGCTACCGCAATATAGGGTTCATGACTGTACTGCTCGAAGAACTGCCACTGTAGTAAACGGGCAAAGGCAAATTGCGAAGTAGGAATGAGTGCACTGTCCGCGGCAAGGTAATGCATGATGGCATTAGACTCAGATAACACTCTGTCACCACTAATTTCAAGAATGGGAATTTTTCCGTTAGGTGACTTTTCAAGGAATGCTGCTGTACGCGTATCACCTTGCATAATATCTACATCTATCCACTCACAGGTTTTACCCAGAATGGACAGCAGTAGCTCTAATTTGTAGCAGTTACCCGATCGTTTATCGCCGTATATTTTCACATTGGCTCTCATAAGTAATAGCAGTAAGCGTTACCATAGCAGTGCCAGAAGAGGGGGACAATGATATTTAGTCGATAGATATTTAAGGTACTTATAACAACATATACTCAGTGCTTTGCGCTAGTATTTGCCGTACCGACTGCCTTTGTGAGTAAATTAGTAGTAGTTTGGTATTTGAATGAGCCATTCTACGACTAAAAGAAGAAACCATGATATGGGGATGAGTATGATACACGCTGTAAGGCGTGCTTTATCTCTTGGCGCAAAGGCAAAACGGGTAATAGCCAACAGCCGTTCTTTTTCACTCTCCAACTGCTCTAGTAAGCTGCTAGCGCGTTTACTGTCCTCGCGTGCACATTGCTTAATACCCTCAGTAATATTTTCTTCTAAGTGTTGTAAGGCACTTTCTTGTTCTCGTTTGAGTAAGTGCTTTAAACGAAACACAGGCAAGAACAAATAGAAGCCTACAATCCCTGTAAAACAAATCACAATTAATATATCGATAGAAGGAATATCTTTTTTCAACCAGAAGACGGGAAATATCGCCAGTGCACCTGTGGCGAAAATGCCGTTTGTGGTACCTAATCGCAATATAGACATAATCGACTTGAGTTTGTCGGCATGACTCGCTGCATTGGGTAACACATGACGCGTTAAATATTTAATATTTGATGAAATCTGAAACAGAAAAAGTACGGTTAAAAACCAAAACGGAACGGCTGTGGCCGTCAAAAGCAGGACGTGAATCTCCTGCTTTACGGTAATTAACCCCTCTAGCACACAATAAACTACCGTAATCATAATGGAGATGATAATGGCGTTAAAAATATGGTGCTTAAATTCAGCGGATAACTGATGCCGGTGGGCAGAGAACTGACTAAGTTGATTTGTTTTGACCAATAACGAAATAAGGGTACTGGCTACGTTTTGATGCATAAGGCGAAGCGCAAACCAAAAATAACCGGTAATTACAGACATGCCAATAGCAGAATTGAAGTCACGCTGGGCACGAATTTCGCCAGCACCGGGCCAGTCTAGTGCGCCCGTAATATAATGAATCGAGAGCAGTATCAATGTTGTAAGAAGCGGGAAAATACCAATAGAGGCACCTTTGTGCATTTTGGAATAGGCGTTAAGTTTCATTCTTTTAATTTATTACAACGTTGCAAGCCATTCGCGTGTGAGTCAACAGACTACATTTCTGTAAGTGGATGCTAACAAAGATAAGCTATTCAATAGTGGATTAGCAATAGAAATAAAGCCATTAGGACGTGACTGCTTGGTTTTCATACAGGTAATAAAAAACCCGCCTGCTGGCGGGTTTTTAAAAGTAAGCTGTTTCTTTATTTACGTAACTTCCGAATAAGACGGAGTTGCGCAATAGCTTCAGCCAGCTCAAGGGCGGCTTCTGCATAATTAAAGTCAGCGCCTGGGTTGGCGATGTGCTCTTCTGCACGTCGTTTGGCTTCTTCTGCTGCCTGCTCGTCAAGATCTTCAGCTCGAACCGCGGTGTCAGCCAGCACGGTAACGTTACCAGGTTGTACTTCAAGTACACCACCGGCCACGTAAATCATTTCTTCTTCACCGTGCTGTTTAACCAAACGCACCATACCAGGTTTAATAGCAGAGATAAGTGGCGCGTGACCAGGGTGAATACCCAGCTCACCTTCGCTACCTGTCACCTGAATCGTTTCAACGCGACCTGAGAAAATGGCTTTCTCTGCGCTTACTACGTCCAAATGTACTGTCATTGCCATGTGAACCTCCTGATTAGGTACGTTAGCATGATGCTAGGCTAGCTACTGCTAGCCCTGCAATTATGCTTTCTTGGCTTTCTCTAGCGCTTCTTCGATAGAACCAACCATGTAGAAGGCCTGCTCTGGAAGGTGATCATACTCACCGTCTAGAATGCCTTTAAAGCCACTGATTGTGTCTTTTAGCGATACGTATTTACCTGGCGCACCAGTGAATACTTCAGCTACGAAGAACGGCTGAGATAGGAAACGCTGAATCTTACGAGCACGTGATACCACTTGCTTGTCTTCTTCAGATAATTCGTCCATACCTAGGATCGCGATGATGTCTTTCAGCTCTTTATAGCGCTGAAGAACAGTCTGTACGCCACGTGCTACGTCATAGTGCTCTTGACCGATTACTAGAGGGTCAAGCTGACGAGACGTTGAATCTAGAGGGTCTACCGCAGGGTAGATACCAAGAGACGCGATATCACGAGAAAGTACTACCGTTGCATCCAAGTGAGCAAAGGTGGTCGCTGGCGATGGGTCAGTCAAGTCATCCGCAGGTACGTATACCGCTTGGATTGACGTGATTGAACCTGTCTTCGTTGACGTAATACGTTCCTGAAGTACACCCATCTCTTCTGCAAGAGTAGGCTGGTAACCTACCGCAGATGGCATACGACCTAGAAGTGCTGATACTTCAGTACCTGCTAGGGTATAGCGATAGATGTTATCTACGAAGAATAGAACGTCACGGCCTTCGTCACGGAACTTCTCAGCCATTGTTAGACCAGTAAGTGCAACACGTAGACGGTTGCCCGGTGGCTCGTTCATCTGACCGTATACAAGCGATACTTTATCAAGTACGTTTGATTCGTTCATTTCGTGATAGAAGTCGTTACCCTCACGCGTACGCTCACCAACACCAGCGAATACTGAGAAACCGCTGTGCTCGATTGCGATGTTACGGATAAGTTCCATCATGTTTACGGTTTTACCTACACCCGCACCACCGAATAGACCAACTTTACCACCCTTAGCGAATGGACAAACCAAGTCGATTACTTTGATACCAGTTTCTAGTAGTTCTACCGAGCTAGACTGATCTTCGTAGCTAGGCGCTTCACGGTGAATAGACATACGCTCTTCTTCACCAATTGGGCCTGCTTCGTCGATTGGGTTACCCAATACGTCCATGATACGACCTAGTGTCTTCGTACCAACTGGAACCATGATTGGGTTACCGGTATTTTCTACTGCAAGACCACGTTTTAGTCCGTCAGTAGTACCTAGTGCGATGCCGCGAACAACACCACCACCTAATTGCTGTTGCACTTCCAGGGTTAGCCCTGACAAGTCACCTTCGGTAACTTGTAGTGCGTCATAAACTCTTGGTACCGCGTTTTGTGGAAACTCAATGTCCACAACGGCGCCAATGATTTGGACGACCTTACCTTGACTCATAATTAGTCCTCGTTATCTCTTTTAAACCTTTGCCTACACCGCTGCGGCACCGCCAACAATCTCACTGATTTCTTGTGTGATTGCGGCCTGACGCGCTTTGTTATATACCAGTTGTAACTCATCAATTAAGTTACCGGCGTTGTCGGTTGCTGCCTTCATGGCAACCATTCGCGCAGCTTGTTCTGACGCTGCGTTTTCTACAACACCCTGATACACCTGAGACTCAATGTAACGAACCATCAATGCTTCCAAAATTTCTTTTGGATCTGGCTCGTAGATGTAGTCCCAACGATGTTGATATTCTTCGTCTTGTGACTTTGGCAAAGGCAATAACTGATTGATCACAGGTTTCTGTGTCATGGTGTTAACGAAGTCATTGAAAACCAAGAAGACTCGGTCAATCTTTCCTTCGTCATACGCTTTAAGCATAACGCGTACAACACCTACTACATCGCTTACCGACGGCTTGTCGCCTAAACCTGATTCAGCGGCTAACAATGTGCCCCCGAAGCGGTTAAAGAAACTGCACGCCTTAGAACCTAATGCAGCAAAATCTACCTCTACACCCTGTTCACGCCATTTCTTAACGTCTTGGGCTACCAGCTTAAATTCATTGGTGTTCAAACCACCGCATAAGCCTCGGTCAGTAGAAATCACAATGTAACCAACGCGCTTGACTTCACGCTCTTCCAAATAAGGATGGCGATATTCAAGGTTACCGTTAGCAATGTGACCAATCACTTTTAGCATGTTTTGTGCGTATGGACGACCAGAGGCCATGCGTTCCTGCGCCTTTTTCATTTTAGACGCAGCAACCATTTCCATCGCACTGGTAATTTTTTGAGTATTCTTGATACTCCCAATCTTACCTTTTATCTCTTTACCGCTGGCCATGACTATCTCTCCGATTACTCAACGAAATGTGCTGGTGGTTAAACACCAGCACCATTGATTACCAAGTTTGTGTCGCTTTAAAGTTTGTTAAAGCGTCGTTCAACTTAGCGGCAATCTCGTCGTTGTAATTACCAGTTTCGTTGATAGTCTTCATCAGCTCAGCGTGTTCACTGTTCATGAACGAGTGAAGAGCAGCTTCAAAATCTAGGATTTTTGGAAGCTCGATGTCCTTAAGGAACCCTTTCTCTACTGCGAACAATGAAACACCCATGTCAGCGATAGAAAGTGGTGCGTACTGCTTCTGCTTCATTAGCTCAGTTACGCGCTCACCGTGTTCTAGCTGTGCACGAGTTGCATCATCAAGGTCAGAAGCAAACTGCGAGAACGCCGCAAGTTCACGATACTGAGCAAGGGCTAGACGGATACCACCGCCAAGCTTCTTGATGATTTTTGTTTGTGCTGCACCACCAACACGTGATACCGAGATACCAGCGTTAACCGCTGGACGGATACCTGCGTTGAACAAATCAGTTTCTAAGAAGATCTGACCGTCAGTAATTGAAATTACGTTAGTTGGTACGAAAGCTGATACGTCACCTGCTTGCGTTTCGATAATTGGAAGCGCAGTTAGTGAACCAGTTTGACCTTTCACTTCACCGTTTGTGTAACGCTCAACGTATTGCTCGTTTACACGTGCCGCACGCTCTAGTAGACGCGAGTGAAGATAGAATACGTCACCAGGGTAAGCTTCACGACCAGGAGGACGCTTAAGTAGTAGTGAGATTTGACGGTAAGCAACAGCTTGCTTAGACAAATCATCATATACGATTAGCGCATCTTCACCGCGGTCACGGAAGTATTCACCCATAGTACAGCCAGAGTAAGGCGCAAGGTATTGAAGCGCTGCTGACTCAGACGCAGAAGCAGCAACAACGATAGTGTGCGCAAGCGCACCGTGCTCTTCTAACTTACGTACTACGTTAGCGATAGTAGACGCTTTTTGACCAACCGCTACGTACACACACTTAATGCCTGTACCTTTTTGGTTGATGATTGCGTCAACAGCCATTGCTGTTTTACCACACTGACGGTCACCGATGATAAGCTCACGCTGACCACGACCAACTGGGATCATAGAGTCAACTGACTTATAACCAGTTTGAATTGGCTGATCTACCGATTGACGCTCGATTACACCAGGTGCAATTTTTTCAACTGGCTCGAAACCAGCTGCGTCGATCGCACCTTTACCGTCGATAGGCTCACCTAGTGTGTTTACAACACGACCTAGTAGGGCTGGACCAACCGGTACTTCTAGGATACGACCTGTAGATTGTACTTTTACGCCTTCTTGAAGGTCAGCGTAAGGACCCATTACTACCGCACCAACTGAGTCTCGCTCAAGGTTTAGTGCAATGGCGTAACGGCTTCCAGGAAGCTCAATCATCTCACCTTGCATTACATCTGCAAGGCCATGAATGCGGATAATACCGTCGGTTACTGCGACGATAGTACCTTCATTACGCGCTTCACTGGTTACATTGAACTGTTCAATTCTTTTCTTGATCAGTTCAGCTATTTCAGTGGAATTAAGTTGCATGCTCTTATCCCCGTTATGCTTGCAACGCGTCTGCTAGACGGTTCAATTTCGACTTTACGGAACCATCAATGACTGTATCACCGGCTTTAATAACCATTCCAGCGATCAGGGCAGGGTCCACGTTACAATTAAGCTTCACTTTACGTGCCAAACGTTTTTCCAAAGATGCAATCAACTCATTTTGTTGAGCATCGGTCAGCGTAGTTGCTGAGGTGACGTCCACTTCTACTTCTTTGTCGTACTCTGCTTTAAAGGCATCGAACAAAGTAGAAATTTCAGGCAACGCGGCTAAACGTTTATTCTCAGCCAAAACCTTCACCAGGTTTTGGCCGTGTTCGTCGAGTTGCTCACCACAAACATTGTTAAAAATGTCGGCTAGCGTGTCAGCGGCAACTGCACCAGACAATAACTGGTGCATGTCGTCGTTCGCTGCTACAGCGCTTGCAAAGGCTAGCATTTCTTGCCATTTTGCAACGGCGTCTTTCTCGACAGCAAAATCGAAAGCAGCTTTAGCATAAGGACGAGCAACGGTTGTCAATTCAGACATGGCTCTTCTCCCTATTAAAGCTCAGCGACAAGTTTTTCAACAATGTCGTTTTGTGCGCTTGCATCGATTTCACGTTGTAAGATTTGCTGTGCGCCAGCTACTGCAAGAGCAGAAACCTGCTTGCGCAAATCTTCTTTGGCACGATTGCGTTCAGCTTCAATCTCGGCATAACCAGAAGCGATGATTTTCTCGCGTTCCGCATGGCCTTTTTGCGTTTCTTCGTCAACCAATTGGTTGGCACGCTTTTTAGCCAGCTCGATAATTTCAGCTGCTTGCGCTTTCGCATCTTTCAATTGCTCAGTAGCTTTCGCTTGAGCAAGCTCTAGGTCTTTCTCTGCACGTTCAGAAGCTTCAAGGCCATCGGCAATCTTCTTCTGACGTTCTTCAATCGCTGCCATTAGTGGAGGCCATACATATTTCATGCAGAACACCACGAACACAGCGAAGGCGATTAATTGACCAATAAAAGTGGCGTTAAAATTCACTATCGCCCCTCCTCTTAAAGTTCGCTAAAAAAGTGTTTAGTAATATTAGGCACCAACAGCGAACAATAGGTATAGAGCGATACCAACACCGATCATCGCGATGGCGTCGATAAGACCCGCTACGATGAACATCTTAACTTGTAGTTGAGGTGCTAGTTCAGGTTGACGAGCAGCAGATTCAAGAAATTTACCACCTAGTAGACCGAAACCAATAGCGGTACCAAGGGCGCCAAGACCAATCAGTAGTGCAACAGCGATGTATAACATTTACGTCTCCGATTTAAGTTAAATTTAAAGTTAATGTTTAAAAGTCAAACTCTGTAAAAACGGTGCCAATTACAAAATAAAATCGACACCCGTTAATGCTTAGTGGTCTTCACACGCCAAGCTTAAATACACGATGGTTAGCATCATGAAAATAAACGCTTGAAGAGGAAGTACCAGAATATGGAACACAGCCCACATGAAATGCAGTGGAAGCTGGAAGTAACCAATTGTAGCAATCAAAATGAAGATTAGCTCACTGGCGTATAAGTTACCGAACAAACGCAGTGCTAGTGAAAGCGGACGCGCAAGCAAAGTAACCGACTCAAGAATAAAGTTCACCGGAATAAAAATGGGGTGTCCAAAAGGCTGCATGGTGAGTTCTTTGGTGAAGCCGCCAATACCTTTCATCTTGATTGAATAGAAAAGAATTAGAATAAATACGCCTGACGCTAATGCAAACGTTAGGTTAAGGTCAGTAGTAGGTACTGCCTTGTTGTAAACGTCGTGAGGATCCATACCAAAAGCAGCCTGGCCAATTAGACCCGATACCCATGGAATTAAATCGACTGGCACTAAGTCCATCAGGTTCATTAGCAATACCCATACGAATATAGTTAATGCTAAAGGCGCAATAAGTGCGCTTTTACCGTGGAAGGTGCTTTTTACGTTGTCATCAACAAACTCGACAACAAGCTCAACAAACGCCTGCATTTTACCAGGTACGCCTGTCGTGGCTTTTGAAGCGACGCTTCTAAAAATAATTAAGAAAAGAAGACCAAGACCGATAGACCATGCCAGTGTATCAACATGCCATGCCCAAAAACCGGCATCAGAACAGGCTTTGTTAAAAGCAATTCCGTTGTCAGTTGAGCACATGGTGGCATTGGTCAAGTGGTGCTTGATGTATTCTGAGGTAGTGTATTCAGATGCCATTGTTTAACCCAAGTTGTAAAGTGTAAAAATTTGGTGACTGGTTCTTATGTCTCAATCGGTCGAGTACGTTGTTTTCGTTATTGCGATGCCCTGCATCGTCTTAATCTTTCGAACCGTAATGAAACATAGCTAGCCCGTGGCTAGCCGTTGTAATCACAAATGCCATGAAAATTTCTAATGGCGCGGCATTTAAACCTTTAAAAGCAATTACAAATAAAATGATTGTCAGTGCCAGCTTCAATTTTGAGCCTTGGCTAAAACTACGTGCAACAAGGTCGTTTTTACTCGCGCCAGCATAACGAAATGCAAAAGCACTAAATACGATTGTAGGCAGAATGCTAATTAGCGCACCTGCTGCTGCTGACGTCGCAGAAGGAATTCCCCCTATCACACCCGCAATTATCGTAACGACAATGGCAGCGATAATTTGAAAAAGTAGCCCTTTTTTCGCGAGGTCTTTTCCTCGTTTCGTTAGCGTGTTTATCACTTTTCTTCGCTGCTTGTTCACGTCTTACAAAAAGCGTCAGAAGTATACTGTTTTACCGACAATTTTCAACAGTACATCGCTTTTTGAAAGTTATTCTGAAAATTTTCTATTGCTATAACCGGAAAGGAGAGTGTCCGTTTTTTTCACCAGACAGCTAATCAATTGCGGGTAGGCAAAGGAAACTACACTTATAGTTTTTAAGTAACTTATTGTATTTTAGATATAATTCCATCTAATTGTGATAAATCACTAAAACTGATTGTGAGCTTACCTTTCCCTTTTGCGTTATGGTCTATGCTCACAGGTGCCCCTAGGTTTTCTGAAAGTCGCGTCATAAGGTTTTGCACATCGGGATCAACTTTCTTTTCCGCCTTGGGTTTTGCTGGCTCTAACAGCTTTTTCACCAGCTTTTCGGTATCGCGCACGGTAAGACCTTTGCCTGACACCACTTGTGCAGCGTCGGACTGGGCTTCGCCTTCTAAGGCAAGAAGGGCACGTGCATGACCCATTTCAATATCGCCATGTTCAACCAACAACTTCACATCGTCGTTCAAATTATTTAAACGCAGTAAATTGGTGACTGTCGTACGGGATTTACCCACCGCTTCAGCCACTTCCTGATGCGTGAGGGAAAATTCATTCATTAGGCGATCAAGTGCTTGGGCTTCTTCCATCGCATTTAAATCTTCGCGCTGAATATTTTCAATTAACGCAATGGCAACCGCCGCTTCATCGGGCACATTCTTGATTAAACAGGGAACTTCATCGAGTTGCGCCAGTTGGGAAGCGCGCCAGCGGCGCTCGCCAGCAATAATTTCAAAGCGATGCTCATCAACTTTGCGAACGACAATGGGTTGAATAATACCTTGTGCACGAATAGACGAGGCAAGCTCTTCTAACGCTTCGGGCGACATGTCTTTACGAGGTTGATATTTGCCAGGCACCAAATACTCAATAGGAAGTTTGCTGAGCTCACCATTGGTCTGATTTACCTCGGCGGCATCTTGATCTCGTTGAGAAGATGATTGACTTGTTGCGAGTAACGCGTCCAAGCCACGGCCAAGGCCTCTTTTTCGTGCTGACATAGTGTCCTCTATGGCATGTGCTGATAGCGTTCAGCTTATTATCATTTAACTTGCTTTTGCCTGCGCAGGCGTTGATTTATCCCTGCGGCGTAATATTTCACCCGCTAGTGCCAGATACGCTTTAGCACCTGTTGATGACTTATCGTAGTACATGGCAGGCGTACCGAAACTCGGTGCTTCAGCCAAACGCACATTACGAGGGATCACCGTGCGATACACTTGCTCACCAAAATGACGTTTGAGCTGCTCAGACACGTCGTTAGCCAAGCGATTACGCGGGTCGTACATAGTACGCAATACGCCTTCAATCTTCAATTCTGGATTTACTACAGACGCTAATTTCTGAATGGTATCCATTAATGCCGTTAGACCTTCCAGCGCGTAGTATTCACATTGCATTGGCACCATAACAGAATCAGCTGCGGCTAATGCGTTAACGGTAAGTTGATTGAGGGAAGGCGGACAATCAATAAATATAAAATCGTAGTAGTCCATGACAGGCTTAAGCGCATTGCGCAAGCGCACTTCTCGGGCAAACATTTCCATTAATTTAATTTCAGCTGCAGTCACGTCACCGTTCGCTGCAACCAAATCGAACTTGCCACTGGTCCCTTTGACAATAACCTCTTCAATCGGCTTTTCTTCTACCAACAATTCAAACGCGGTAGCCTCAACATCGTATTTGTCTACGCCACTGCCCATAGTTGCATTGCCTTGTGGATCGAGATCGATGAGCAACACCTTTCGCTTCGTTGCTGCCATTGACGCTGCCACGTTAACTGCAGTGGTCGTCTTACCGACACCGCCCTTTTGATTCGCGATCGCGATTACCTTAGCCACGTTAGATCCTGTTCTGTCTTTGCTATTTTGGCTATTTCTTTTTAAGCCAAACCAGATGTCGTTCGCCTACTAAATTTGGCACAGTCAGGTTTTCCGTTTTGATGACTTGAAAGTGATTACTCACTTCTTCTATTTCTTGTTGCGGAAATTGACCTTTTAATGCCAAAAACTGTCCCTCTGAATCTACCAGATGTTGGCACCAGTGCAACATATCTTTTAACGAAGCAAAAGCACGACTGAGTACGATATCATACGGCTTTTCCCCTTGGTGTTCTTCAACACGACTTTGCACAGGCGTTACATTCTTTAGCTTCAGGGCGTGGACACATTGTGTCATAAAGCGCACGCGCTTGCCCAATGAGTCCAGCAAGGTAAAAGTTTTGTCCGGAAAGGCAATGGCTAACGGCATACCCGGTAGGCCAGGGCCGGTACCTACGTCAATAATATTATTGCCTGTTAAGTAGGGTACGATAGCCAGAGAATCCAGAATGTGTTTAACCATCATTTGGTTGGGATCACGCACCGAAGTTAGGTTGTATGCCTTATTCCACTTGTCCATCAGCATCACATAATCAATCAGCTGCTGTTGTTGCGTGTCACTGAGTTCAAGGGATAGGGCTTCCAGGCCAGACGCCAAGATCGTGTGCAATTCTTGCTGTTTAGTCATTGATAAATCTGTTTTCTAACTGAAAAAGGTTGTGAGTGATGTGCACCAACAGGCGCTCAGTTCCAACATGATACGCGAAGTATCAGAAAAAACTAAGCGCTAGTGTGCGAAGGTACAATCAAATGCGTATTTTACGCGCTGATCTTGTCTTGCTTTCGCAGCATTCCATGCTTTTTGAGATAAACCAGCAGTAAAGAAATGGCTGCAGGTGTGATCCCAGATATACGAGATGCCTTGCCAATGGTCTCTGGTCGCGCTTCCGTTAATTTTGCGACCACTTCGTTTGACAGACCCGAAATTTTGCTGAAATCCATGTCCTTAGGTAACAGGGTATTTTCGTGGCGCTGAGTTTTCGCAATCTCATCCATCTGACGGGCAATGTACCCAGCGTATTTAATTTGAATTTCCACCTGCTCTGCAGCAATAGGATCCTCAAGACCAGGGCCCACACTCTCAATCTGCATCAGCTGGCTGTAAGTCATCTCAGGACGACGAATAAGCTCTTCTAATGAATGTTCCCGGCTAACGGAATTTTTGAGCATAGTATTAAGCTCAGGGGTTGCCGCGTGATCAGGGTGGATCCACTGGCCGCGCAAACGCTGAAGTTCACTTTCTACTGCTTCCATTTTGTCATTGAATTTCGCCCAACGCGCATCATCAACAAGCCCAATCTCTCTACCCATCGCGGTTAAACGACTGTCTGCATTGTCTTCGCGCAGAAGTAATCGATATTCTGCACGACTGGTGAACATGCGGTAGGGTTCTTTCGTTCCCATTGTGGCTAGATCGTCAATCAGTACACCCATGTAGGCTTGATCACGGCGTAAAATAAGGGGGTCTTTTTGCTGTACTTGTAGTGCGGCGTTAGCACCAGCTACCAAGCCTTGCGCACCCGCTTCTTCGTAACCTGTCGTACCGTTGATTTGACCGGCAAAAAACAAGCCATCAATAAACTTAGTTTCCAGTGTCTGTTTGAGATCCCGCGGATCGAAGAAATCATATTCGATGGCATAACCCGGACGTACGATATGGGCATTTTCAAAGCCTTTTATCGAACGTACTAAGTTCATTTGCACGTCGAAAGGCAGACTGGTAGAAATGCCATTTGGATACACTTCAATGCTGTTTAGCCCTTCGGGTTCAACAAAAATTTGATGTGATGTTTTGTCTGCAAAACGGGTAATTTTATCTTCTATACTGGGGCAGTAACGAGGCCCTATTCCCTCGATCACACCAGTAAACATAGGGGAACGATCAAGGCCGCCACGAATAATTTCGTGGGTTTTTTCATTGGTATGCGTGATGTAGCACGGTATTTGGGTGGGGTGCATCTCCCGGCTACCCATAAATGAAAATACCGGCGTTGGATCATCACCAGGTTGTGGCTGCATTACAGAAAAATCGAGTGAACGGGCATCTAGACGGGCTGGCGTACCCGTTTTAAGACGATCTACACGAAATGGTAATGCACGTAATCTATCGGCAAGTGCGATAGACGGCGGATCGCCCGCGCGACCACCGCGATAATTTTCAAGCCCGATATGGATAGTGCCGCCTAAGAAGGTTCCCACAGTGAGTACAACGGTTTTGGCTTTAAATTTAAGCCCCATTTGGGTAACCACACCACATACCCGATCGTTTTCAACAATAAGATCGTCCACACTTTGCTGAAACAAGGTAAGATTTTCTTGGTTTTCAACAATATTGCGAATGGCATTTTTATAAAGGGTTCTGTCGGCTTGAGCGCGTGTTGCACGTACAGCTGGCCCCTTACTTGAGTTTAAGGTCCTAAACTGGATACCACCTTTGTCGATCGCTAACGCCATTGCACCGCCTAGCGCATCGATCTCTTTGACAAGGTGACCTTTTCCGATCCCACCAATAGCTGGGTTACACGACATTTGGCCAATGGTTTCAATATTGTGAGTCAGTAAAAGTGTATTAGCACCCATGCGAGCAGCTGCAAGGGCCGCTTCTGTACCTGCATGTCCACCACCGACAACGATGACATCAAATGCTTCAGCATAAAACATGGATAAACCTCACTATTGACCAATATTAATCGAGTTTCTTTAGACAGACAGTGCTGAAAAAAGGGCGCGTATTTTAGCTGACTTATTGAATAAAGAAAATGATTAAATTTTCCTCAAAACCTGTTTTTGAAAAGGGTCGATCGAATAATATGATCTTAAGATCTCTTTTAGATCTGTTTATTTTTACTTTTATTAGGATCGCCCAGATCTGTGGGTAACCGATCAAAGCACCTAAAGATCATCAAGTTACGCGATCAATAAGTTTGGGAAACACAGATCCATAACCCTACCTTGAACTTGTGCATAAACCCCCTTTTTATCCACATAGGGATTTCTGAGAAAAGTTATTCTTTTTTCGATCAGAGCTTATACACAGTGGTTTGTAGGATCCTATCCACAGGAGTGATCAAGATGTGATCCAGCTGGGGATAAAATGTTTGCTATTTATGTATTGGGATCACAAGATCGCGGCTTATCGGGCATTATAGACCGATCGCTCTGTGGAGGAGATCATCAACGCATTCCTGTGATTAGATCTTACGATCCCATTTTTATTCTGATTTAGACAATGGCATTTTTTTCGATCTTTTTTTGTTGGAAGTGTTTTACGGCTCATTTTTTCGAATAATTAAGTTATCAATACTTCTCGGCTCACTGAGCAAGCGTCAATAAAGTCATCGTCATGACTGACTAAAAGGAAGCCCCCTTGATATTGTTTTAACGCAGTAGCAAGCGCCTGTTTTGATTCTATGTCCAGATGATTATCTGGTTCATCAAGCAATAACATAGGCGCCTGAGGCTGATGACTGACGATAAGTACCGCAAGTTTCATCTTTTCTCCTCCACTTAACGCACAGCCTTTTCGATGTACCGTATCTTGGCGGAAACCTATCCCAGCTAGCAGTGTTCTTGCAACGTTGTAATCTAAACCTGCGCATTGATCTATGAGGTTTTCTAGTAATGATTTGTCGGGTAATACAAGTGCAAAATATTGATCTAAATAGCATAAAGGGGTGTTGATCTTAATATTTCCACTTTCGGGTGTCAGTTTTCCGAGAAGTGTTTTTAGCAGAGTTGATTTACCACTGCCATTACAGCCTTTAATGTGAACTTTATCTTGCGTATTTATATTGATATTCAATGTCTGCGTTGTACCAAATGGCAATCGCACTTCAGTTAAACGTATTGCATTAACACCGCTTTCAGCGCCTTTAGACAAGCAGATGTGTTGTGGCCTTAACTCAATTTTCCGCTCTTTTAACTGACTCATTTGCATATGCAATTGAGTAGAACGATTCTGTTCATTTTTATTGCGGCTGGAAGCGCTTGCGGTGGCCTTGTCTTTTTTTTGTCCATCAGCACTTTTGGCTGACTACCCGACTTTCGTAATTGCTTGCCTAGTTTCGCTCTTTGGTCGGCTTTTTCTCGGCTTTTTTGGCTTTTTAACTTTATCTGCATATGTTGTTTTTCAATTGAGACCAGCTTTCGTTCAACGGCTTGCAATTCAATAAGGCTTTGCTGCACATAGTTGTCGTAATTGCCCCCAAAAGTGCGAAGTCCCAGAGGGGATAGCTCCCATATTTCTTGCATCTTTCTGAGTAAACGCCGGTCATGACTGATAAGTAAAATGGCCCCTTTAAAACTATCGATACGCTCGCTTAACCAGGTTTTTGCTTTGTTATCCAAATGATTGGATGGCTCGTCCAGTATTAGCAGATCACAGTCACTTTCAAACAGCTGCCAAAGCTTAAGACGAGCAAGTTCACCACCACTGAGTTGTGAGCAGGGAAATAAGGGATCGGCAGGGAGATCTAATTGGTGTAACTGTTGCGCTAAGCGCGTTTCGAGATCCCATTGATCAGCGATAATATCAAACAGGTAGGATGTACAATCACCCTTAGCCACTCGGTGCAACGCACTTAATACATGTGCCTTTCCTATAAAGTCGGCAATGGTTTGGTTAGGTGTAGAAGGTTGTACGTGTTGTTGGTGATACATCGCAAGACGACGGGGAGGGACTATGCTTCCACTGGTTGGTGTGTTTTCGCCAATGATAAAGGCGGCAAACTGTGATTTACCCACACCATTTTTGCCTATCAGTCCCACGCGCTGATGCGTTAAGGAACACGACAGATTGTTAAATAAAACATCACCATTTTCAAAGTGATGACAAAGGTTATGGACTTGTAAAATTGGCATACGTTGCCTCCTGTTAAACAGGGGCAAGCGCGACATCTTTTAAGTAAAAACGACATTAATTGATAACGTGTGGGGTGGAGAAATTACCGCCCGAAAAGCTATGTCGTTAAGTTTAAAATAGGAGGTGTTATGACCACGTGTGCCTGCGCCTACTAACCCTGCGGATCCAAAATAAAGAAGATATGGATGACAGGTTTAGTTGTTCATTTTGGCGTAAGCTCCGATATTTGTGTGGTTATAAAATAGACAAGTTAGCGCGCGGTGTCAATGTTGAGCAATAAAACCAAGCCCTTTAGCGAACTTGGTTTGGCTGATAGCGCGGTTGTGCGTTAGACGGCTCTAGGTCAGCTTGTTCGAGGGAAAGACCTTCGCGGCGACTTGGTCCCTGAAAGCGCACTTTGTATGTATCGTATTCTTTGATTGACTCAAAGCAATAACGACCAAGTGCGTTTTCCAGTTCAGCTAAATTGTGATTGGTGATCAAAATACAGTTCTTTTTATTGACCAATCGCTGTCGCAATAAGTTACCAAACCAACTTTGTGCATTCTTCTTCAGTACAGTTTCATTAACACAGACTTCGTCCAAAATGAGTAGATCAACATCAAGCAGTTCCTGATTTGTCTCTCTAAAGCGCTGACCGGCATTGTCGGTAGCGGCAAAATCGAACGAAAAGTTGCGCATTTCCAGTATGGTCGATAACTGTCGGTACAATACTGATATTTCGTATTGTTCGATGAGTTGGTGTGCGATGGCACCTGCTATATGTGATTTCCCACGCCCGTAGTCACCATAAAAAATCATCATATGCGAACCACTTTGGCGCCAAGCTGGATCGTCATGGGCCGCAATAAAAGACTGGGCAATGGATACCGCTTCAATTACATCGTCACTGTCTTCGACTAGGTTCCCAAAGGTCCATTTAGGGTTCAGGTCAGATCGCCCATGTATCGCTTCTACCCGCGCTTTTTTGGTACGTTGTTGCAGTTGTGAGACATCTGCATTGGCTTTTGCTTCGTACTGCTTACGCAAGGTTTTATAGTCGACATAGTCAGGGGTGGGTTCGACCCTTTTGTTTAACGCTTTAGCCAAGTTGGCTATTTTGTCGGTTATGCGATCCATAATGATTTAACTCTTCTTGGTTGCGGCGTATTTTTCCACCAGCTTTTTGGCATTATCATCTGCTTCAATTCCCGCTGCAACTTTCACTTGTTGTGTGCCAATAACTTTCGTCGTCCCAAAGCCGGATGCCAGGCGTTTACGTTTGATGTTATTGGCAAATTTTTGTGTCCATTGGAATTCGCTAAATACTGAACTAGGCCGGCCAAGCCAGTATGCTTTGAATTCCCCTACCTCGTTGTCGTCATAGGTTTTATCAATAATACCTAGCAGTGTTGCCATTTCTTCAAATAACGCTTTGTTGGGCAGCCAGTTGGTAGACATTGCACTGTGACGGGTATGTAATTGGTCAAAATCCGATTGCGGCTCGCTTAATAGTGGCAGTAATAAAGTTTTACCGTTGATGGTATGTTCCAAGTCCAAATCATATGGCAGTGCGACTAAGCCAATTTGTTCTAGTTGTTTGACTAAACTATTGATTTGACGTCCCCGTTGATATGGACTCTCTTTGTTATCACCGTTGAGTAAGTCGAGTAATTGCTTGTAGTCTATTGGACATGACGATGTGGTAGCGGTGTTAGCGCCTACCCGCAGCCCGAGCAAATACAGCACGCGACAATCGTTCGACAAGGGCGATTGTAATGCAGCAAGTTCTGCTTGGGTAAGCTGGTTATCCATTATGCATTCGCTAATATATCGTCAAACCATTCAACGGCAGCATCTTCGGGAATAGGGTGCTCAAGCACATCGATGTAATATGCATCAGCCTTTAATTTACCGTTGTTCTCTGTAATGAGCTTCTCAATTTCTTTAGCGCCAAAACAAAACGTGTCGTAACTCGTGTCACCTAAACCGATAACATACGCATTAACAGAAGAGAGATCTGCGCCGACCAATTGCGCGGCAAATGGCTGTATGTTGTCAGGTAGCTCGCCCGCACCGTGGGTTGATGTGCAAATCACCCAGGTATTATCTGTTTTGATGTTGTCTAAGTTGGGCTCAATGTGAATTGTATGGGTGTAACCCTTTGCTTCAAGCTTTTCGGCAATAGCGTCAGCAACGTATTCTGAAGCGCCTAACATGGTGCCGACAATAATTTCAAAATGCTTACTCATAGTTGTTTTTCTTCTTATTTACCGATACAGAATGAAGAGAATATCTTACCAAGGAGATCATCTGAGGTGAATTCTCCGGTTATCTCGCAAAGCGCCTGATGGGCTAGTCTCAGTTCTTCTGCCAGTAACTCACCAGCCATGGCATCGTGCAATTGTTGCTCGCCTGTGCTTACGTAACTGTAGGCTTGGTCTAGGGCATCTATATGACGTCTACGCGCTATAAATTGACCTTCTGTGGTGGTATCAAAGCCCATGGTTTTTGCTAAATGGGCTTTTAAGGTATCCACTCCGCTGCCTTCTTTGGCCGATAGATTGATCACCGATATCTCACCTTGTTCGGTGGTCACAGTAGTTTGTCCAATGGCAAGTGTACTGATATCAGCCTTATTGCGAACTACTGTGACAGGAATACCTTGTGGCAGTCTGGCCATAAACTCTGGCCATATTTCAAATGGGTCAATCACGCTGGTTGCAGTAGAGTCTACAACGAATAATACGTGATCTGCCTCATTGATAGCTTGCCATGCCCGTTCAATACCTATTTGTTCTACTTTGTCAGGACTTTCGCGAAGTCCAGCGGTATCGATAATATGTACTGGCATACCATCAATGTGAATATGCTCTTTAAGCACGTCTCGCGTAGTTCCTGCAATGTCGGTAACAATCGCGCTTTCCCGACCCGCCAGCGCGTTTAGCAGACTTGATTTGCCTGCATTCGGTCTGCCTGCAATGACCACCTGCATACCTTCCCGTAACAAGGTGCCCTGCTTGGCTTGTTCGCGCACTTTGGTCAGGCTGTGCATTATCGCGCTTAAATCACCCGCTACTTTACCGTCAGACAAGAAATCAATTTCTTCTTCTGGAAAATCAATCGCGGCTTCGACGTACATGCGAAGGTGTACAATTTGATCGGATAAGGTTTGGATTTGCGTGGAAAACTCACCCTGTAGTGAACGCAATGCACTGCGCGCAGCCTGTTTTGAACTTGCATCAATCAAGTCGGCAATCGCTTCTGCCTGGGCAAGGTCGAGCTTGTCGTTTAAAAAAGCCTGTTCACTAAATTCACCAGGATTGGCCAATCTTGCATGGCCAGTAGCGAGCACTGCGTCAATCAACATGTCCATCACTACCTGACCGCCGTGGCCTTGAAGTTCAAGTACATCTTCACCGGTAAATGAATTTGGCCCTTTAAAGAAAAGCGCAATACCTTGGTCTATTACATTGTTACTTGCGTCAACAAAGGGCGTATAGGTGGCAAGGCGTGGGGTAAGTGCACTGGGTACAAGTTGCTCGGCAATCTCTTTTGCCTTAGGGCCTGATACGCGCACAATACCCACACCACCACGACCTGGCGCAGTGGCTTGAGCAGTGATGGTATCGGTGGAAAGGGTGAGTGATTCCATAATTAGTCGCGGAAGTTCTTAAATTGGAAAGGCTGACCTAGGTTTGATTCTTTAACCAATGCGATAACTTGCTGAAGATCATCACGCTTTTTACCTGTTATGCGAAGCTCTTCGCCTTGAATAGCGGTTTGCACTTTAATTTTGGCGTCTTTTACCAGCTTTACAATTTTCTTCGCCATCGGCTGTTCAATACCTTCTTTAAAGGTAATGGTTTGACGGTAAGTTTTACCATGAGCATCGTAGGGTTTAACATCCATAGATGAGGTGTCTACGTTGCGCTTAGACATGGCTGTTCTGAACATACTTTCCATTTGTTGTAGTTGGAATTCAGCTTCGGCCTTCATCACCACGGTTTTATCTTTGTATTCAAAGCTGGCGTCAATGCCGCGAAAGTCGAAACGCGTTGATAGTTCACGACTTGCGTTTTCTGTGGCGTTACGCACTTCTTCCATGTTGATTTCAGAAACAATATCGAATGATGGCACAGTTTAATCCTCTTAAGACAAAACAGCCCGCTAAGGCGGGCTGTGAAATTTAATGATCAACGTATTATTTACTGTTGATGCCCCGCTTCTCCATAGAAGCATATATCATTTTGGCTTGAACCAAGGTAATGACGTTACTGATTAGCCAGTATAGTACCAGACCTGCAGGGAACCACAGGAAGAAAACACTCATGGCTACTGGCATCCATTGCATAATTTTTTGCTGCATTGGATCGGTAATCGTGGTTGGTTGCATCTTCTGAAGAAGGTACATGCTTGCGCCAGTAAGGATTGGCAGCACAAAGTAAGGATCTTTGGTCGACAAATCAGTAATCCACAACACAAAGTCAGCATGGCGCAATTCAACACTTTCCATTAATACCCAGTAGAGGGCCAGGAAGATTGGCATTTGAAGAATTAGCGGCAAACAACCACCCATAGGGTTTACTTTTTCTTTGCGATATAGCTCCATCATGGCCTGCGACATTTTTTGTCTGTCATCACCAAAACGGTCTTTCAGCTGTTGCATTTTAGGCGCAAGATTACGCATACGAGCCATAGACTCGTATTGCTTCTTAGTTAGCCAGTACATAGCACCTTTCACTACAATAGTGATAAGGATAATTGCCACACCCCAGTTGTTTACCAGACTGTGCAAGAAAGTAAGTAGTGCAAATAGTGGCTGTGAAATCCAAAACAGAATGCCGTAATCAACGGTAAGGTCTAAACCACGGGCAATCTTAGCTAAGCTATCTTGATCTTTTGGACCCATATAAAGGGTAGAGACAAGCGTTTTAGACTCACCTGACGCAATTGTTTCTGAAGGCGATAACACCCCAATAACCGCATACTGGTTACTTAAATTACGTGAGTAAAGGGTATTGGTCTGTTCTTGAGACGGTACCCAAGCTGAAACGAAATAGTGTTCAAGCATGCCAACCCAACCCGCTTTTGTGGTTTCGCGTAGGTTGTCGTCTTCAATTTCATCAAAAGAGTACTTTTGATAACGATCGTCTTCAGTTGAGTATGCTGCACCGCGATAGGTAGGCATAAACATATTGCCGTTGTCTTGAATCTCCATCACCTGTTTTAGCTGTGCATAGGGCTGTACAGTCGCTGTGCTGTCCGTGCTATTTTCAACACTATAGCTAACACTTACGTCATACTGTCCTTTGGTAAAGGTGAATGTTTTGGTAATTGAAAGACCCTGATTATTTTTCCAGGACAATGGCACTACCAGCGTATCGCCAGTCATTTCAAAGAAATCGCTTGCTGCATTGTATACCGGGCGACCATTGCCGCTGGCATCTGGACCTTGTGCGCCTATAAGACCACTTTGTGCAACGTAAAGTCCGTTGCCTGAACGAAGAAGGCTATAGGGAATATCGGAACCTTGGGTGACAGGAAACTTAAGTAAGTCTGCTGAAATCACGTCACCGCCTAGCAAATCAATGCGCACATCCAGAGTATCAGTCTTTACTTCGATAATGCGGCTCGCGTTTTGCGCTACTGCGATAGGCTGTACGGCTGGCACACTATCACTACTGGGTACGTCTTCACTGCTCACATCTTCAAAAGACGGTACACCTTGGTTCGTCTGTTGTGTTTGTTCTTGCGCAGCAGGCACAATAGGTTGCGGCCCATAATCTTTTTGCCATTGTTGCCAAAGCAAAAAGCTCACTAGCGCGAGGCCAATTATCAGAAAACTACGTTGCGATTCCATAGAGGTCTCTTTATTTTGAGTGTTTATCTTGTTGTTTTTCCGGCACTGGATCGTATCCGCCGGCATGCAAAGGGTGGCATTTTAATATGCGTTTAATAGATAACCAACCGCCTTTTACCAATCCATGCGTTTTTAATGCGTCTATAGCATACCAAGAACAAGACGGATGGAAACGACAACGTTGCCCTAAAACAGGGGAAATGAACCATTGGTAGCATTTTATCAATGCTAATGGCACGGCAATTAAGAGTTGCTGCAACGCTTGTTTAATTTTTTCCATAGCTTGTCCAAAGTAGTAAAGACTTCTTGGTTGCTAAGGTTGTCAGCGCCCGACTTTCCGATAACGATAATATCGACATTGGGTAAATTATGCTGTTTGTGACGAAAACTTTCTCTTACTAACCGTTTTAAACGGTTTCTGTCATGGGCTTTTCGAATGCGTTTTTTGGCAAGCGTAATTCCAAGACGGGGAGTATTAAGCGAGTTTGTTCGAGCTAAAACAGTAAAAGAGGGGGATACAGCAGGAGTTGCGTTATCAAACACATAGGTAAAGTGGGTGGGAGTTAACAGACGTAACTCCCTAGAAAACTTATTCTCGCCCACTTTGGCGTCTTTCTAATTAAGCAGAAAGACGAGCGCGGCCTTTTGCACGGCGAGCTGCTAGTACTTTACGACCATTTTTAGTCGCCATACGAGCACGAAAACCGTGAGAACGCTTGCGCTTAAGATTGCTCGGTTGAAATGTTCTTTTCATGACCAAAGTCTCACTTATATTTAGTTAAACATAGGCGTTTTTGGTAACACATTATACTGTTGCCAGCACAATGTGGTGTTTTCACCAGAAAAGCCCATCGAAAAAGGACGCTGAATTCTAGAGATCTCGTGGCCTACTGTCAATGGCTATTATGGCTTTTTGGACGAATAAGTGAACAATTTATGCTGTTTTTTATGCAATGACTTGATTTGTTCGGAAATAAGCTGTGAATAAGGGGATCAATACTATGGGGTTATCCACAGAATGCTGTGGAGAAATATCATATCGCGTAAAAAAGCAAGGGGATCTAACGTATTTTTCAGCCTAATTTAGCATGAATAAACTCACTTCTATTGTGATTTGATCTAAACGTAAAATATCTAAAAATCAATGGTATATAATTTTGATCTGCGAGATCCAATAAGATCGCCATTTACATTGTGTTGATAACGTAAGATAATCCACAGCGATTAAAACGATAACTTAAATTCTCGCTGTTACCCAACATCATCCTCAACGCTATTTTCTTCTTAATGGCGCTTTTTGGTGCCTGCTTATATTTTGTTGGCTTTTTCATGCGAGTTACGGGAGCTGACAACGTACCATGTCCTTGTGGAACCAATGCCTTGAACGTTTGCGTCAAGAATTACCAACGCAACAATTTAGTATGTGGATACGGCCACTGGTGTGTGAAGAACATGACGGGCTTGTTGCGCTTTATGCGCCAAATCGTTTTGTTTTAGATTGGGTACGCGATAAATACCTTAACAATATTACTGCCTTATTACGTGAATTTGCTGGCACTGAGGCACCCCAACTTCGCTTAGAAGTAATGAGTAGGCAAAGTGTAAATCGAGTACAAGCCCCTCCATCTAATCATTCTAATAGTAACGGAAATGGTAGTGTTACGGGGGGAGGAACTGAAGTTACTTCCCATACAAACAGCGTTAATGGGACTGGTTCTGCGTATCAACCGAATCAAACAGGTGCCTCTACAAGTTCCCAAAATCCTTCTGTGTCGCACTCTGGACAAAACTATTCTAGGGGTCATGTCGATCAAGGGATCTTGAAAACGCAGTTAGGTAATAGCGCAAATTATTCGTACGATCATCAGTCCCGATCTAACGGCGATCCTCAGTCATTTAATGGAAATGGACGGGAAGGGCAAAACCTGCGATCAGCTACACCACCTAAAGTGATCCCGATCCCTGAGGCGATGAAGCACAAAAGTAACATTAATCCCACGTATCAATTTGATAATTTCGTTGAAGGTAAGTCAAACCAACTTGCTCGGGCGGCAGCGACTCAAGTCGCTAACAACCCTGGTGGTTCATATAACCCGCTGTTTATTTACGGCGGAACAGGTTTGGGTAAAACTCACTTATTGCACGCTGTGGGGAACGGGATTGTAGCCAATAACGGCGATGCTAAAATTGTGTACATGCATTCAGAGCGCTTTGTACAGGATATGGTAAAAGCACTTCAAAATAACGCGATTGAAGATTTTAAACGGTTCTACCGCAGTGTAGACGCGCTGTTAATTGACGATATTCAGTTCTTTGCTAATAAAGAACGCTCACAGGAAGAATTTTTTCATACCTTTAATGCCTTGCTGGAAGGGAATCAGCAAATCATTCTTACCTCAGACCGCTATCCCAAAGAGATTGATGGTGTTGAAGACAGGTTAAAATCGCGCTTTGGTTGGGGTCTTACCATTGCTATCGAACCGCCAGAACTCGAAACCCGTGTTGCCATTTTGATGCGTAAAGCTGCGGAGAATCGAATTCATTTACCCAATGAAGTTGCGTTTTTTATTGCCAAACGACTTCGTTCTAATGTGCGTGAATTAGAAGGGGCGCTTAACCGTGTTATCGCCAACGCGAATTTTACCGGTCGACCTATAACGATTGATTTCGTAAGGGAAGCATTACGAGATTTACTTGCTTTACAAGAAAAGCTGGTAACAGTTGATAATATTCAGAAAACTGTCGCAGATTATTATAAGATAAAAGTAGCTGATATTTTGTCTAAGCGAAGAAGTCGTAGCGTAGCTCGGCCTCGTCAAGTTGCAATGGCATTAGCAAAAGAATTGACCAACCACAGTTTACCCGAATTAGGTAATGCCTTTGGTGGTAGAGATCATACTACTGTTTTGCACGCGTGTAGAAAAATAGAGCAGCTAAGAGAAGAAAGTCATGATATAAAAGAGGACTATAAGAACCTCATTAGGACTTTATCTTCCTAACCACTTGATCTTAGAGGCGAGATAGCACTGCGATGAAATTTACTATAAGCCGCGAACAATTTTTGCAACCCCTACAGCTGGTGTCAGGCGCTGTTGAGCGTAGACATACTTTGCCTATACTTTCTAACGTGCTCATTAAAGTTAGTGAGGACGCACTATGGCTTACCGGTACAGATTTAGAGGTTGAACTAATCTCTAGTGCAAAATTAGAAGGGGAGTTTACTGAAGGTGAAATCACCGTTCCAGCGAAGAAGTTGTTCGATATTATTCGTGGTATTTCTGAAGGAACAGATATTCATTTTTCATTAGACGGTAGTAAGGCGTTGATCCGCGCTGGCCGTGGACGTTATACACTTTCTACACTTTCTGCAAACGATTACCCTAACTTAGAAGATTGGGAAGGCGAAGTAGAATTTGAGCTATCTTGCAGTGACTTGAAAAGACTCATTGATTCCACCAGTTTTTCAATGGCGCAACAGGATGTCCGTTATTACTTAAACGGAATGTCACTTGAAACTGAAGAGCACGTCATTCGAACTGTAGCTACAGACGGTCACCGTTTAGCTTTGTGTCGATTAAATTACGAAACGAGTTTACCTGCTCGGCAAGTCATTATCCCTCGTAAAGGCGTGTTGGAAATATCCCGTTTAATCAGTGATGATGATAAGTCGCTTAAAGTACAGATAGGTGCTAATCACTTACGAATTTTTTCTAATGATTTTATCTTTACCTCGAAGCTCGTAGACGGCAGATTTCCAGACTATCGTCGTGTGCTGCCTCAAAATGGTGACAAAGAAGTCATTGCGAGCAAAGCTGTATTAAAAGAGGCATTCTCTCGCGCTGCAATTTTATCTAATGAGAAGTTTAGAGGGGTACGTCTAAACCTTTCTTCAGGTGAGTTAAAAATTACTGCCAATAACCCTGAACAAGAAGAAGCGGAAGAAATTGTAGATGTTCAGTATCAAGGTGATGATTTAGAAATTGGGTTTAACGTTGCCTATTTGATTGATGTATTGAATGCATTAGGCTCAGACAGTGTCAAAGTGAGTCTTTCTGATTCAAACGCCAGTGCACTTATAGAAGACGAAGCGGATGATGCTGCGCTTTACGTTATAATGCCAATGCGCTTGTAGTTCGCGCGCTTTTCACTAAGCCATTTTGTTTTTAACCCGTTCATTTAAAGAAGCGATACGTAACAATTCGTATCGCTTCTTTTTTGTTTTTAGTGTGCCATCATGAAGTTGGACCGCGTCCAAATTACCCAGTTTCGTAATCTTAGTTCCGTTACTTTTTCACCATCACCTGCACTCACCATCATAAGGGGTGTAAACGGAAGTGGAAAATCGTCGTTAATTGAAGCCCTCTATTATCTTGGTTTTGGCCGTTCATTTAGAACAAATAAACATGCATCGGTAATTCAACATGGTAAGGATAACTTTAGTGTTTTTGCTGCATGTAAAAATAAAGAGGGTAAAACACTTAATATTGGTTTACAAAGAAACCGAACAGAGACCTTTACTTGCAGTATTAATGGCGAGCACTCAAATAGACTTTCAGATTTAGTGAGTTTGGTTCCTCTACAATTGTTTACGCCACAAAGTACCGATTTAATTATTGGTTCACCTTCTGAACGTAGGCGATTTTGTGATTGGGGATTGTTTCACGTGAAACATAGCTTTCAAAATGTGGCTAACCAATATGGAAAGTACCTAAAACATCGCAACGCTTTATTAAAGCAGCAGGCCAACCTTGCTGCATCTGAAAACCAATACTGGGAAACTAAGTTTGTAGAGCTTGGTGAAATGATAAGTGATATCCGCCAGCAATACGTAGACGAACTTACCCCAATCTTTAAACAGTATTCACATGAATTTCTTCCTAACTTTGAAGTAGATTTGAGTTACTATAAAGGGTGGGAAAAAGATGTTTCTTTATCTGAAAGCCTAGTTAAAAAGCGTGAGTATGATGGTAAAATAGGGCATACGTCGTCTGGGCCTCACAAAGCTGATTTACGGCTTAAAGTAAATGGGGTTAATGCCCAAGAGCTTTTGTCTCGCGGGCAGCTTAGAATGGCCGTTGCAGCGCTTCAAATGTCACAGACAAAGTGCTTCAATTCGTCTACAAACCGTAAAAGTATCTTTTTACTAGATGATGTTGGCGCAGAGTTAGACGCAGATAAAAGACAACAATTTATTGACGGGTTGCTTCAAATGGATACGCAGGTTTTCGTTACTGCTATAGAATCCTCGCAACTTGAATTCATAGAAAAATATAACGAAAAGAAATTGTTTCACGTGGAACATGGAAGCGTGAAAGAGGAGTAAAAGCTAGTATGTCAGCAGAGAACAACTACGACTCGTCCAGTATTAAAGTACTTAAAGGATTAGATGCCGTAAGAAAGCGTCCTGGTATGTATATCGGTGATACTGATGATGGTACCGGATTACACCACATGGTTTTCGAGGTGGTCGATAACTCTATCGATGAAGCACTTGCTGGTCATTGTTCTGAAATTGTTGTGCAAATTCACAGTGATGGTTCAGTATCTGTGTCTGACGATGGCCGTGGTATACCGACAGAGTTACACCCAGAAGAAGGCGTATCAGCTGCAGAAGTTATCATGACGGTGCTTCACGCAGGCGGTAAATTTGATGATAACTCGTATAAGGTATCAGGTGGCCTTCACGGTGTTGGTGTGTCGGTTGTAAATGCGCTTTCGAGCCGTTTGAAACTGCGCATTCGTCGCGGTGGCAAAGCGCACGAACAAGAGTACCATCATGGTGTACCACAAGCACCGTTAGCGGTAACAGGCGATACGGATAAAAACGGCACCATGATCCGTTTCTGGCCAAGTAGTGATACCTTTACTGATACCCTTTACCACTATGACATTCTTGCCAAACGTCTTCGCGAATTATCTTTTCTTAATTCTGGTGTTTCTATTCGTCTTAAAGATGAAAGGGACGGCAAAGAAGATCACTTCATGTATGAAGGTGGTATTAAAGCATTCGTTGAATACTTGAATGAAAAGAAAACGCCAGTTCATCAGAAAGTCTTCCATTTCGCTAGCGAGCAGGAAGACGGTATTTCTGTAGAAGTTGCTATGCAATGGAATGATAGCTTCCAAGAAAACGTTTTCTGCTTTACAAACAATATTCCACAACGCGATGGTGGAACGCACTTGGCAGGTTTCCGTGGCGCATTAACCCGTACCTTAAATAACTACATGGAAAAGGAAGGGCTGAACAAAAAAGCTAAAACTAATGCCAGTGGTGATGATGCGCGTGAAGGCTTAACGGCTGTTGTTTCAGTAAAAGTACCAGACCCTAAATTTAGTTCACAGACTAAAGATAAACTAGTTTCGTCTGAAGTGCGTCCAGCTGTAGAGTCTGCGATGAACGAGAAGTTAGCTGATTTCTTATTGGAAAATCCAGCAGAAAGTAAAATTATCGCAGGCAAAATTATTGATGCAGCGCGTGCTCGTGAAGCTGCACGTAAAGCACGTGAAATGACTCGTCGTAAGGGCGCGTTAGATTTAGCTGGCCTACCTGGTAAATTAGCAGACTGCCAAGAAAAGGACCCTGCACTTAGTGAGCTATACATAGTGGAGGGTGACTCTGCGGGCGGTTCAGCCAAGCAGGGTCGTAACCGTAAGAACCAAGCAATTTTGCCGCTTAAAGGTAAAATTCTTAACGTTGAAAAAGCGCGTTTTGACAAGATGCTTTCTTCACAAGAAGTAGCAACGCTTATTACAGCGCTTGGTTGTGGTATCGGTCGTGACGAATACGACCCAGAAAAACTGCGTTATCACAGCATCATTATCATGACCGATGCGGATGTGGATGGTTCGCATATTCGAACCCTATTATTGACGTTCTTCTATCGCCAAATGCCAGAAATCATTGAACGTGGATATGTGTACATTGCACAGCCACCGCTTTATAAAGTGAAGAAAGGTAAACAAGAGCAATACTTAAAAGATGATGATGCGTTAACAAACTACTTAACGTCAATTGCTATTGACGGCGCTTCACTTCATACCAGCAGCGATGACCCTGGTATAAGTGGTGTAGGCTTAGAGAATTTAGTGAAGCAGTATCAGTCTGTTGAGAAGATGATTACGCGCATGAAACGTATTATGCCAGCATCTATTCTTTATAGAATGCTCTATACACCTACGCTGAACCTAGAAGATCTAAAAGTTGAAGCTACCCTAGAGAATGTGGCTAAACACTTCGTAGAGCAGCTTACAGAGCGTGAGAATGACGGCGCTACTTATCGTTATGAAATTCGTCACGACGCCGAGTTAAGCGAGTACTTCATTACCATTATTATGCGCATGCACGGTATTGATTATGAGTACATTATTAATCATGAATTCATTGAGTCGACTGAATATCAACGATTGAAAGATCTTAACTTAGCTATCAATGACATGATGGGTGCAGATGCGTATATTCAACGTGGCGAGCGTCAACAGCCAGTGGATTCATTTAAGTCTGCGCTTGAGTGGCTAATGAGTGAAGCTAAACGCGGTCAATACATACAACGATACAAAGGGCTAGGGGAAATGAACCCAGAGCAACTTTGGGAAACTACGATGGATCCTGAAAGTCGTCGTATGCTACAGGTTACTATTGAAGATGCCATTGGATGTGACCAGTTGTTCACTACGTTGATGGGTGACCAAGTTGAGCCGCGTCGTGAATTCATTGAAGCAAACGCGCTTAAAGTAGAAAACTTGGACGTATAGCGTATTTTTAAATATAAGCTTATAAACGTAATAAAAAGCCCGACTTATTCGTCGGGCTTTTTTGTGCTTATTGACCCATCACTGAAAAGTGAAAGGCGGTGGAATAAAGGACTGCTTTATGGCGATACAAAGCGTTATTTAAACGCTATAGCTTATTAACTACTAGTGCAACTTCACCCGCACTAGCAGGACTAACGGTGAAACGGTATTTACCGGTTGATGAAGGCGTAAATTGAAGGTTCTCTGAGCCTTGCTCACAGATTAAATAGACAGTTGCACCTAGCATTACTGGTTGACCCTTATACTTACCGCCACAGCTCTGTGAGGGCGTCCATTTTGCGTCAGAAAGGCGAAAGTCATAGGGTTGTCCATCTGCAATGAGTTCTACGTCTACAATCCATCCTGAACCAGTACGTTTGAATTTATAACTGGGGTCGGCTTCCCACCAATTAAATACGCCTCTTAAAAACATATTGTCAAACTGTATACGTGGTGCATCTGGCATCACTTCTGGAATAGTAAAGCTTCCGCTACTTGTACAAGCTGACAAAGCAAAACAAAAAGTAAAAGCACAAATTAACTTTTTCACGACAACTCCGTGGGTAAAAAAAAGCCCAACGTATTGAGTTGGGCTGTTGTTCAGTAACTAGCGTGTTACTTTACGGTATAGCCTAAGACTTTGCGAGGATAGAAATATCCGCAGTAGTTAGGAAAAGTTGCCTTAAAAGTGACAATAACGCAAGTCTGTTTTGTCTTACCGCAACATCATCAGCCATAACCATGACATTATCGAAGAAACTGTCAATAACGTCTCTAAGGGTGGCAAGAGTGGTAAGAATACGCTTGTAGTCCTGTGACGGAATAGCTTGATTAACTTCTGACTGAGCAGCGTTTAGTGCGTCATACAAGGCTTTTTCAGGTACCTCATTTAATAACGAAGGATCAATGCTGGCTTCACTAGACTCATCAACGTTTTGCTTAGCGAGAATGTTCGCTACTCGTTTATTAGCGGCGGCAAGCGCTTCTGCTTCGCTCATATCTTTAAATGCTGCAACGGCATTAATACGAGCAAGGTAATCGGCTGGTTTAGTTGGCCTACGAGCGGCGACGGCTTGGATAACGTCAATAGCGACATCTTGATCTTGTAACAAGGCAGTAAAACGGCCTAAAACAAAATCAACTACCTGATCCTGTGTATCTTGATTAGTAAGCTTTTCGCCATAGACGTCTGCTGCTTTTGCAACAAGTGAATCAAGATCGAGGGGAAGTGACAACTCAGTGACTATACGCAATACACCAATTGCCGCACGGCGAAGTGCAAAGGGATCTTTATCGCCTTTTGGAAGCTGACCAATACCGAAGATACCTACAAGCGTATCAAGCTTGTCAGCAAGTGCTACGGCAGCACTTACGCCAGAACTGGGTAAGGCATCGCCAGCGAAACGCGGCATATACTGCTCATACAGTGCTTCTGCTACAGACGCATTTTCACCGTCATTTAGTGCATAGTACTTACCCATGACGCCTTGTACATCAGGAAATTCCATAACCATATTTGACATAAGGTCAGTTTTGGCTAGTAAACCTGCACGAGCCGCATGAGTTTCATCAGCACCTATTTGACTGGCGATGAAGCCAGATAGGGCAGAAATTCGCTCTGATTTCTCCTTTAATGTACCGAGTTGTTTTTGGAAAAGCACTGTTCCTAAGCTGTCTAAACGACTTTCTAATGTCGACTTTTTATCGCTATTAAAGAAAAACTCAGCATCAGCCAGGCGAGGGCGAATGACTTTTTCATTACCGGAAATAACTTGAGACGCGTCTTGGCTTTCAATGTTACTTACAAACAAGAAGGTGTTTGAGAGGTTACCTTCGCTATCTAATAAAGGAACGTATTTTTGATCGTCCTTCATGGTGTAAATAAGTGCTTCTTTCGGTACGTCTAAGAAGGTCTTATCAAACCCTGCCTGAAGAACAACAGGCCATTCGACAAGAGACGCAATTTCTTCTAACAAGTCTTCGTTATAGTCAGGTGTAAGCGATAAGCTTTTTGCTGCGTCTTCTAACTGCTGACGTACTTTGTCTTTACGTGCTTCAAAGTCTGCCAAAACATATTGCTGTTTAAGCGCAGCAGCATAGTTATCAGCATGGTCTAGTTCGAAACGTGCTTGACCATGGAATCGGTGACCTTGCACTGTACGCCCGCTGGTGAGACCAAGCACAGACACGTTCACAATTTCACTTCCGTAAAGCACGCACAATGTGTGAACTGGACGAATAAATTGCGTGTTGTAGTTACCCCAACGCATAGGCTTTGGAATTGGCAATTTACTTACCGCTTGGTTAATTAAGCTTTCAAGCAGTTCCGCCACAGATTGACCGGGTACGTGCGCTTTATGAAGCAACCATTCACCCTTATCAGTAACTAATCGCTCGGCTTCTTCTACACTAATACCGTTACCACGCGCCCAACCTTGTGCTGCTTTGGTTGGATTACCGTCTGCATCAAATGCTGCAGAAACCGCAGGGCCGCGTTTTTCAACTACTTTATCAGCCTGACCCTCAGCAAGACCTGACACGTAAACAGCAAGACGGCGAGGCGCTGCAAACCAGCTTACTGAGTTAAAGCTCAAATCAGCTTGAGTTAATGCCGCTTCAAACTGTGCAGCAAAGGCTTCACCAAGTGATTTAAGGGCTTTTGGTGGTAATTCTTCTGTACCTAATTCGACTAAACAATTTTCTGTACGCACGCTTATGCCTCCTTGTTACATAGTGGGAAGCCTAGTGCTTCACGTGCTTGGTAATAACTTTCAGCGCAGGCTTTTGCTAAAGTTCTTACGCGAAGAATATAGCGCTGACGCTCTGTCACTGAGATGGCATGGCGAGCATCCAATAGATTGAATGCATGAGACGCCTTCATCACTTGTTCGTATGCAGGAAGCGGCAGGTTGTGCTCAATCAATTTCTGGCTTTCTGCTTCACACTCGTCGAACGTTCTAAACAGCGCTTCAACATTGGCGTGCTCAAAATTATAGGTCGACTGCTCCACTTCATTTTGATGGAAGACATCACGGTAAGTTACTTTACCCATTGGGCCGTCTGTCCACACCAAGTCGTAAATACTGTCAACGCCCTGAACATACATGGCTAAGCGCTCAAGACCATAAGTAATTTCACCGGTGACCGGTTTACACTCAAGACCACCAACTTGTTGGAAGTAAGTGAACTGTGTTACTTCCATGCCGTTTAGCCACACTTCCCAACCAAGACCCCACGCCCCTAGCGTTGGAGACTCCCAGTTATCTTCAACAAATCGAATGTCGTGAACTAGCGGATCGAAACCTAACTCTTTCAAAGAGCCCAAGTACAACTCCTGAATATTGTCAGGAGAAGGCTTTAGCATCACTTGGAACTGATAGTAATGTTGTAAGCGGTTTGGGTTTTCGCCATAACGACCATCAGTAGGTCGGCGGCACGGTTGAACATAGGCGCTACTCATTGGTTCTGGACCTAAAGAACGTAGGAACGTCATAGGGTGGAAAGTACCCGCACCGACTTCCATATCCAGAGGCTGAATAATAACGCAGCCTTGACGCGCCCAATAATCTTGAAGCGCAAGGATCAACCCTTGAAAGGTTTTAATATCGTATTTCTGCATACATCCGCTGCTTATTAGTTATCTGACTAAAATAAAGGTGGGATAGTATACAATTTGTCAGGCATAGTATGTAGGTGTAAAGGGTGAAAAAACGTCACGAATACGCCCTTTGTGCCAATTCATTACAAGGAATCACGCGTTAATGGTGTCAGAACAACAAAATCGCTGCGGTTGGGTCAGTAGCGACCCTATTTATCAAACTTACCATGATGAAGAATGGGGAATACCGGTTACCGATAGTAGAGCGCTTTTTGCCAAACTGTGTTTAGATGGTCAGCAAGCGGGCTTGTCATGGATAACTATCCTTAAAAAGCAGCAAAATTACGAAAATGCATTTTATCAATTTAATCCAGAAAAAGTGGCATGCATGACCGGTGCTGATGTTGATAGGCTTATGTTAGATAAAGGAATTGTTCGTAATAGACTTAAAATTGAATCTGTTATTCGCAACGCGAAAGGCTTTCTCGGAATAGAAGAACAGGGATCGTTCAGTGACTTTTTATGGCAGTTCACCGATGGCAAAACAGTCGTTAATGCATGGCAGCACTATAAACAGGCGCCGACTTCCAGTGAGGCGTCTCGCGCTATGTCTAAAGCTCTAAAAAAACAGGGTTTTAATTTTGTGGGTGAAACCATTTGCTACGCGTTTATGCAAGCCGTAGGTATGGTCAACGATCACGAAGTAGGGTGCCATTGTTATGAAAAAGCGTTAGAGAAAGCCATTAAATAACCCCGTGATTGTAAACCTTTATAGAAAGCCTTGTCTTAGTAAGCGGCTATTCTTGTTAAGCTTATAGCGAAATCGAAAGTAAATGGCATAGGGTAAAAGCTCATTGCAACGTTCAGTGAAGCAGTGAGCTTGTGTGCTATTTTATCAGTGACATGCAATATGCTTGCAGGGCAGGCAGTTCTGACAGCACTTTAGATTCGTGCTCAGACTCAATTTGTTCTCGCGCCTTATCTTGTTTTCTCCGTTCACTTTTGGTGAGCTGCTGACGCGCTTCAAGAATAGCAAATCCACTGACTTCCACGAATAATGTATGAATGTGAGGGTAGTGATCTTTATAACTAGGGGGCGCAGCGAGTGGCAATGCATTAAGCAAATTGACTATGCGTATAACCCCTTCAGAGAGCTCGCACTGTTGCTGATCCATTGCCTTAGCGATAAGAATTATGCTCTCAGTGATGTTTGCTATTCGCGTTTCTCTTGCAGCTTGTTGTCTATCTTTCTGTTGTTTTAATAAAAACAACAACTTACCTGCGTAAAAACCTAAACCAAGAATAATTAAAAGTGCAATGCCTGCTAATACTGCCCAAAGCATAACTCTTCCTACATCGTTAAATTAGTGCTTAAAGTCATCAATATTAATCGCGTCTAAATCTTTAAACGGATCGATATCTTCTTCTTCATCGTCTTCATCAACAATGCCCAGTAGATCACACAGAATGCGGTGACGGGCCATCTTCTCATCAACATACGCCTGTTGCTCACGTGTCAGTGATTTTCCTTCATCAAGCTTATCGAGTAAATCAGACAAACGTTGATCTGCTTCTAACGCCGCTAGCTCTTGAGCCGGAGTCGCGTACTTTTTCTTTTCAGTTGCAGTGGGGGTTACCGCCTTAACCAACTGAATAGGCTTTTTACTGCCTAAGCGAGGATCTTTTTTCTCTGTACTTTTTTTACCAGATACTTTTTTCTGCTCAACGTTGTGGCGGCTACCTGCAGGCTTACCTTTGTGCTTTTTAGGTCGAGGTGAGTCTGACTTGCGGTTTTCGCTAGGTTTAAAGTCTGGATCTTTTCGAACGCCGATAAGGCCGACTTTACGAGTTTTCTTTGAACGTGCCATAGTTTCCAATTAAAAAAAGAGAATGAAAAAACACCGCTATTATAGCGCGATTTGATGCGGGCGTATCGATCTTTGGGTTAAACATAGAAAATCAAGGCCCCTTTTACCTATGAACGCAATATTATTGTAAAAGTTGGCGTTGCTAAATTATGCGATTATGCGGTGCCTTGGTGCATATCACCCATGTCATTGCGGTTTTATCATTATTGCAATGTCATTGGTAGGAAAGGTGACAGTAAAGCCAGCTTTGGCTGCTAAATAGCGAAAGGTCGCTTCACTGAAAAAACTGACATGAGTGGGGTCGTTTTTGTAGTGCCATTGAACAAACCGGGATTTATCGATGACCCGCTTTGTCATAATGATAAGTATACCGTTGACAGATAAAAGTTTGCTTAATAGCGCCCACTCTTTGTGTGGCTGATGAAAGTGCTCGATAGCTTCAGTACAGGTAATAACATCGTATGCGCCTTCTAGTACATCGGGATGATTGGCATAAAATGGGTCATAAGTGCACATTGAAATACCCAAATTTTCCAGCATATTTGCCAGTACAGGCGCGGGGCCACAACCAAAATCCAAGCCTCTTAATACTTCATTATCGCGGTGAATGATATGCGCTGAAAGTGGGGCTAAAACCTTTCCTAAGAACTTTCGGTAACCTTCGTCTTCAAAACTATTTTCATGTAAATCGTATTCCTGCTTTTCTTGTGTAAGTGAAGGTAAAAAGGGAGGAGAGACGAATACAAGTTCACACTCTAGACATTGCAAATAATGCCGCTTTTTGTCACTGGCATAGTCGAGAATAGATTGAGTGTTTTTACAGAGCGGGCAATGCATAACAAGATTGAATTGATAAAGTGGAGTTAGAAAAATTGAGAAATCCAAAAAGAAAAAGGTGATAGCTGACGCCATCACCTTACTTTGTATGAGTGTCAGATGACACCTCTCCCGTTATACACATCTATGTGTAGATTGCTTCCCTAGCTGTGCTCCCCTTATTTTTATTATTAGCAGAGCGATATTTTTGTTGTTGGCCTTCTTGGCGCTTTATCCCGTCTTCCATGCTGCATTTTTATTATTATTCTTGTTATTTAGCTTGTAGCTTTTCAAAGGCACCTACAAACTACGCCGTTAGATTACACGAATATTTTCAAAATACAACTTTTTCGGTAACAAAAAATTAACAAAGAGAGCTAATTTGTTAAAGAATTAATGTAAGCCCGCGATATAATTAGATAAAACTTCGATATCTTCATCTGTTAATTTCATCGCAATATCGCGCATCATACCGTTCATATCATTGTGGCGTTGGCCTGAACGGAATGCTTTCAATTGTGAAGCGGTGTATGTTGCATGCTGACCACTGATATCAGGGAAGCCAGCCAGACCCATACCGTCTCCTTTGGGACCATGACAAGCAATACAGGCTGTTAAGCCGCGAGACTCATCACCACCTTGATAAAGTGCTCTGCCTGCTTCAACGTATTGCTCTGGGGTTTCGCCTGGCTTCGCGTCTTGGCTGGAAAAATAAGCAGCTAGGTCTTTCATGTCTTGCTCTGAAAGTGGGACTGCCATGCCATTCATTACAGCGTTGTTACGCCCTTCTTCGCCACCAGTTTGAGAAGCTAACTTAAATTCAGTAAGTTGCTTAACAATATATTTTTCGTGTTGACCAGCCAGTTTAGGGTTCATGTCAATCATGCTGTTGCCATCAGGGCCATGACAGGCTGCACATACTGCCGACTTCGCTTTACCTGCCTCGGCATCACCTTCTGCCATAGCAGTTGCGCTTAAACCTAAAGACATACATACCAACAAACACAATTTTTTCATAATAAATCTCTTAAATGGATCCAACGGCTCGCGTGATATACGTGATATCATGCGTATTTTACACATTTAACGCGTCAGAAAAACCTATTCCATGATAAAACTATGGTTTTTAGTTGGTTTATTTATTAAAAAACTGTAAACCGAAGGTTGTGACGCATGTGGAGATTAGTCTAGATGTCGTATTACACCAAAGCAAAATTCTTTACCAGTGCACCTGATATTCGTCATTTAAAAGACGATACAGGCATTGAAGTGGCGTTTGCAGGTCGCTCAAATGCAGGTAAATCAAGCGCGTTAAACACGTTAACACGCCAAAAGAATCTGGCGCGTACCAGTAAAACACCAGGGCGCACGCAACTTATCAATGTTTTCGAGTTAGAAGAAAACTTGAGGTTGGTAGACTTACCCGGATACGGATTTGCCAAGGTTCCCGTCGCAATGAAAAAGAAGTGGCAAGCATCACTTGGCGAGTACCTTCAAAAGCGCAAGTCACTAAAAGGGTTAGTGGTCTTAATGGATATTCGTCACCCCTTTAAAGATTTGGATCAGGATCTTATTCACTGGGCAGTCGATTCCAATATTCCTGTTCTAGCGCTGCTGACTAAAGCGGATAAATTAAAAAGCGGCAAACGCAAAGCACAACTGTTGATGGCCCGTGAAGCCGCATTAGCATTTATGGGTGATGTTACAGTTCAAACTTTCTCATCGTTAAATAAACATGGACTACCAGAGCTGGAGCGTGTGCTAGATGGGTGGTTCGGTTTAGATAAAGCGCCAACTGAAGCGCAGGGTGACGGCGAAGTGTAAGTGAAGAGTTGTCGCTAGCGCATGACAAAAAAGAACGCCTCGCATAGTGCGAGGCGTGAACTGAGAGAAAACACATAAAAACCGAATATATAGAGTGTTGTGATACAGAGAAGTTCAACAAAAATGAAAAAATATGACGCTTAGTTTTTAAGTTATTGATATTTAATAGTATTAGTTTTGTTTTTGACATAAAAAAACCCCGACAAAACTGTCGGGGTTAAAGCAAAGGTTTGAAAACAGCTTTCTCACCTCTGTACCCTACATTTGTAATATTACAACAAAGTGGGGAAAAGGCAAGGAAGGTTTGTAATTTAATTACCAAATTTGATAATTAAATGACGCAATTTCACTTAAAGCTGTAATCTAATTACCAAATTAGTGCGCTTCGTCCCAATTGTCTCCCACGCCAGCTTCTACCACTAATGGCACATTCAGTGTTGCTGCATTTTCCATGAGGGAAGTAATGGTAGCCACGTGCTCAGTCACTTTGTCTGCTTTTATTTCAAATACCAGTTCATCGTGTACCTGCATCATCATGGTAACGTCCTCAGACGCGTATTTGGCAATCCACTCATCAACTTTGATCATGGCCATCTTGATGATATCTGCCGCAGTGCCTTGCATTGGGGCATTGATCGCTGCCCGTTCTGCTCCCTTGCGGCGGGCACCATTGCTGGCTTTGATATCCGGTAAATACAAACGTCGCCCAAATACCGTTTCTACATATCCTTTTTCCTTTGCACCTTCACGGGTGGTATCCATATATGCTAGCACCCCTGGATAGCGTTCAAAGTAGAGGTCCATGTACTTTTGTGCTTCATTTCGAGGAATATTGAGCTGTTTAGAAAGCCCAAAGGCGCTCATACCGTAGATAAGTCCGAAATTAATAGCTTTTGCACTGCGGCGTTGTTCTGTTGTTACCTCTTCAAGTGCAACACCAAATACTTCGGCAGCGGTGGCTTTATGGATATCTTTACCGTGAGCGAAAGCGTCCAGCAAACCCTTGTCTCCGGAAAGATGAGCCATTATTCGCAATTCGATCTGTGAGTAGTCGGCGGCAACAATCTTGTTACCCTCTCTTGGGATAAACGCTTGTCGTACTCGACGACCTTCCTCGTTTCTAATGGGAATGTTTTGCAAATTTGGATCGGTAGAGGACAACCTTCCCGTCGCGGTCACTGCTTGGTGATATGACGTGTGGACTCGTCCTG